>JBKJIL010000218.1:0-4794 GCA_046598435.1 Acidimicrobiales bacterium
TCGTGGGAAATCTCGCGTATGCTGCGGATGGGATTTTCCATCCTCATGTCGCGCATGATCACCCCCGCCTCGATCATGCGCAGGATGAGGTCCACGGTTCCGACCTTGAGCAGGGCCGTGGTTTCGGACATGTTGGAGTCGCCCACAATGACATGGAGCCGGCGGAAGAACTCCGCGTCGGCGTGCGGTTCATCGCGGGTGTTGATAATGGGCCGTGAGCGGGTGGTGGCGGAGGAAACGCCCTCCCAGATGTGTTCGGCCCGCTGGGACACGCAGTAGATGGCCCCCCTGGCCGTCTGCAGCACCTTGCCGGCCCCGGCATAGATCTGGCGGGAGACCAGGAACGGGATCAGCACCTCGGCGTAGTAGCTGAAGTCGTCTCGCCTGGAGGTCAGGTAGTTCTCGTGGCAGCCGTAGCTGTTACCGGCCGAATCGGTGTTGTTCTTGAAGAGGTAGATGACGCCCCGGATGCCCTCCTCGCGCAGGCGCTGCTCGGCCGAGCCGAGGAGCTGCTCGAGGATGCGCTCGCCCGCCTTGTCATGGGTGACGAGGTCGAGGATCGAGTCGCACTCCGGTGTGGCGTACTCGGGGTGCGAGCCGACGTCGAGGTAGAGCCGGGCACCGTTGGCCAGGAAGACGTTGCTGCTCCGGCCCCACGACACGACCCGGCGGAAGAGGTACCGGGCGACCTCGTCGGGGCTGAGCCGCCGCTGGCCCCGGAGCGTGCACGTGACCCCGTACTCGTTCTCGAGTCCGAAGATCCGGCGCTCCATGGGAGCAACCTAACCCCGTGGCGGGTCACTCGTAGCGCAATGCCTCGAGCACCTCGGTGCGGGCCGCGCTGCGGGCCGGCCAGGCGGCACCCAGGAGGACGACGACGACCGAGATGGCGCCCGAGCTGACGAGGGCGAACCAGTCGAACACGAGCTGGTTGTTGAACCCCACCACGAAGGGCAGGACGCGGTTCATCGTCCACATCGTCAGCGGCCCCATCACGAGACAGAGCCCGACGCCGACCACGGCCACGACCCCTGCCTCCAGCAGGAGGGTCCGGGCCAGGCCCGGTGGATCGGCGCCCACGGCGGCGAGGAGTCCCAGCTCGCGTCGTCGTTGCACCCCGGACAGCAGGAGGCTCGACAGCACGGCCACGAAGAGCACCACCAGCAGGGCCCGCTGCATGACGCGGAACGAGGCGAACTGCTCGTCGACGGCGTCGGCGATGTCGGAGGCCACCTGGGAGGAGGAGCGGGTGCGGAGCTCGGGATCGAGCTGAGCGGCGCGCACCTGCTGCGCCAGGGCGCGCTCGGTCACGCCGGCGGCGGGGCGGGCGGCGACGAACTCGGGTGGCTGCGGTCCGAAGAGCTCGCCCAGCAGACCAGACGACATCGTGATGTTGGCCCCCACGTTGTTGCCGTCCTCCCACACGCCCTGCACCGGGAGCCGGACTGCGCCGGTCGGTGTGGTCAGCTCGACCTCGTCCCCCGCTCGGATGCCCTGGCGTCGGGCCAGTCCCGTACCGATCAGGACCTCGCCGGCCGCGAGACGAGCCGGGTCGGCCACGCCGTCCACCACGTGCGTGGTCAGGCGGTCGTCGGCGACCGCCTGCACGAGGATCAGCTCCGCGCCTCGGCCGGCGAACACGACCTGGCCCTGGACGACCTCTGCGACACCCGGCAGCGCGTCGAGCTCCCTGATGAGGTCGGGCGGCACCTGCGGCCCGTGGCCCTCTCCTTGGGGGACCGTCGCCACGTCGATCCCCGGGCCGTTGCGGGCGAACGACGCCTCGATCGACGCTCGGGCGGAGGCGCTGGAGCCCTCGGTGACGAAGGCGGTGCTGACGGCCGCGGCAACCGCCACCGCCAGCATCCCGGTGCGGCGGTGGTCTCGCCGAGCCGCGGCCAAGCTGAGGCGCAGCGGCGCGGAGCCGGATCCCCGAGCTGCGGCGGCAAGACGACCGACGAGCATCGGGGCGAAGGCGGCGTTCGCGAACAGCCCGCCGACCAGCACCGCCAGGAACGCCGGGGTGACGATGGCGGCCTGCCAGGGTTCGAGTCCGCCGCCACGTGGGGCCGCCCAGGCCCCCGCCGCCCCGAGCACCGTGAGGGCAGACCACGCCAGCGCCCGCCGGCCGAGGCGCACCGGCTTGGCCCGATCGGCCGCCTCACGGCCCGAGAGCTCTGCCGCGATGTCCATGCGGGTGGCGCGCCGGGCCGGGATGAGGGCGGCCAACCCGCCGAGACCCATCCCGAGCACGAGGCCGGTCACCAGGCTGCTGAGGGACATGTGGGTGGTGAGGGGCGCGCCGGCGATCGACTCCGTGAACGTGGAGAGGCTGGCGACGATGGGCCGGGCGACCACGACCCCGCCGAAGCTGCCCAGGACGCCGCCGACAGCACCCAGGACCAGCATCTCGATCACGGTCGTCCCCACCACGGTGCGCGGGTGGCCGCCCAGCGCCCCCATCACGGCCAGCTCCCGACGCCGGGACTCGAGGGACATGGCGGCCGTGTTGGCCACCAGCACCCCGCCGATGCCCAAGGCGAAGATCCCCATGAGGGAGTAGATGGGCACGGCCGCCCCCAGCACGGCGTTGGCGCCCGCGGGCGGGGCGTCGGCTGACAGCACCGGGAGCTGCTCCCCCAACGCCGACTGCAGGCGGGCCTGGACCTCAGCGGCGTCGGCGCCGTCGGCCAGCAGCACGTAGGCCACATCGACCTGGCCCGGGCGCGTGAACAGGTCCTGGGCCACCGCCAGGGGCAGCACCACCACCCGGCCGGCGCCCACGTCACCGAGCCCGTCGACGACCGGCGTGCCGATGAGCGGGACCCGTCCCTTGTCGGTGCGCAGCACGGCACCCGCTCCCACCGCTTGGCCCGGCCCGACCGCCACCGGGCCCGGGGCTGCGGCCAAGCCGGCGGGATCGCAGCCGAAGGATCCGACGAGGAGCTCGACGCGGCAGTCGACGCCCAGGACCAGCGCGGGCTCCACAGGACCGCCGCCGCTGGCCTGCGTGGGCGCGACGGTCTGCACCATCGGCACGATCTGGGCGACGCCGTCCACCTCCGCCGCCACCTCGAGCGCACCGATCGGCAGACCACCGCGGAGGGTGGCACCCGTGATGCGGAGCTCGGCCGGACCGGCCATGCCCCGCCCGAACACGACCAGCGATCGATCGATGCTCGACAGCAGCACGGTGATGGAGACGGCCAGGGCCACCCCCGCCGCGATCGCCACGGCCGTCATGGCCATGCGGAGCGGGGCCTGGGTCAGCCGACGCAGCACCAGGAGGCGGAACCGGCGCACGGTCGCCTACTGCGCGCCGACGGTCGCGGCCCGCAGCACCCGGCGCGACCGCACCGGGGCGGCCGCCGGCTCGGCGTTCGGCGCACCCCGCAACCGACCGTCACGAACGTGGAGCGTGCGCTGCGCCCGGGCAGCCGCGGCGGCGTCGTGCGTGACGAGCACCAGCGCGGCACCCGAGTCGGCCACCACCTCCGTGAGCAGGTCGAGGATGGCAGCGCCGGAGGTGGAGTCGAGGTTGCCGGTGGGCTCGTCGGCCAGCACGATCCGCGGGCCGGCGACGAGCGCCCGGGCGATGGCAGTGCGCTGCATCTCCCCGCCCGACAGCTGGCCTGGCTGGTGGTGCGAGCGGTGGCCGAGGCCGAGGCGGTCGAGGAGGGCCGGGATCCGCCCCGCCCGGTCGCGACGCTTGTCGAGCAGGAGCGGGAGCTCCACGTTCTCGGCCACCGTGAGGCCAGGGACGAGGTGGAAGAACTGGAAGATGAAGCCGATCTCGCGACGCCGCAGGCGGGCCCGCTCACCGACCGACAGCTCGGCCAGGTCGCGCCCGGCGAGGCGCACGGTCCCGGCGTCGGGCCGGTCGAGGCCGCCGGCGAGGTGCAGCAGCGTCGACTTGCCCGAGCCGCTGCGGCCGACGAGCGCCAGCGTCTCGCCCTCCTCGACCGTCAGGTCGACTCCATCGAGCGCGACGACCTCGTCGCCGCCCTGCTCATACCGCTTCGACACGCCAACGAGCTCCAGCAGTGCCACCGGCCACCTCCCCAGCGTTCCGGACGAATTGCGCGAAACCGTACAGCGCGCGCCCCGAGGACCTTGCACGGGATCTCGAGCCGGCTCGCGCCAGGTCGCTGGTGCGCGCTAGACGGGTGGGAGGAGCGACGCCAGCTCGGCGTCGGTGATGCGCCGGAAGGCGCGACGACCGTTGCTGCGGGACAGCACGGCGACCTCGAGGTCGTGGGGGGCGAGGACGCGATCAGGGCCGGCCAGCGCACCCACCGCGGCGTTGAGGCCGCCGGCGAGGTCGAGGTCGGGCTGGAAGGCCGCTTCGAGGCGATCCCCGATGGCCTCGGCGTCGCCGCCGATGACGCTGTAGCGCTCCTCGTCCACCACGGACCCGTCGTAGAGGATGTGGAAGAGCTGGTCGCCGTCCTGGGTGGCACCCACCTCGGCGACCAGGATCTCCACCTCCATCGGCTTCATCTCGTGCGTGAAGATCTGACCCAGCATCTGGGCGTAGGCGTTGGCCAGGCTGCGCGCGTCGACGTCCTCCCGGCTGTAGCTGAACCCCTTGAGGTCGGCGTGCCGCACACCCGCGATGCGGAGCTGGTCGAACTCGTTGTACTTGCCCACGCCGGCGAAGGCGATGCGGTCGTAGATCTCGCTCACCTTGTGCAAGGTGGCCGACGTGTTCTCGGCGGCGATGAGGATCCCGTCGGTGTACAGCACGGCGGTTGCGCTGCGACCTCGCGCGATGCCCTTGCGGGCGTAGTCGGC
>JBKJIL010000243.1:0-5530 GCA_046598435.1 Acidimicrobiales bacterium
AATGGCGTCATGACAGAAGTCGGCATCCGTGAGCTTCGAGACCACCTCAGCCGCTATCTCGACCGCGTCCAGGACGGCGAGGAAGTCGTGGTGACCGATCGAGGGCGTGCGATCGCCCGCGTACTCCCGATGGACGGCGAACGGACGATCGACCGACTGATCGCGCAGGGCCTCGTCACACCCGCGGCACAGAGCAGGCGAGCACGCCCGAAGCCCCTCAAGACCGCAGGACCCGTGTCAGACCTAGTCGCAGAACAGCGGCGGTGATCGCCTACTTCGACACGTCGGCCATCGTCCCGTTGCTCGTCGACGAGATCGGCACCCGGACCGCCGGGGACATCTGGGACCGAGCCGACCGACTCGTGAGCGTCCGGCTCTCCCACGTCGAGGCCCGGGCTGCTCTCGCCCAGGCTGCTCGCATCGGCCGCATCTCATCGAAGCACCTCCGGTCCTCCGTCGGCGATCTGGAGGGCCTGATCGACCAGATCGACATGGTTGACGCGGACGAAGACCTGATCCGCGAGGCGGGCGATCTCGCCGAGGACCAAGGTCTGCGCGCCTACGACGCGGTTCACCTCGCCGCCGCACGCCGCGTTGATGACCTCGACCTCATCGTCGTGGCCGGAGACCGGGCGCTGCTCGCCGCCGCCGAAGCTCTCGGCATGTCGGTCGCACCAATCGGCTGAACGGAAGGTCGAGGTGCCCCGCAGGAGAAACCTGCGACGCCTCCTCACCCTCGGCCTCCACCGTGACACCCAAGGCTGGGCCATCACCTAACCGGCAGTCCCGGCAACGGCATCGAAGGAACCGCCCGCCCACCGGTCAACCCGACCGGGTGACCCCCTCATACCCTCTCCACGCCGGAACTCTGGTTCGGGCCTTCCCCGAGCCCGCGAGCGCATCCCACAAGCGACTTGCTCAGCAGTCTCCTCGTAGTAGAGCGGTCTACCGAAATCTCAGCCGATCCCGAGTCGGCGAGCCGCGCGCTCGGCTGGTTCGGCTCCGGCCAGCAGGCGAAGGAGGATGAGTCCGTCGATCACCGCGATCGCAGTCTCTGCCTCGATGCGCTGCTCCTCGGGAGTTCCGTCGATGAACTCAGCTGCCCAGTCGATCCACATCTCGACCAGGGTCGGGATGAGCGATCGGTAGGGCTCCCGGCCGGTGGCGGCAAGCCCGTTGGCCTCGAAGAAGAGGGCGAACACGGCGTCAGCCTCTGTGGTGGTGATGATCGGCCACGCTGCGGTGATGAGCTGGAGGTGGTCGGCCGCGCGCTCGGCCAGCGCGGGCGCGAGGGTCTCGTGGAGGCGGAGGCCCATGGCGACGATGACGTCGCTGACGAGATCGGCTTTGGTCGGGAAGTAGTAGACGATGACGCGGTCGCTGATCCCGAGGCGCTTGGCCAGTCGCCCGAAGGTGAGCTGGCTCAGCCCGTCGTCGAAGGCAGCCATCAACGCCCCGTCGAGGATCTCGGCCCTCGTGTGCTTGTGGCCCATGGCCTTAATTGTAGTGATCGCTACAACTATTGTTCGCAGTGATCACTACAACTCGACCAGGAGCCGACGCATGACCGCACCAGCACTGTCACCAACTGCCGTGGTCGACGCGTTCCTCGAGGCATGTGCAGCGATAGACTTCGACGCTGCCCTCCAACATCTCAGCGACGAACGCGAGCGCACGAACGTGCCGATCGGCACAGTTCACGGCCACGCCGGAGTCCGGGAGGTCCTCGGACCGTTCTTCGCACCCATCCACGAGAACGAGTTCGTCCACCTCCGCACCGCGGCCGCCGGCCCAGTGGTGTTCCTCAAGCGGCTCGACCGCCATCGCCTCGACCACGGCTGGCGCGAGCTGCCCGTTACGAGCGTGTTCGAGGTCCACGACGCCAAGATCACGATCTGGCGGGACTACTTCGACCTCGCTACGGCCGCCACGATCCACGACCCCAGCGCGGCATGACCGCCCTCACCGCCGCCGAGGCCACCGAACTGTTCCGACGTCCGCCCGACCGCTTCTTGGACGTCGGGGCGGGCGAGGCCGCCTACCGCCGCGTCGGGACCGGCCCCGACGTGCTCTTCGTCCACGGATGGCCCGTCAGTGGCGCAACCTTCCGAACCCTCTTGCCGTACCTCGCGGACCACATCACGTGCCATCTCGTCGACCTCCCCTCGGCCGGCTCCAGCCGCTTCGACGCGGACACGATCGTGACGATCCGACAGCACATCGAATCCGTGCGGCAGATCGTCGACCTGCTCGGGCTCGACGAGATCGCGGTCGTCGGTCATGACAGCGGAGGTCTGATCGCCCGGCACGCCATGGCCGGCGACTCGCGGCTGAGCGCCATGGGGCTGATCAACACCGAGCCACTCCAACCCGGCTGGCGGTTCAGGTCCTTCATCGCCGCCCGACACCTCCCCGGCTTCAGCGCCGGCCTCGGCTGGGTCGCCGGCCAGCCCCGCATCCGTCGCCTCCGCCTCGTCCTTGGCGACGCGTTCGCCGATCCATCGCTCCTCGACGGCGAGTTCGACGAGCTCTTCCTGGCACCGCTGCACGACATCCCGGTCCGCCGCGACGCCGCCACCCAGGCCCTACGCAGCTTCGACATGCAGCTCGTCCACGACCTGGCCGACCTCCACCGACGGATCAATGCACCTGTCCAGCTCGTCTGGGGAGACCAGGACCCGTTCTTCCCCGTCCACCAAGCCAAGGCCATGGTCGCGTCGTTCCCCGACGCCCAGCTCGAGGTCATCGAGGGCGCCGGCCTCTTCTCCCACGAAGAGCGTCCCGCCGAAGTCGCGCACGCCCTCCTGCCCACCCTGACCGGCCGGCACTGAGCGACCCACCCCCCTGCGGCTACTCGGGCGTTGCGGACGATCGGATCGCGATCGAAGCGACCCCCGGAACCCTGAAGTAGACCCCAACCTTCGTGACCGCGGCTCCGCGCTCGACAACAGGACGTCACGGGCTGGACGGGCGACGCATCGCCCAGGGGTCCTACCTGCATGTTTGGAGCGGACGACGGGATTCGAACCCGCGACCCCAACCTTGGCAATGTCGTCAACGGCGTCCAGCCCGCGTCGCCATGGCCCGCCACGTGCGCTTCCGTCCATCCTGTTGTCCGGCCAGTAGC
Organism: Acidimicrobiales bacterium; assembly: GCA_046598435.1. GTDB lineage: Bacteria > Actinomycetota > Acidimicrobiia > Acidimicrobiales > VFJN01 > VFJN01. The sequence goes on from JBKJIL010000243.1 coordinate 3,128, forward strand.
CCCGATTCCACCCTGTAGTAGAGCGGTCTACTGAAGATCCCGCCGAAGCCATGGCTCTGCGACTACCTAGGCGTCGTCGCGGTCGCCAGGGCGAACACCTTCGAGATGGGCGAGGACGACCTCACGGTCCAACGCGTGGTGATGCTCGGTCGCGGCGTGCTCGACCACGGCGTCGGCCACCACACCCTTCTCCGCACCAGTGAGGTCGGCTCCGCACCGCGGGCAGATCTGCGAGTAGGCCATGTCCCTCATCGTGCCGCAACCTCGAACGTCGAGAGCGCGAACCGAACACCAAAGGGGGCGGTTAGCGTGACCGAGATGGTCAGCACGCGTCGAACGCTGTGGATGTTGCTCGCGCTGCCGATGCTGGCCGGCGCGGTGTTGCTCCTGCACGGCCTCGATGCACAGGCCGCCGAGGCCCACACCGCACCCACGTCGGAGGCCGCTTCGGCGCCCGGGGGACACCACCACGACACAAGCGATCCCTGCGCTTCCTGCAGCATCGGGCACCTAGCCGCGGCCTGCGTCGCCATCGTGGTCACCGCGTCCGCGCTGATCATCACCTCCCGACGCAAGGTCGGCGCACGAGCCGCGTTCACGACGCCAGCGCTCCTGCGGGTGGCTCGACGAACGTCGGCTCGATCCCGACGGCCACCGGCCTGGGTCGAGCTCGGCGTGATGACGTGTTGAACCCGAGTACCTGATCTGCACGCGCCCGAACGGCGCCCGCCCGCACTCGAGCCGCAGATCCAACGAGGCGCCGTTGCGCCCGCATCACCCTCTCGACGCGCCCACGCGCGCCGCTCCCGAGGCCGGTGCGCGCCCGCACCAAACCGACGACGCACATCCACCCTGTCCTCCCCACCACCGATCCAGGAGCCACCACCCGTCATGCGACGCATCACCCCCATCCTTGCTGTCCTCGCCCTCGCGCTCGCCGCTGCCGCCTGCGGATCGACTGACGACACCGCCAATGGCAGCGACACCACCGCCGGCGGTGACGCCAACCGCACCGTCGAGATCGAGATGCAGGACAACAAGTACCTCCCCGACACCATCGACGTCGCCGACGGCGAGACGATCCGATTCGTGTTCACCAACAGCGGCACCGCCGCCCACGACGCCTTCATCGGTGACGAGGCCGCCCAGGACGACCACGAGATGGAGATGAACGGCGACATGGGCGACGGCCACGGCATGGACGAGACCGACGCCGTCACCGTCGAGCCCGGCGACACCGGCGAGCTCACGCACACCTTCGCCGCTGGCGACGATGTCCTCATCGGCTGCCACGAGGCTGGGCACTACGCCGGTGGCATGCGGCTCATGATCGACGTCACCTGATCGCCGAGGAGAGCTCGATGACGCGGCGCGATCAGCTACAGCTGCACGAGGCGCTTGATGGCGTCGGTGGCCTCGCGGAGGCGACGGTCGCCTTCGTTGGCGTCGGCGGTCATGGCCTCGATGACGCAGTGGCGGAGGTGCTGGTCAACGAGGCCGACCGCCACCTGTTTGAGGGCGGCGTTGACCGACGCGATCTGGGTGAGGACGTCGATGCAGTAGGTGTCATCCTCGATGAGACGCTGGAGGCCGCGGACCTGGCCTTCGATCTTGCGAAGGCGGATCAGGTAGTCGTCCTTCTCGAGCCTGTAGCCGCTCATGGAACCTCCTCCCGAGAGCTCGCCGTGGTGCTCAGCGGGGCTGGCCGTGGTCGACCGGGTGGCCCTGGTCGACCGGGTGGCCCTGGTCGACGGGGTCGTTGTTGCGCTTGTTGTCGTTCATCATCATGCGCATCATCACGAACATCATCAGCGGGCACATCAGGACGATGGCGAAGATGCCGAGCGTCCCAGCGGATACGCCGAGGGAAACGAGCAGGACGGCGCCGAGGGCGACACCGATGAGGCAATGGCCGTAGTGGAGGTTCTTCATGAGGGTTCTCCTTCTCTCCACCTGATCATGCGCTCACGACGGCCGAGCCGCCGCGGGCGAAGGTCCTGTGTCGAGGTGCCGAAGGTCCCTACCCCCATGGGGTAGGAGAGGTGCAGGCTGAGAGGCGAAACAGGAGGTCTGCGATGTCGCTCGCCCAGTTCATGGTCACCGGGGGCGGCGTCGCGCTCATTGCCGTCCTGGCCCGGTTCTTCTTCCGCGCCGGACCGGAGGCCACCGCCGCCGTCGGCGCCGACGTTCAAGAGGCGACGGTGGTGGTGCAGGGTGGCTACCAACCGAATGCCATCCGGGCCCGCACGGGCACGCCGCTTCGGCTCACGTTCGACCGCCGCGAAGACGGTGACTGCAGCTCCCGGGTGCTCTTCGGCGACCTGGGGGTCAACCGGTTCCTGGCGCCGTTCGCCTCGACCGTGCTCGAGCTGCCGACCGGTCAACCCGGGTCCTTCGAGTTCA
>JBKJIL010000245.1:0-6278 GCA_046598435.1 Acidimicrobiales bacterium
CCCGCAACCGCCTTCAGGAGGCCCTGACCATGGACACCCCTTCGGCGCTGCCCACTGCCGGCTCGCCAGCCGCGATCTCGGTTCGCCGGCTCACCAAGACCTTCGGCGAAGGCGACATCGCCGTGCACGCCGTCACAAACATCGACCTCGACGTCGCGGCCGGTGAGGTCGTCCTCGTGATGGGACCCTCCGGCAGCGGCAAGACCACGCTGCTGCTCATGCTCGGCGCCATGCTCCGCCCCACCAGCGGCTCGGTCGTCATCGACGGCGTCGACCTCGCCACCGCCCCCGAGCGGCGCCTTCCGACGCTGCGGGCGACCCATCTCGGGTTCATCTTCCAAGACTTCAACCTCCTCTCCGCCCTCACCGCGCTTGAGAACGTCGAGCTCGCCTGCAACCTCGCCGGGACCACCGGCCGCGCCGCCCGCGAACGCGGCACCGAGCTGCTCGAGCGGGTCGGGCTCGGTCACCGCCTCGACTTCCGGCCCGATCAGCTCTCCGGCGGCGAGAAGCAGCGCGTCGCCATCGCCCGCGCCCTGGCCAACAACCCGACCGTGCTGCTTGCCGACGAACCCACGGCCAACCTCGACTCCGGGCACGGGCGCGAGGTCGCCCGGCTCCTGCGTCGTCTCAGCGAGGAAGACGGCCGCAGCATCGTCATCGTCAGCCACGACGAACGCCTACGCGAGGTGGCCGATCGGGTCCTCTGGCTCGAAGACGGCGCCTTCCGCGAGCTCGCCGGCATGGCCACTGACCCCGTGTGCGGCATGGCCGTCGAACAGGATGCCACCCTGCACCTACAAGCCGACGGCCACGAGTGGTGGTTCTGCTCCGACTCCTGCCGAGCCGATTTCGCCGCGCACCCAGACCGTTATCGCGCGAAGGAGCCAGCACTGTGACCCACACCCTGCACAACGCGACCGCCGAGGAGCTCGTCACCAGGCTTCGGAAGGTCGAGGGCCAGGCCCGCGGGCTGCAGCACATGATCGAGCGCGGTGACAGCTGCATCGAGATCCTCACGCAGGTTGCGGCCACGCGGGCAGCCCCCACCGCTGTCGGACGCGGCGTGCTCGACTGCGAGATCCGTCGACACATCGATCTCGGTGATGAGGCCGCCACCAGCTCGGTTGCCGACATTCTCGTGGCCGTGGATCTGCTGGTGGGCCGTTGACGTCGGCCGGCCGCCGTGTGGGCCGGGCCGACCAACTACACCGTGTCGTGAATGTTCGGTAACCTGCGCTCCGAGCGCGTCGCGCCCTAGTCCCCCACCCGAGGAGTGTCAGCCCAAGTGATCCGAACCCCGATCAGACTCATGACTGCAGTGCTCGCCGTCGCCGTGCTGGCCCTCGCTGCATGCGGAGACGACTCCGATGACACGACCGCTGGACCGGGGACTCGCACCGTAGAGATCGAGATGCGCGACATCGAGTTCTCCCCTGAGACGGTGCAGGTCGAGGCAGGCGAGACGGTGCGGTTCGTGTTCCACAACGTGGGCGCTGTCGCGCACGACGCGTTCATCGGCGACGAAAGCGCCCAGGGCGACCACGAGATGGAGATGCGCGGCGCCGACGACGGCGGCATGAACATGGACGATGGAGGTAGCGGCGACTCGGGCGAGAACGGCATCACCGTCGACCCTGGGGACACGGCTGAGCTCACACACACCTTCCGCGAGGGCGATGAGCTGCTCATCGGCTGCCACCAGGAAGGGCATTACGAGGCGGGCATGAAGGTCATGGTCAACATGAGCTAGCGGAAGTTATGACAACGCCTCCGTAGTCCACCTCCCCATCGGATCAGTAGCCAGACCGGATGGCAGATGTCACCCGATCATGGATGCTCAGGTCATGCGAGACGACGGCCAACGAGGTGTTCCGATGGGCAAGCCGTGTGGCAGCGATCTCTGCGAGTGTGCTCCGAGCAAATCGGCCATCGCGGACGACCGTGGCCGGCGGGTCGAGCCCGAGGGGGTCACGCTCGATGCGTTCCCGACGGAGTGGGCGATGTGCGAACCCGTCGCGTCCTCGCCAGGAATCGATTGACAGAGTGGGCAACCCTCACGGAGGAACCAACATGACATGCGAACACGGCAAGTGCGGGTGCAACCACGATCACGGGCTCGACATCACAGCGGTTGAGCAGACCACGCCACACGATGCGGCAGCGAGCTGCTGCGGCGGCCACCAAGGTCCCGAGACCGCCGAGGACGAACGGCTCGAGGTGGGTCGCAGCGCTTGACCTACGGTCGACAGTGCCGCCAGCGAGCAGAAGGAACCGTCGGCAACTGATGGGTGATCCTGACATCTGATGTCGCGGTAGTGCTGCAGCCGGATCTCGACCCGGTCCGAACGGACTCAGTTAGCAACTCGCACGTTCAGTCCTGGCACTCAGCACCGTTCCAGCCGGCTGCACCCCGGTGCATGCCCGGGTTGTCGGCGCCATCGAATCGCATCTCGCTCAGGCAACTGACGACGTGACCTCCGAAAGTCTGCGCGCCTGGTGCGGGCCGGGCGCTGGCGGGCACGACGAACGACAGTGCGGTGACCGCTACCACTGCGGCGACTACTCCCTGCATGAGCCGATGCTTCATCGATCTTCTCCTTCGTGTGGGGTTGGGCTCACGGTATGGGTTCGGCGTGATGCGGGCATCCGGGCGGAGCCCTGATCCGGGTGCGGGAAACCCGAGACGGACCCTGTCGTCACACGGGAACTCGAGATCCCTTCCTCTCGTGGCGCTCAGACGCTCCGGAGCGCGTCGAGGGCTGCTTGGATGCGCTGACCGGCTTCCTCCGCGATCGGTGCGAGCTCCGGGTTGTCGGGTACCTCAGCGATGATCTTCGGGTCGAGGGCGTCGATGAGGGTGCGTCCCTGTTCGGTGCGGACCACGACGTTGCACGGCAGGAGCGCCGCGACGCGGGGGTCGATCTGCAGGGCGCGATGGGCGAGCTGCGGGTTGCAGGCGCCGAGGATGATCTGGGGCTCGATGTCGATGTCGAGCTTCTCCTTGAGGGTCTGGCGCACGTCGATCTCGGTGAGGACGCCGAACCCTTGAGCCTTGAGGGCGTCCTTCACCAGCGGGATGGCGTCGTCGTAGGAGATGTCGAGCTCAATGCGAAGCGTGAAGTCCATGCCGGTTCTCCTTCAGTCAACTCCGAACACCTGCCGCACCTGCCGCGCGATCTCGAGGTCCTCGCGGGCCGTGACCACGAGCGTACGCACCCGGGCATCGGCATCGGACACGTCGGCATCGGTGGTGGTCGAGCGGTTCGAGTCATCATCGACGGCCACGCCGATGAGGCCGAGACCGGCTGCTGCGGCATGGCGCACCCGTGGCTGGTGTTCGCCGACGCCGCCGGTGAACACGAGAGCATCGAGCCCGTCAAGGGCAACGGCCATCGCCGCAATCTCGCGTTGGAGGCGGTGGATATACACATCAAAGGCCAGCCGGGCCTCCTCATCGCCACGGTCCAGGCTGTCAAGCACGTCGCGCATGTCACCCGATCCTCCGGCGAGGCCAGCCAGGCCGGATTCGTGTTCCAGGCCGTGCGCGACCTCGGAGATCGTCATGCCGCCGTGCTCGACCAGCCAGCAGATGAGGCCCGGGTCGACCGTGCCGGATCGAGTGGCCATGACGAGACCCTCGAGGGGCGTGAAGCCCATGGTGGTGTCGACGGACCGGCCGCGGTCGGTGGCGCACAGAGACGCACCGGCCCCGAGGTGGCAGGTGACGACGCGGAGGCCGCCGGACGGCCGGCCGATCAGCTCCGCGGCGCGCCGCGCGGCGTAAGCATGGGAGAGACCGTGAAACCCGAACCGCCGGATTGGCCATCGCGCCCGCCATGCGGCGGGGAGGGCGTAGGTGGCGGCGGAGGCTGGCAGGGTGGCGTGGTAGGCGGTGTCGAAGCACGCGACCGCGGGGACCTCGGGGAGTCGTGCGCTGATGGCAGCGATGGCGGCCAGCGCGCGGGGTTGGTGGAGCGGGGCCAGGCTGACGAGATCGGTGAGCGCCCCCAGCACGCGGTCGTCGAGCTGCGTGGGCTGGACAAGCTGGTCGCCGCCATGGACGACCCGATGCCCGACGGCATCGACGTGGTCGAGGCTGTGTGCGAAGTCGTCGAGCGCGATGGTGTCCTTCTCACCGGCCCAGGGGTCGATGTCGCAGGCCGCGAGCACGCTGTCGGCGTCGTCGAGGAGGCGGAGCTTGAGGGTCCGGGAGCCGGCGTTGACGACCAGGACGTGCATCAGGCGGGCCAGGTCCAGTCGGCGACCTCAGGGATGTCTTCGCCGTGGTCGCGGGTGTAGGCCCGAGCCGTGAGCCGGTGGTCGATCATGAGCTGTCGGATACCCGCTGCCCGCTGGCCGAGACCGGGGACCCGGTCGATGACGTCGATGACTAGGTGGTAGCGGTCCATGTCGTTGAGCATCACCATGTCGAAGGGCGTGGTCGTCGTGCCCTCCTCCTTGTAGCCCCGCACGTGGAGGTTGACGTGGTTGGTGCGCCGGTAGGTGAGTCTGTGGATCAGCCAGGGGTAGCCGTGGTAGGCGAACACGATCGGCCGGTCTGCGGTGAACAGCGAGTCGAACTCGCGGTCCGGCAGGCCGTGGGGGTGCTCGCTCTGGGGTTGGAGGCGCATCAGGTCCACGACGTTGACCACCCGCACGGCCAGGTCGGGGAAGTGCTGGCGCAACAGGTCGGCCGCGGCCAGCGTCTCGAGGGTGGGGACGTCACCGGCGCAGGCCAGCACGACATCGGGCTCGCCATGGTCGTTGCTGCTGGCCCAGTCCCACACGCCGATGCCCCGGGTGCAGTGCAACGCTGCTGCGTCGGCGTCGAGCCAGTCGAGGCTGGGCTGCTTGCCGGCGACGATCACGTTGACGTAGTTGCGGGTCCGCAGGCAGTGATCGGCGACCGACAGCAGTGTGTTGGTGTCGGGCGGCAGGTAGACGCGGATGATGTCGGCCTTCTTGTTGACCACGTGGTCGATGAACCCGGGGTCCTGGTGGGAGAAGCCGTTTTGGTCCTGGCGCCAGACGTGCGAGGTGAGCAGGTAGTTGAGCGACGCGATCGGGGGGCGCCAGTCGAGGTCCCGGGACACCTTCAGCCACTTGGCGTGCTGGTTGAACATCGAGTCCACGATGTGGACGAACGCCTCGTAGCAGGAGAACAGGCCGTGGCGGCCGGTGAGCAGATACCCCTCCAACCAGCCCTGGCAGAGATGCTCGCTGAGCACCTCGACGACCCGCCCACCTGGCGCCAGGTGCACGTCGTCAGGCCACAGATCCGCGCTCCAGGCCTTGTCGGTGACCTCGTACACCGCGCCGAGGCGGTTCGACTCGGTCTCGTCGGGTCCGAAGAGCCGGAAGTTGCGAGAGCCCTCGCTGCGGCCCATCACCTCACGCAGATAGGCGCCAAGGCGGCGGGTGGGCTCGGTGCGCAGCGTCCCCGGCGTGGTCACCTCTGCCGCGTAGCCGCGCCAGTCGGGGAGGTCGAGCGGCCGGAGCAGTCGGCCGCCGTTGGCGTGGGGGTTGGCGCTCATGCGCCGGGCACCAGCCGGCGCCAGCGCGGTGACCTCGGCAGCCGGGCGGCCGTCGTCGTCGAAGAGCTCCTCGGGCCGGTAGCTCTGCATCCATGCCTCGAGCTGCGCCAGGTGCTCAGGGTTGGATCGGACCTCCGAGAGTGGCACCTGATGGGACCGCCATGTGCCCTCCACCCGCACGCCGTCGACCTCGCGCGGACCGGTCCAGCCCTTCGGGGACCGCAGCACGATCATCGGCCATCGCGGCCGCTCGGTGCTCGCACCGCGCCGGGCGGCACGCTGGATCTCGTCGATCTGGTCGAAGACCCCGTCGAGGGTGGCGGCCATCTGCTGGTGCATCGTCTCGGGCTCGTCGCCCTCGACCGCGTGCACGGTGTGGCCGTAGCCCTCCAGCAGCTTGATCAGCTCCTCACCGGGGATGTGCGACAGGACCGTCGGGTTGGCGATCTTGTACCCGTTGAGATGCAGGATCGGCAGGACGACGCCGTCACGGCGAGCATTCAGGAACTTGTTGGAGTGCCAGCTGGCGGCCAGCGGCCCGGTCTCCGCTTCGCCGTCGCCGACGACGCAGCAAACCACGAGCGCCGGGTTGTCGAAGGCCGCGCCGTAGGCATGGGCCAGCGAGTAGCCGAGTTCGCCGCCCTCATGGATGGAGCCCGGCGTTTCCGGCGCGACGTGGCTCGGGATGCCGCCCGGGAAACTGAACTGCCGGAACAGGCGGCGCATCCCGCCCTCGTCCTG
>JBKJIL010000133.1:0-9898 GCA_046598435.1 Acidimicrobiales bacterium
GCCCGAGAACTCGTGGGGGAAGCGGTTGGCGTGCTCCGGAGACAGGCCCACGATGGTGAGGAGCTCCTGGATGCGGGCCTGTCTCCGGAGCACGCCAACCGCTTCCCCCACGAGTTCTCGGGCGGCCAGCGCCAGCGCGTGGGCATCGCCCGGGCCCTGGCCCTCGAGCCCGAGCTGATCGTCCTCGACGAGCCCGTGTCGGCCCTCGACGTGTCGATCCAGGCCGGGGTGGTCAACCTCCTCGAGAAGCTGCAGCGCGAGCTCGGCCTGGCCTACGTCTTCATCGCTCACGACCTGTCGGTGGTGCGCCACATCTCCGACCGCGTGGCCGTGATGTACCTCGGCAAGATCGTGGAGGAGGGCACCCGCGACGAGATCTACAACGAGTCCGGCCACCCCTACACCCAGGCCCTGCTGTCGGCCGTCCCGCTGCCTGATCCCAATCGTGAAAAGGCCCGCATGCGGGTGATGCTCCAGGGCGACGTGCCCTCGCCGGCCAACCCACCGTCGGGCTGCCGCTTCCGCACCCGGTGCTGGAAGAAGCTCGAGCTCGAAGCGGCCGGTGTGGACACCTCCCCCTGCTCGCAACAGGAACCGGTGCTCGAGCCGCGCGACATCGGGCATCCGGTGGCCTGCCACTTCGCCGCCACCCGCGCCGTCGTCTGACCCATCGTCTGACCCATCGTCTGGCCCGTCTTCTGTCGGCCGGCCGGCCCCTGGTACCGTTTCCCGGCCAGCCGGGCCGCCACTGAGGAGTCTCCCCCCGTGCTCACGAACATCGTCATCGCCATCCACCTCATCGTGTCCGCGGGGCTGATCGGCCTCGTGCTGCTCCACAGCGGCAAGGGCGGCGGCCTGTCGGACATGTTCGGCGGCAGCGTCGGGGCCACGGCCCTGGGGTCGGCGGCGGCGGAGCGCAACCTCGACCGCATCACCGTGGTCATCGCCCTCACCTTCGTCTTCACCACCACCGGCCTCGCGTTCCTGCTCGACTGAGCCCATGCGATCCGGGGGTCGGGCACCCAAGACCTCCACGGCCCTCGTCGTCGGCGCGCTCCTCCTCGGGGCCTGCAGCTCAGGGGGCAGCGACGGGGCCGCCCCCACCACAGGAGCCACCCGCACGGCCACCGAGGCGGTGGACGGCGGCACCGTGCGGCTCGGACTGGCCGGGGCGCCTGCGGTCGATCCCGTCGTCGCCAGCCTGGCCTCGCCGAGCGACCTCATGGTGCTCGACCTTCTCTACGACGGGCTGACGGCGCTCGACGCCGACCAGCGGCCCGCCGCCGCCGTGGCCGCCCGGTGGCGGTCCAACGACACGCAGACGGCGTGGCGCTTCACCCTCGACCCTGATGCCGCCTTCAGCGGCGGGCGGGCCATCACCGCAGCGGACGTCGTGACCTCGCTCGAGCGGGTGGCGCGCGGTGGTGACACGTCGCTGTCGGCCTTGCGCCTCGAGGCGATCACCGGCTTCCGGGCCTTCGTCGACGGCACCACTGAGCACCTGGCCGGGCTCACCGCGCCCGATCCCGACACCGTGCGCATCGCCCTCGACACGCCAGTGGCCGTGCTCCCCGCCATCCTCGCCAGCCCCGTGTTCGGCGTGGTCGACGAGGCCACCCTGGACGGCGTCGGTGCCGACGGCGAGGGCCTCGAGGGCCTCGAGGGCCTCGAGGCCCTCGAGCTGTCAGGGAGCTGGACGGTGGCCGGCGCCGACCGGGAGGTCGTCGAGCTGGAGCGGCGCGACGGCGCGGTCGGCCACCTCGATGGCATCGAGCTCCGCTCCTACCCCGACGCGGACACCGCCTACGACGCCTTCGACGACGGCGAGGTGGACTGGGCCCTCGCCCCCGTGGACCGCTTCGGCGATGCCGTGGCGGACCATGGCGACGACCACTTCGCGCCGTTCCAGGCCGAGCTCTTCTTCGGGCTGCGCGCAGCCGGGGATGTGCTCGGACGGGTGGAGCTTCGCCAGGCCATCGCCGCGGCCATCGACGCCCCCGCCATCGTGGCGGCGGTGTACGCCGACCGCGCTGACCCGCTGGCCACCGTGGTGCCGGCCGGCGTGCCGGGGCACGACCCCGGGCGCTGCGCCTCGTGCGGCTACGACCCCCAACGGGCCAAGGACCTCCTGGCCGTTGCCTTCCCGGACGGTCAGGTGCCCACGGTGCCCATCGACTTCGACCAGTCGCCGGCTCAGGAGACGATGGCCCGCATGGTTGCGGCCGACCTGGAGGACGTGGGGATCCCCGCTGTCCTGCGCCCCCAGCCGCTGGAGGACTACAAGCGCTTCGTGGTGTCGGGCGGGCAGGAGCTCTTCAGCTTCGGGTGGATCGGCGGCTATGCCTCGCCAGATGCCTACCTCACGCCGCTGTTCGGCTCCACGGCCGACGACAACCTCACCGGGTACGGCACCGCGGAGGTGGACGCCTCGCTGGCCGCCGCCCGAGCCAACCCGGTGCCCCGCTCCGCGCTCGGGCAGTGGGGTGATGCCGAGGCGAAGGTGCTGACCGACGCAGTCGTCGTGCCCATCGCCCAGTTCCGCACCCAGGCCGTCGTGGCACAGCGGGTGCAGGGCCTTCAGCACGCCGTGGACGGCACCGTCGACTGGGCCCAGGTGTGGGTCGCCGACGGCGACTGAGCGCTCGACAGGATCCGACCGCCGTCGACCGACCGTCGGTTCGCCGTGCACGTAGGGCGCAGTTACACTCCCTCCTCCAACCACGAGCGGTCGTGGCGGAACTGGCAGACGCGCAGCGTTGAGGTCGCTGTGGGGGTAACCCCGTGGAGGTTCAAGTCCTCTCGACCGCACCACATGGAGGGGCTGGCTGTCCGAGAGGACGCCAGCCCCTTCGTCGTCCTGTGGGCGAGGCTGTGGGCACACGGTGGACAATCGGGCGGTTCCTGGGGAAAAGGGAAAAGGTTGGTGGACATCCCTGTGGATCTTCCCGCCACCCCTTGACGCCCCGATCGGGCGGGTCCAAAGTCGCCCATACCGCAACGGAACGGAGCGGTGGGGGAACCGGGGGATGACCAGACGCTTCGGCTGACGGAGACCCGCCGACGAGCTCACCGAGACCACCGGAGTGGGAGGACGAGATGATCTACCGTCCGCACGACCGAGAGGTGAGAGCCTCGAGGACACGGCGGCTCGCCATGGTGGTTGGGGGGAACCCCAGGACCCAGCGAGAGGTGGCCGGAGCGCTTCGGCGCAAGGGCCGCCAACGGGCATCGCCCGCCAGAGCCTTGCTCTGACGGGCGATGTGAGTGGTCGACTTGAGGCTAACGCCACACGCCGATCGCTAGGTGGATCCCTCGGCCGAGTGGTGGCCCCGGGCCGCCGACCGGTTTCGGCCGGTCCGGCGCTCGGGGCCACCCCGCGTTCAGGCGGACGATCGGGATCGGGGCGCGACGGTGCGGGTGCTGGTGATCGAGGACGACCCGGACGTCACCCTCCTGTACCGGCTCGCCCTCGAGCAGGCCGGGCACACGGTCGATGCCGCCGGCCTCGGACGCGATGGCGTGGTGCAGGCCGCCGCCGAGCTCCCCGATGTCGTCATCCTCGACGGCAGGCTCCCCGACGGCGACGGGCTGGAGGTGCTCCTCACCCTCCGGCGCGATCCCCGGACCGAGTCGATCCCCGTCGTGATGGTCAGTGCTCGGGTCAGCGCGGAGGACCAGCGAGCCGCGCTCGATGCCGGCGCGGCGGCCTACGTGGTCAAGCCCTTCACACCATCGCGGCTCATCGAGGTGGTGGCCGAGGTGGCGGCCGCCGAAGCGGTCGAGGCGCTCGAGAAGGTGGTTGCCGGGTCCACGGGTGGGCCGTTGCACGTCACGCTCGAGGCGGTCGAGCCGACGCCAGGAGGTCCCGGACTCGCCGCGCTCCAGGCCGGCACGGAGGTCACCGTTGCGGCCGGCGGCCAGTCCGTGCTGAGCGCCACGCTGGCCGCCACACCTGCCGACGATGGCGGTCGCGAGGGTGACGGTGGGTCGTTCGTGCACGCCGTGTCGCACGAGCTGCGGACACCCCTCACCTCGATCCTCGGCTTCTCCGGCCTGCTGGCCGACCGCTTCCGTGACGTGCTCCCCGCCGACGCTCTGGAGATGGCGGACCGGATCCGGTCGAGCGCCTCCAAGCTCGAGCGGCTCCTCACCGACCTCCTCGAGCTCGACCGGATCGGGCGCGGCACTCTCACCGCCCACCGCGAACGGGTGATGGTGGAAGAGGTCATCGCCCGCTGCGTCGGCCGAGTGGCCGTCGACGGCCGCTCGGTCCACGTGTCGGTAGACGCCGATCTCGACGCCTTCGTCGACGCCGGCCAGCTGGAACGGATCGTGGAGAGCCTCATGATCCACGCGGTGCACACCACCCCGGTCGAGACCACCATCGAGGTGTCGGCCCACCGGTCGGACGAGGGGTTCATCCTGATGGTGGAAGACGACGGTCCCGGCGTTCCAGAGGCCGAGCGCGAGCAGATCTTCGAGCCGTTCACCCGCACCGCGGCCGCGGCGGGCACTGGCAACGGCATCGGGCTGTCCCTTGTGGCACGGTTCGCGGCGCTTCACGGCGGCCGGGCGTGGGTGCAGGATCGCTCCGGCGGTGGCGCGTCGTTCTGCGTCGAACTCTGCTGCTGATCCCTCGATAGCCTCATGTCGTGGCGGAGAGCGTCGATCGGGGCGGTGTGCACACGGCGCCCGCATTTCAGGCCCCTGCGGTCGGCTCCCGCGCGCCGCGGCTGGTCATCGTCGAGGACGACGAGGACCTCGTGTCGCTCATCGGCTTCATGGTCGCTCCCTCAGGATGGGAGGTGGTCTCGGCCCAGACCGCCGCTCGCGGGATGCTGGCCATCGACACGGCTGACCCCGATGTCGTGCTGCTCGACCTCGGTCTGCCCGACGCATCGGGAATCGACGTGCTCGACGCGCTGCAGGCCGAGCCCCGCACCGCCTGGATCCCCGTGGTGGTGCTGTCGGGGGACCACCAGCCGGCGTCGGTCAGGTCAGCCCTCCTGAGCGGGGCGCAGGACTTCGTGACCAAGCCCTTCGTCGCCGAGGAGCTGCAGGCGCGCCTCCTCGCCGCGCTCCGCGTGGCCTCCGCTCACCGGGCCCTCGCCGAGGCCGAGCTGCGCTTCCGCCTCACCTTCGAGGAGGCGCCCATCGGGATCGCCCTGCTGTCGCCCGCCGGCGAGTGGCTGTGGGTCAACCGGGCCATGTGCTCGATCCTCGGCCGCGAGGAGTCGGAGCTGCTGACGCTCACCTTCCAGGACCTCACGCACCCGGATGACCTCGACGCCGACCTCGGGCTCGTCGAGCGCCTCCTGTGTGGGGAGATCGACCGGTACCGGATGGAGAAGCGCTACCTCCACGCCGACGGGCACATCGTCTGGGCCGAGCTCAGCGTCTCGCTCGTGCGCGACGAGCTCGGGCAGCCCCGACACTTCGTCTCCCAGGTGCAGGACATCACCACGCTGCACGATGCCCGAGAGCTGCTGCGCCACCAATCGCTGCACGACGCGCTCACCGGGCTCCCCAACCGGGTGCTGCTCTATGACCGCCTGCGCCAGGCCCTGGCCCAGGAGAGCCGTCGTCGCACCGGTCTGGCCGTCCTCTTCCTCGATCTGGACGGGCTGAAGGCCGTGAACGACGCCCTCGGGCACGACGTGGGTGACGTCCTGCTCGTCCAGATCGCCCGCCGGCTGCAAGACGCCGTGCGGGACGGGGACACGGTGGCCCGCCTGGGTGGCGACGAGTTCGTCATCCTCGGTGCCGCCATCGACGACCTCGACGCGGCCGGTGAGCTGGCCGACCGGGTGCGGGCCGCCATGGGGCGCCCGTTCGACCTCGACTCCGGTCCGGTGGCGTGCACGGCCAGCATCGGGCTGGCCCTGCCCCGGCCCGGGCAGACCCCGGAGGCGATCCTCCGCGAGGCGGACCGGGCCATGTACCGCGCCAAGGAGCGCGGGAAGGACCAGTGGGTGCTGGCCGACGAGTCGCTCTGGGTGGACGACGGCGTGGAGCCGCCGAGCGCTGGACGCACCTGGTGACCGCCACCTCCCGCTGACGGCGCCTCAGCGGTCCCAGACGAGCTCGCAGGCGTCGAGGTCAGCGCTGTGGCGAGCGACCCGGAGCACGTAGGAGCCGTGGGGGAGCACCCAGGCGCCGCCCTGCCGCACCTGGAGGCGCTCCATCGGCACGCGGATCTCCACGTCGGCGGCCGCGCCGGCCGCCAGCGACACCCGGGCGAAGCCGACCAGGCGCTGGCCGGGGCGGTCGGGGTCGGCTGGGCGGCCGCCGTACACCTGGATGACGTCGGTGCCGTCGCGCTCGCCGGTGTTGGTGAGGGTGACCCGCACGACCAAGGCGTCGTCGTCCGCCGCGAGGGTGGCGTGGCCGAGCGACCATGACGTGTAGGAGAGCCCGAAGCCGAAGGGGTAGGCGGCATCGTGGCGATCGCGGGCCAGGCGCCAGTACCCGTGCCAGCCGTCGTACACGACCTGCTCGGCGTCCTTGTCGAACGGGGGGAGGTGGGCGGCGTCGGTGGGGATGGTGCACGGGAGCCGGCCGGCCGCATCGACGCGGCCGAGGAGCACGTCGGCGAGGGCGTGGCCACCCTCCATCCCGGCGTACCAGAGCTGGACGATGGCGCCGACGTCGTGCCGCCAGCCCTCCATCACGACTGCGCTGCCCGCCACCACCGCCACGACGGTGCTCGGGGTGGCGGCGGCCACCGCGGCGATGAGCGCCTCGTCGGCGGGGTGGAGGGTGAGCTCGTCGCGGTCGCCGCCGGTGGAGAATCCCCCGGTGGAGCGCTCGGGGATCGCGCCGGGGGGCGCGGCCGGCCCGGGGTCGGCGGCCACCGCCGCAGTGAAGGCGGCCGCCAGGCCCTCGTCGTCAGCGGGCGGCAGCAGGCTGCGGAGGTGCCGGGTGCCCGTGTCGCCGATGTACTCGCCCTCGTCGTCGCGGGTGTAGCCCACCACCACGATCGTCACATCGGCCTTGGCCGCCACCGTCGCCGCGGCGGCGACGTCCTGGCCGTCGGTGGAGACGACCTCCACACCGGGGAGGGCGGCCCGCAGCCCGGCGAGCGGCGTGACCACGTCGGGGGCGTAGACGTCGCTCGACCCCCCGTCGCCGAGGTTGCGGACATCGGCCAGCGAGCCGATCACTGCCACCTGCCTGAGCGTCGCTGCGTCGAGGGGCAGGAGCGGCGCAGCGCCGACCCGTTCGTTGCGGAGCAGCACGATGGCCGAGGCGGCCGCCTCGCGGGCCAGTGCCCGGTGGGCGTCGGTGGCCAGCACGTCGAGGCTCGGCCGGGGTGCCTGCGCTCCGGGCGTGGCCGCATGGCGGAGCAGGGCGGTCAGGGTGCGGGTGACGCAGGCGTCGATGTCGGCCCAGGTGCACTCGCCGGTGGCCAGGGCATCGTCGAGCTGCACCCGGCGCATCATGGGCGACGGCATCTCCACGTCGGGGCCGGCCCTGATCGACGGCCCGGCATCGCGCAGGCCGTAGATCCAGTCGCTGATCACGAACCCCTCGAAGCCCCACTCGCCCCTGAGGACGTCAGCGATGAGCTGGTGGCTCTGACCGCACTGCTCGCCGTTGACGAAGTTGTAGGCGGTCATCACGCAGGCCACGCCCTCGTCCACGATGCGCTTGAAGTGGGGCAGGAAGACCTCGTGCAGGGCCTGGTCGTCGACGTCGACGTCGACCTTGAAGCGGGCGTTCTCCATCGAGTTGCAGGCGAAGTGCTTCACCGTGGCCATCACGTGGCGCTGCACGCCTCGGGTGAGGGCGGCGCCGAGCTCGCCCACGTGGTGCGGGTCCTCGCCGTAGGTCTCCTGGGCCCGACCCCACGCCGGGTGACGCAGGATGTTGACGCAGACGCCGCCGTAGAGGTCGGCGCCGACGGCCCGCAGCTCGACGCCGATGGCGTCGCCGATGCGCTCCTCGAGCTCGACGTCCCACGTGGCCCCGCGGGCCATGCTCACCGGGAAGCAGGTCGCCGGCCCGATCACCACCCCGCGGGGGCCATCGCTGAAGGCGAAGCCGGGGATGCCGAACCGGGGGACGGCGGCGGCCCGGAAGGGGCGGCGGTGGTAGCCGCCGGTGCCCATGTCGGCCAGGCCGGTCCAGAAGGGGAGGTCGCCGTCGAGGCACCAGCGCCGCTCCTCGCGGGTCATGGCCGCGACGATGGACGCCGCCGCTCCTGCCGGGTCAGCCCCGTCTCGCACCGCTGCCACCGCGTCATCCCAGACCGTCACCGCGCCTCCTTGATCGAGCTCGGGAGAGCATGCCGCACGGACCGACGGGCTCCCGCACGCCGGGCCGGTGCGGGTTCCGGAGGCGTGCGCCCGTAGAATGATCGGCCCCCTCCGGAAGGACCCTCGTGGAGCTCCGCTCTGATCTTCGCAACGTGGCCATCGTCGCCCACGTCGACCACGGCAAGACCACCCTCGTCGACAAGATGCTCTGGCAGTCAGGCGCCTTTCGCGCCAACCAGGACGTCAACGAGCGCGTCATGGACTCGATGGACCTCGAGCGTGAGAAGGGCATCACGATCCTCGCCAAGAACACGTCGGTTGCCTACGGCGACGTGAAGATCAACATCATCGACACCCCTGGCCACGCCGACTTCGGTGGCGAGGTGGAGCGGGGGCTCTCGATGGTGGACGGGGTGCTGCTGCTCGTCGACGCGTCCGAGGGACCGCTGCCCCAGACCCGCTTCGTGCTCCGGAAGGCGCTCGAGGCCAAGCTCCCGGTCGTGCTGGTGGTCAACAAGGTCGACCGCGCCGACGCCCGCATCGCCGAGGTGGTGCACGAGGTGGAGGAGCTCTTCCTCGATCTCGAAGCCGACATCGATCAGCTCGACTTCCCGATCGTGTACTGCGTGTCCCGCGAGGGCAAGGCCTCGATGGACCGCCCCGCCGACGGCGCCGGCCTGCCCGACGGCGCCACCCTCAAGCCCCTGCTCGACCTGCTCATCGAGCGCATCCCGGCCCCGTCGTTCGACCCGGAGGCACCCCTCCAGGCGCTGGTCACCAACCTCGACTCGTCGCCCTACCTCGGCCGCGTGGCCCTCTGTCGGGTGATGAACGGCCACATCCGCAAGGGGGAGACGGTGGCGTGGTGCCGCACTGACGGCACCACCGAGAAGGCCAAGATCACCGAGCTGTTCATCACCGAAGAGCTCGACCGGGTGCCCGCCGACGAGGTCGGCCCCGGGGAGATCATCGCCATCGCCGGCATCCCCGAGATCACCATCGGCGAGACGCTCACCGACATCAACGATCCCCGGCCGCTGCCCGTGATCCACATCGACGAGCCCAGCCTGTCGATGACGATCGGCATCAACACCTCCCCGCTGGCCGGCAAGGAGGGTACGGCCCTGACCGCCCGCCTGGTGAAGGGCCGTCTCGACAAGGAGCTGGTGGGCAACGTCAGCATCCACGTGCTGCCCACCGAGCGTCCCGACACCTGGGAGGTGCAGGGACGCGGTGAGCTGCAGCTGGCGGTGCTCGTCGAGATGATGCGCCGCGAGGGCTTCGAGCTCACCGTCGGCAAGCCCCAGGTGCTCACCAAGGAGGTCGACGGCAAGATCCACGAACCCGTCGACCGCCTCACCATCGACGTGCCCGAGGACTTCCTCGGGGTCGTCACCCAGCTCCTCGCACTGCGCAAGGGCCGGATGGAGCAGATCATCAACCACGGCACCGGCTGGGTGCGCATGGAGTACCTCGTGCCCGCCCGCGGCCTGATCGGCTTCCGCACGGAGTTCATCACCGAGACGCGAGGCACTGGCCTCATCCACCATGTGTTCGAGCGCATGGAGCCCTGGGCGGGGGAGATCAAGGGGCGCCCCAACGGGTCGCTGGTGGCCGACCGCACCGGTCCCACCACCGGC
>JBKJIL010000277.1:0-6579 GCA_046598435.1 Acidimicrobiales bacterium
CCGACCTGCAGAAATGTCGCGATCCTCGGCTCGAGCCTCTAGGCTTGGGCCAATCGAGGAAGTCAGTCGGACTTGCTTGCAGTGCAGATAGAGAGACAAATCAGTGGCAACTGGAACCGTGAAGTTCTTCAACGCCGAAAAGGGCTTCGGCTTCATCTCGCGTGAGCAGGGTGACGACGTCTTCGTTCATTTCTCCAACATCCAGGGTTCGGGGTACAAGACCCTCGATGAGGGCCAGCGCGTCGAGTTCGACGTGGCCCCCGGCCGCAAGGGCGAAGAGGCCCAGAACGTCCGGGTCGTCTGACCCAAGGTAGTGCTGTTCGGAGCCGCCGGCACTCGTGCCGGCGGGTCCGTCATGCAGGTGGGCAGGTCGACCGCCACCCGCATGCCCCGAGCAGGTCGACCAGGACGCGACAGGACAGACCCGCTGTCGGAGTCTGAAGGGAGAACGCAATGGCCGCACAGCGCACGAGCTTCGAGAAGCTCCAACGTGACCGGGCGAAGAAGGCGAAGGCTGCCGCCAAGCGCGAGAAGCGCCTTGACAAGGGCACCGACGAGCCGAGTGACGAGCTGACGGAGCTGGCTCCGGTCGAGCCGGGCGTCGAGATGTCCGCTGGCGAGCTGTTGGCCCGGGTCGAGGAGATCCACCGCCTCTTCGAGGACAAGAAGCTGACCTTCGAGGACTTCGAAGAGCAGAAGGCGGACCTCATGGCCCGCATCTCCGTCGACTGACCGTCCGAGGCTCGACCGCCGAGCCTGGAGACTGCAGCGATGGGAGAGATCGACGCGATCAGACGCGCCGCACAGCCTGCGACGGTGGGGTCGCTCACCGCGGACCTGCGCTCGTTGGGAGTGCCGCACGGCGCAGCCGTCGTGAGCGTGATTCGTGGGGCGTGAGTCGGGGACGCTGCGAGGTGGCGCCGATCTGCGGGCGGCGGGCAGCGGGCGCTCAGTCGACGAGCGAGACGACCATGCGGAGCTCGAGGGACATCCGCACCACACGGTGGCGCGCTGATCGCGCAGCGGTCACCCATGACTCGGCTCGCTCGCCGCGCACGTCTCGGAGAGCCGTGGGGGCGTCGTCGATCAGGGCGAGCATCGTCTCGATCGCCTCGGCCAGGGCTGGCGTCGTGTGCTGGGGTCGGCGGAGCTCGGCGGCGTCCGAGAGCGTCGAGGAGAACGCCGCGGTGTCGCCGTCGACGAGCGCGGATTCGGCCGCCTCGAGCACGAGGTAGCAGCGCTCGGCGACGTCCTCGCCGGGCAGAGCTCCTGCGCCGTGGGCGGTGCTGAGGGTGTTGAACACGTGGGCGTTGCGGTGGTCCATCTCCGAGCGGAAGTACCACCGCTGGTCGGGGTCGTGGAGGAACGACCAGATGTCGTTGACGACGAGGTCGTCGTCTCGCTCGAGGAACGAGTCGGTGGCCAGTCCGTACCGGAGCTGGTGCCGGCGACGGTCGATGCTGCGGCCATCGGCGAGCACCAGGGGCTGGGTGATCTGCTGGAGGGGGATCCAGAAGTTCACGAGCAGGAGCGCGGCGTCGTGGTTGGAGCCGTCGGGCGAGTCGTGCACGAACAGCTCGGGTGCCCGACCGTCCATCAGCTGGGCCACCGGCGTCCCGAACACGTCCTGATCGGCGTGGACCGACGTCGCCTGGCCGTGACCGTTCATGCCCGACGACCGGGAGCCCACCAGCGGCAGACCGTTGGGTCCCGCCGTGCGCATGATGAAGCCCTCTTCCGCGATGTGCATCACGCGGAAGGACCCGCCGTCGGAGGTGCGCAGCACGGCGCCGTCGAGCGCCGCCCGGATCTCGCCCGCTTGTTCGCTGGCGATCGCACCAGCGGCCCGCACGCGAGCGCAGGCCTCCTGCAGCGAATCGAGCGCCGAGAGGTCGACCGTGTCGAACCCGAACGTCCTCACGTCAGGCTGGATGTTGCTGTCGAGGCAGTCGGTGGCGTCGCAGACGTGGACCTCGATGTTCGAGCTGCCGTACGGAGCGCCCGCTCGCGGTCCGGCTCGGAGCAAGCCCGGGTGGTCGGGGTCGGGGATCGCCACCGATGTGGGTGCGAACCCGAGCCGCACGGGGTACGTCACGTCGACGGCCGCCATCAGCGCCACCTGCCACGACGACGTGCCCCGGCCCAGCACCCTCGATGTCGCACCACACGACGACGCTAGACGGTCGCCCGGTCGAGGCCATCGTCAGCTACGACGAGCGTCTCGCTGCAGCAGCGCGAGCGAACGGCATTCCTTGCATCGCCCCTGGCTGACGCCGGGGACGCGGCGCGGCGGTGCCGATCTGCGGGCGTGTGGTCGACGAGCGACGCCATGATGGGCGGATGTTGATCCGGGACTGGGACAAGCCGCTGGATGATGACGAGTGGCAGCGCTTCGTGAGGTCGAACGCCTTCGGACACCTGGTGGCAGCCGGATCCAATCGCTCCATTCCAGTGGTCGTACCGACGCAGTTCGTCCTCCTGGAGGACGAAGTCGTGCTCCACCTCGCCCGACCCAACCCGATCTGGTCGGCGATCGACGAGAACGAGAACGTCGTCCTGAGCGTGGCCGGCGATTGGGCCTACGTCCCGTCGGCATGGAAGGCGATCGGCGACGAAGACCCCCTGGTGGGCGTCCCGACGACCTACTACGCCGCCGTCCAGCTCATCGGTGCCGCGCAGATCATCGACGACCCGCAAGGCATCGCCGACGTGCTCCGCACGCAGCTCGCCGATCTGCAACCGGAGATCGAGACGGTTGACCCCGCTGAGCACGGACCGCTGCTCCGCGGCATCCGCGGCATCCGCATCGAGATCCGAGAGGTGCGGGCGAAGCTCAAGTACGGGTCGAACGTCGATGAGGAGCACCGGATCGCAGTGCGTGAACGCCTCGGGCAGAGAAACGGACCAGGGGATCTCGCAGCAGCGGCCCATGTGACTCACCGGCTGACGAGAAGCCGCTCCTGAAGCGCTGACGAGCCCGCCACCGACCAGGCAGGTGCCCGCCCTGCGCGGCGAGCCCGACCGCGCTCGGCGGGGGCCTCAGATCGGGGAGTCGGGCGGGGCAGGAAGGCCCGGCAACGAGGTGCGCTGCGGAAGGCCCCTGGGCCACACCTCGCGGACGAGGATGTCCCGGATCGCCGTCATTCCACCGAGGTTCGGGTGCACGGGGGCGGCGGCGTTGACCGGCACGATCGGCTCAACCCAACGGATGGCCGGGAGGTCACAAGCGGTGTGGCCGGCGCTCGGGCCGTAGACGTCTACGTACCGGGTGGTCTTGCTGAAGCTGCGATCGGTGGCGTCGGCGACCGACTCGATCATGGCGTTGAGCGACTCCTGGATGCTGCGCAGGTACTGCGCGTCCTCCTCGGCCACGCCCATCGCCTCGCAGCGCGCCGTCGGGCCGATCTTGAAGATCGCCGAGTACCCGAGCACGTACACCTTCGCCTTCGGCGCCCGGCGGTGGATCTCGTCCAGGACGTCGGCGATCTTCGGGGCGGTGGCGGCAATCTTCCCGAACGGATCCTTGGCCGCCACCGCTTGACGGCAACCCGTGTCTTCGAAGGAGCCTCTGATGGCGCCCTCGCCGCACGTCGTCGCCAAGCCACCGAAGCCGATGTCGTTGCCGCCGATCTGGAGGGTGACGATGTCCGTGGTCGATGACAGCGCGTCGAGCTGCGGCGGGTTGCCGGGATGACCTGTGTCTCCGACTGGGCTGCCGTTCTCGTTGAGCTCCTGCTCGGGCGACACGCCGTGGGTCTCCCACATGTGCTTCGTACTGGCGCCGCTGCAGGTGACGTCGACGATGGCGAGGTCCAGCTGCCGGGCGACCTGATGGGCGTAGTTGTTGCTCGATCGGAGGCAACCGAAGGGCTGCTCGTACTGCAGTGGAACGAGGGGCCCCGACGCGAAGGAGTCGCCCAGAGCCACCATCGACTTCGGGCCCGACCTAGCGGTCGGCGCGGCATCCCTGGCGGACGCGTGCGGCGCGGTGACCGCCGCGGCGCAGAGCGCCCCGACCACGATGAGGCGACGAACGGACCCCGGGCGCAACGGCATCTCCTGAGGTTCGACGTCCGGACCGACTGCACCTGTGAGCCATCGTCCAGATCCCCGGCGTCGACCGTTGTCGCTGTCGCTCCAACGCTGGACGATCCGTAGCGCCCCCGAACGCCCGCAACAGGCCTGGGCCTGACCGCTCAGCAGGACCGTTCGTCCGTTGGGCACGGTTTCCATGTTGGCGGACTTCGTGGGAGCGTGGCCGGGACGACAACGACACGACAGGTTGACGATGATGAGCCAGATCAAGGACGTGCAGGGACTGGAGTCAGTGGTCGGGGCTCGGCCGCTGGCGATCATGATGAAGTCGATCGATCGGCTCGACGACCACTGCCGGGCCGTGATCGACCGATCGACGGCCGCCGTCATCGCCTACCGTGACGAAAGCGGGCTGCGGGCGCGGCTCGTCGGTGGGGCGCCGGGCTTCGCGTGGGACTCGCCGACGTCGCTGGCCATCGATGCCCCCGACGGCGCCATCGCCGGCACCCCCGTCGGCGCGTGCTTCCTGACGCCGGGGTGGCGGGAGACGCTGCGAGTCAACGGCACCTTCTCATCGGGCTTCGACGTGTCCGAGGCGCTTGTCCACTGCGGCAAGGCGGTGATGCGGTCGAAGCTGTGGGACGTGCCGATCGAGACTGCGGCACAGGCGGCTTCGACGACCGGGGCCTCGCTCGACCACGCCGTCAGAGCGTTCCTCGCTGACGCACCGTTTCTGATCATCGGCTCCTGTGACGCCGGAGGGAACGCTGACGCCAGCCCCAAGGGTGACCCCGGCGGCTTCGTTCACGTCATCGACGACGCCACGATCGCGATTCCCGATCGCAGGGGCAACAAGCGCACGGACACGCTCCACAACGTGCTCGACGACCCGGCGGTGGCCATTCTCGCCCTCTCCCCTGGCGACGATCGGACACTCGAGCTGGGCGGTCGGGCCCACATCTCGACAGACTCGGCGCTGCTGGCCAGCATGGCCATGCAAGGCAAGCGACCGAACGTTGCGATCATCGTCGAGCTCGATCGGGTGCAGCTCTCTCGGTCCGAAGGACTCGGCGCCGCCGACCTGTGGAACGCCGACCATCACATCGCCCGCAACGACCTGCCGATGGCGACGCGCATCTGGACCGACCACGTGAAGTCGAACGGCACCAAGGGCCTGGCGGCCGGGGCAATCAAGCTCGCGGCCCGAGCGGCCAAGGTCGGTGACACGAGCGTCGCGGCAACGGCCGCCCTGAACCGCGACTACGAGAAGCTGTACTGACCCACCGTTCACCCATCGCCGGCTGCGCGACGGGCTCGAGTCGGCCGACCTGCCCATCCAAGCCGTCGATGGCCATCCCCGAACACGAGCGCTGTCCGCCCCGTGCTGTGTCACCAGCGACCGCAAGTACTCGTGCGAGGGCCGACGAAGAACGTTGCGACGATGGGGTGGTTCAACGGGCTCCTGCTCCTGCTCTACGTCTCGAAGCTCCTGGCATCGCGAGGGCGATTGCCCTGACGCGACGTGGTGCCGAAGTGCCGCTACTTGGTGCCGGTGTGATCTGCAGATCAACCATTCGCGAGCGGGCACGTTCTACGGCTACCTGAGCCCCCAAGAGCAGTGGGGGGTCGACGAGGCGCTCACCACGGTTCTCGGCCTCGACTGACCACACCAGCCCGCACCGATGGGCCGCCCCGAACTCCATCGCGGCGTGGCCTGAACCATTGCGCCATCGTTGCCTCGCGCAGTGCTCGATCACCGGCGCATCAGCGCCTCTGCCGGTGATCAGATCGGTGCCGTTGTGGTCACGCCGTTGGCGGCGGCGGCCTCTGCCAGTCGTTCGTCGTACGTGACGATGCTCTCGAGCTCGTCGCCGAGGTCGAGAGCAACGGCGAGGTGGAGCGAGTCCAGCGTGCGGAGCGCGGGTGGATCGATGCGGGCCGCTTCCTCGTAGATCTGCGTGGTGATGTCGAGAAGCGTGATGGAGTCAAGGACCTCGCGGGCGCGCACGACGCGATCGGGCACGCTTCGTCGCACGGCCCGAAGCAACTCGGTTCGAGTGAGATCGCAGGACACCCAGTCACCGTCGGTCTCGTCCAGCCAGGCGATGAGCGCGTCGGTCTCGTCCTCGGCGACGATGAGCTTCACGAGAGCTGACGTGTCGAGGTAGTGCGCCACTTCAGTCCCGCTCGTCGTCGCGCATCGACTCGAGCACCTCAGACAGGCTCGGTCCATCGGCCGGCCGGGGCAGTTCCGTGATCCGACGGCGAGCGACTCGGGCGTGGCCCGCGTCGATTAGGGCCTGAAGGCGAGACTTCGGGATAGGGGTCATCTGGGCGACAGGGCGACCCCGATCGGTGATGGTGACGGTCTCACCGGCGGCGACTTCTGCGACGACCGCAGATGCGTTTTGCTTCAGGGCGCGGATCCCAACCTCCGTCATGTGCTTCAATGTAGCACATAGGCTCGGCCGGACCGAAACCGAACAGGTCAGCCACGCCAAACCCTGCAAGCGCTTGGCGTTCCAGCCCCCGAGGACCGACACT
>JBKJIL010000141.1:0-5038 GCA_046598435.1 Acidimicrobiales bacterium
CGAGGGTGCTCAGCCCGACGAGGAGGGCGCCGCCGCTGAGCAGCACCCGTCGGCCGTAGCGGTCGCCGATGCGGCCGGCCCAGGGCCGCACCACGGCGGCCGAGACGGCGAAGGCCCCGATGACGAGCCCCACGGCGAGGCCCCCGCCGTGCAGCTCGTCGTCCACGTACCGGGGCAGGGTCGGCAGCAGCGAGCCCAGCCCGAGGAAGTAGGCGAAGGTGGCCAGCGTGACCACCACGAAGCGCCCGGTGACCATGCGAGCGGGCGGTCCTCCGGCGGGGGTGTCGTCGAGGAGGAGGGGCGGCACCGTGCTCACAAGGGGGGTCCAACGCTCGGGCGGTGCGATCCCTTCCCGATCCGGCGGGGCGATCTCAAGACCCGCCGGACGCCTGCCCTAGCATCGGCGGATGGCTCGGCCTCTGCGGATCGGCATCCTGGTGGTGGCCTACAACGCATCGAGCACGCTTCGGTCGGTGCTGGCCCGTATCGATCCGGCCTTTCGGGAGCGGATCGCCGGGGTGCTGGTGAGCGACGACCACTCGGTCGACGACACGTACGCGGTGGGGCTCGAGGTGCAGCGTGAGGAGGTGGGCCTGCCGATCACGGTGGTGCGTCAGCCCCGCAACCTCGGCTACGGCGGGAACCAGAAGTTCGGCTACCGGTGGGCGGTGGAGCACGGGCTCGACATCGTGGTCATGCTCCACGGTGACGGCCAGTACGCCCCCGAGCTGCTGGCCGACATCGTCGCACCCCTGGAGCGCGGCGAGGCCGACGTCGTCATGGGCTCCCGGATGATGGTGCCGGGCGCGGCGCGAGCTGGTGGGATGCCGCGGTACAAGCACGTCGGCAACCGGATCCTGACGACCTTCCAGAACGCCGTCAGCGGCCTGCACCTCTCCGAGTGGCACTCCGGCTACCGGGCCTTCTCGGTCGCCGCCTTGGCGAGGATCCCCTTCGAGCAGAACTCGAACGGCTTCGACTTCGACACCGAGGTGCTCCTGCAGCTGCACGACTCGGGGGCTCGCGTCGTGGAGGTGCCCATCCCCACCTACTACGGCGACGAGATCTGCTACGTGGACGGCATCGCCTACGCCCGGGCCGTGGTGGCCGACGTGCTGCGCTACCGCCTGCAGCGCATGGGGTTCGGCGACGACAGCCTGGCCGTGACCGACGACAGCTACCAGCTGAAGCCCGATGACGACTCGAGCCACGCCCGGCTCGTGAGCTGGCTGCGCGTCGGGCGAGGCGCCCACATCCTCGACGTCGGGTGCGCAGACGGCTTCGTGGCGGAGCGCCTTCGTGGGCTCGGCCATCACGTCACGGGCATCGACGTCGTCGCCCGCCCCGGCGTGAAGGAGCGCGTCGACCGCTTCATCGAGGCGGATCTCGATCACGGCCTCCCGCTGCTGCTGGCTGACTCGCAGCCCTTCGACGCCGTGCTGGCGGCTGACGTCCTCGAGCACGTCCGCCATCCCGAGGCGCTGCTCCGCGAGCTCCACGACGTGCTGGGCACCGACGGTCGGCTCTTGGTGTCAGTGCCGAACTTCGGGCACTGGTACCCCCGGCTGCGGGTGGCGTCGGGCCGCTTCGACTACGACCGCCGAGGCATCCTCGACCGCGGCCACGTGCGCTTCTTCACCAAGGCCAGCTTCGAGCGGGTCCTGCACCGAAGCGGCTGGCACGTCGTGCGCCGCGAGGTCACCGGCCTGCCCTTCGACGTGGCTGACCGCGGTGGCGCCGGCGGGCTGGCCGGGCGCTTGCGTCGCACGGTGGGGCGAGTCGACGGCCTCGGCGTGCGGCTTCGCCCGACCCTCTTCGGCTACCAGCTCCTCTACGAGCTCGAACCGGCCATCGGCCGGGTCTGATCGATCATCTGAACCACCGCTCGGCCGTCACCCGTCAGCTCCCAGACGGGCGGCCAGGCGGTCGCACAGGGGGGTCGGTGCCGGGCGCACCTGGGCACCGGGGCCGGCCTGCGCCGTGCCTGTGAGCTCGACGAGCCAACCGACCAGCACCTCCTGGTCGCCGGCCCGCACGGTGAGCTCGTGGTTGACCCGATCCACCACGACGCTGAGCGCCGTGCCCTCGACGACGGACCGCGCCACAGCCGCGCCGCGCCGGACGGTGCCGTCATCGTGCTCGTAGGCCAGGGCCACCCCACTGGCGTCGCGGTGGGCGACGAGCCGCCACGACCCGGCGTCGAGCAAGACGGTCCGCGGCGCCTCGATCGGGCCGCTGATGACGATGAGGCCGTCGTCGTCACCGAGCTCGAGGGGCCACCATCGCTGGCCGTCGGACCAGTAGAGCCCCCGGCAGTCATCGAGCAGCACCACCTGCCCGCGGCCGGCCGGCGGACCCGGATCCTGCGCTCGGCGCACGTCGGGGGGCTCGGCGCCGCGGAGTCGGTGGTCGAGGTCGTACTGGAAGGCCACGAGGTCGTGTCGGGCCTGAGCGCTGGGCAGGATGAACAGCCGCTGCGACTGCACGGCCAGCGCGGCGGACACGCCCGCCCCCGCCAGCGTGAGCCCGACCAGCCCCGTGACCAGCGCCCGTCGTCGCCAGCGGCCCGAGGCGCGCAGCACGTCGGCGACGACCCAGGTGCCGGGGGCGGCGAGCAAGAGGAGCGCCGGGGTGGCGTCGGACAGGTAGCGGTTGGCGATGAAGGCGATGGTGAGGGTGGACGCCAGGCCGCTGGCCGCCCCGCCGGCGGCCGGCAGCCACGGATCGCGCCGACCTCGGCGCACCAGGGCACCCAGGCCCACCAGGCCCACCACGACGAAGGTGGGCGCCACCACGGGCAACGACGCCGAGCGGTCGACAGTGTCGAAGGTGGCATCGCCGATGATCGGCGTGGACTCGCGAAACGTCACCCAGGGGAAGAGCCGCTGCAGGGCGACGCCGTCCGGGCGGCCATAGGTGACCAGTGCCGTCGGCGCGAACTCGAGGCCGAAGAGGGTGCCGTCGGTGGCGGCGAGGGTGGCCTGGCGAGCCGGGTCGAAGCCGCTCAGCACCTGCTCGTGGAACGGCACGCTGAAGGGCTCGTCGAAGCGGGCCTGGTTCACCGCCGCGTAGGACAGCAGCGGAACGACGACGGCCAGGGCCACGCCGAACGCCGTGCGCAGCGGCACCCGGCGCAGCGCCAGGGCCAGCGCCCCCGTGAGGGCCACGGCGGCCACGGCGCCGCCACCCACCGAGGCCCGGGTGTTGCAGGCCACGGTGGCGGTCACCGCGACCAGCACGAGCGCGGCCCTCGTCGGCCGCTCCCACCAGCGCAGCAGCACGTCGAGGGCGACCAGCGTGGTGGCGGCCCCCCACAGCTCGGTCTCGTGGTACACGACCGGTCGAGACGACAGGAACAGCAACGGGGAGGCCAGCCCCACTGCCGCCGTCCAGGCACCGACGATCCACGGCTCCCACCGCCCGACCGAGCCGTCGCCCCGTTGCCAGCGTCGGGCTCGCCACAGCAGGCGGGCCGCCGCCCACAGGGCCACAGCGAGGGCGGCCAGCATCGACACCTGGGTGAGCCGCCCGTCGAAGCGGTGGGTGACGGCGGCGACTGGGAGGCGGAGCAACGCCGGCACGAGCCCGAAGTACAGCTGGGTGCGCCCGTCGTGTACGAAGCCTTCGATGCCCGCCACATCGGGGTCGACATCGAGGTGGCCGTCGAGGATGGCATGGGCCTGCGCGTCGAAGAAGTCGCTGGTGAACGGCCCCCGTCGCAGCAGCCCGGCCGCGGACCCTTCGGTGGCCAGGATGGCGAACACGACGAGCGCCACCGCCATCCCCACGCGAGCTGCGGCGCGGATCGGCGCCGGCAACCCTGCGGCGCTGGGGGACTCGACCGCCATCGGGCGAGCCTGCCACACGCCGCAGGGCCCTCACGGTGCTAGCAAGTCCGGATGGAGATCCGAGAGCTGGCCCGTGGTCTGAAGTTCCCCGAGGGGCCGGTGGCCCTCGACGACGGTGATGTCGTGCTGGTCGAGATCGCCCGCGGGACGCTCACCAAGGTGGGCGCCGACGGTCGCCTCGACGTCCTGGCCAACGTGGGGGGCGGTCCGAACGGCGCCGCCCTCGGGCCCGACGGCGCCGTGTACATCACCAACAACGGCGGCTGCTTCAGCTGGGACGACATGATGGGCCTCACGCTCCCGGGGCCCGTCCCGCCGAGCTGGAAGGGCGGGTCGATCCAGCGGGTCGATCTCATGACGGGGGCCGTGACCACCCTCTACACCGCGTCGTCATCGGGCCCGCTGCGGGCGCCCAACGACCTCGTGTTCGATGGTCACGGTGGCTTCTGGTTCACCGACCACGGGGTGCGCCTCGACCGCACCAGCGATCGCACGGGCATCCACTACGCCAAGGCCGATGGCTCGAGCTGCGAAGAGGTCATCTTCCCGCTCGACGCGCCCAACGGCATCGGGCTGTCGCCCGACGGCACGCGGCTCTACGCCGCCGAGACCCACACCGGGCGCGTGTTCTGGTGGGGGCTGTCGGCGCCCGGCGTGGTGGAGCGAGACAACCCGGTGGGCAACGGTGGGCATCTCCTCGCCGGCCTGCCCGGTCTGCAGCTGCTCGACAGCCTGGCGGTGGACGGGGAGGGCTGGGTGTGCGTGGGCACGCTCGTGAACGGTGGGATCACCGCCATCTCGCCCGACGGTGAGACGATCGAGCACCACCCCCTGCCCGATCCGCTCGTGACCAACATCTGCTTCGGTGGTCCTGACCTCCGTACCGCCTACGCCACGCTGTCGGGCACCGGCGCCCTCGTGAGCTTCGAGTGGCCCCGCCCGGGCCTGCGCCTCCACCACGCGCGGTAGCGACCCGGCGCGGGGGTTCTGGTCTGGCGGGGGTGCGCAACTACCCTCTGAACATGGCCGGGGTCCGCACCTTCTTCGTCGAGACGCTCGGCTGTCCCAAGAACCAGGTCGACTCCGACAAGCTCGTCGGCACCTTCCTGGCCGACGGGATGAGGCCCTCGGCCGACGCCGAGAGCGCCGACCTCGTGGTGGTCAACACCTGCGCCTTCATCGAGGAGGCC
>JBKJIL010000092.1:0-4067 GCA_046598435.1 Acidimicrobiales bacterium
TTGTAGTTCTTGGCGGCGTTGATGCCGCCCTGGGCGGCGATCGAGTGCGCCCGCCGGGGGCTGTCGTGGTACGTGAAGACCTTGACGTTGTAGCCCTGCTCGCCGAGGGTGGCGGCCGCCGACGCACCGGCCAGGCCGGAGCCGATCACGATGACGTCGAACTTGCGACGGTTGTGCGGGGCCACCAGCTTCATGTCGAACTTGTGCTGGGTCCACTTGTCGGCGATGGCGCCCTCAGGGACGTTGCTCTGCAGGCTGCCGATCACGGGTGGGCCTCCTCGTACTGGGTGCAGCTGACGACGACGTCGCCGTTCTTGATGCAGTCGGGGTTGTCATCGGCGCTCACCGCACCGGTCATCACGGCGATCGGGAACATGATGTTGACGCCCGCGACCAGCGCCGCGAAGCCCAGCGCAAAGCTGCGGCGCCACGAGTTCCAGCGGGGGTTGTTGAGGCCCAGGCTCTGGAACATCGACCAGGCGCCGTGGAACAGGTGGAGCCCGAGGGCCAGGTTGGCGACGATGTAGATGATCGCCACCGGCGGGCGGCTGAAGCTGGCGACGAAGTTGCGGTAGACGTCGCCGCGCACGAAGTCGGGGTTCACCGTGCCCCACGTGAGGTCGGCGAGGTGGAACAGGAGGAAGAGGCCGAACACCACGCCCGTCCAGCGCATGGAACGACTGGCGGCGGTGGCGGCCTGCCAGTCGCGGCTCTGCTGGTAGCCACCGGCGTTGGCCCGGTGGTTCATGCGGGTGAGGCTGTAGGCGCTGTGGATGTGGAGTGCGAAGGCGGTGATGAGCCCCATCCGCATCAGCCAGAGGATCACGGTGCGGGGGAAGATCGGCACGAGGAGCTCGCGCAGGAACTCGCCGTAGTGGTTGAAGTCCTGGGCGCCCAGGTACACCTTGAGGTTGCCGAGGGCATGGAAGAACACGAAGCCCATGATCATGATGCCGGTGACAGCCATGACCCACTTCTTGCCGACGGCCGATCGATAGAACTCGACCGGCCACGGTGCGGGCCGCTTGGGCCGGGGGTGCACCGGGGTCTGCCCCGGGCGGTCCATCATCGTCGCCATCGCTCGATCAGCCTCCAACAGCCTGTGCGATCTGTTGTCGAGGGACGCTAGTCCTCGCTCAGACGACGCCCGAAAACCGACGTCGGTCGGAGGCGCCCGTCGGCCCGCTCAGGCCCCGATGGTGGCGTCGTAGCAGTTGGTCGCCTGCTCGTCGCGGTAGCAGC
The DNA here is from genome assembly GCA_046598435.1 of Acidimicrobiales bacterium. GTDB lineage: Bacteria > Actinomycetota > Acidimicrobiia > Acidimicrobiales > VFJN01 > VFJN01. The sequence continues at coordinate 1,243 of JBKJIL010000092.1, forward strand.
AGGTGAGCTCGAGGCTCAGCTGACCGACGGATGCCGGCACCACGATCTGCATCGTGCCGACCCGCTGGCAGGCATCGGCGGAGAGGTCGCCCCGCCAGCGCCACGAGCGCTCGCCGTCGCTCCAGCGCAGCCGCGCCGTCACGTCGACGTCGTCCAGCGCGTCTCGCAGATCGCTGACCACGTGCACGTCGAGCGCCAGGGTGGTCCCTGGCGTCAGCTCGTCCGGCAGACGATCGGCCACGACGATCACCGGTGCGCACGCGGCGCGCAGCGCGTCGTAGGCCAGCTTCGGTGCCCGGTCGTGGCCGAGCACCGACCACGTGACGGCGGGGTGCCCGTCGGCGAAGCAGAACTGAGCGAAGCCCCCCGTCGGGCGGTACTTGATGCGACGAAGGGCCTCCACCTGACGGCGGACCACGAGCGCTTGGTAGGTCTGCGTGGCCTGCTGCCAGCCCGCGAACGTGTCGTGGTCGGCCGGGGGGACGAACCGGTCGAAGATGGGCTTCTGGAGGGCATGGGTGTGGCCCAGGTGCTCCCAGTCGAGGTCGGGCCAGCGCTCGGGCTCGCAGAAGGTGGCGTTGGTGGGCACGGCCTGGGCCCCGAACTCGGTGACGAAGCGGCCCATTCGGGGCATGGCCCGCAGGAACCCGGGGAGGTCGCGCTCGTGGCCGTGGTACCAGCCGAAGTACAGGTGGCTGTCGGTGCCGTCGAGCTGTGGGGGGTGGGGGAGCACCCCGGAGTGGGCGATCACGGGCCGGGTGCCGTCGCCCTTCTCGAAGGCCCGCTTCACGGAGCGGTCGAGCACGGTCTTGTTCCAGGTGGGCAGCTCCTGGGCGGCCAGCGCCTTGAGCCCCATCTTGCGCAGGGCCTTGGGGTCGCCCCACATGGTGGGGTCGTTCTCGATGGCCATCGGCTCGTTGTGGCCGCACCACAGGGCGATGGACGGGTGGTGTCCCAGCAGGTCGATGGCCTGGGATGCCTGGCGCACGGCCTGCTTGCGGATGCCGCGGGCGTAGCCCCACTGGAGCGGGAAGTCCTGCCACAGCAGGAGCCCCTGCTCGTCGGCCGCCGCGTACAGCTCAGGGCGCGTGATGTGGGCGTGGACGCGGAGGAGGTCGAGGCCGGCGTCGAGGGCGAGGGCGACGTCGCCGGCCAGCTCGCCGGGCGTGGCCTCGGCGAGCGCCATCCGCGTGGGGCCCTGGTTGGAGCCCTTGAGGAAGAGGCGCTCCCCGTTGACCGACGCCACCCATGCGCGCATCCGGACCTGACGCAGGCCGGTGCGCAGCTGGCGCTGATCGGAGACGGCCTCGCCCTCGGTGGGGTCGAGGACGACGGCCACGGTGAGGTCGTGCAGGGTGGCCTCGCCGAGGGCGCGCGGCCACCACAGCGCCGGCCGGTCGACGGTGATGGTCCACTCGACCTCGTTGGCGCCGTCGGCGAGGGGCTGGTCGAGTCGGTGGTCGAGGTCGCCGAGGGTGCTGACGAGCGACACACTGCGAGCGCCGGCGCTGTCGAGCGTGGCCCGCAGCACCAGGACCGCCCGCTCGGGGTTGGCCTCCCGGCACAGCACTCGCAGGCGGCTGATCCGCACCGGGCCTGTCTCGGTGATCCGCACGGGCCGCCAGATCCCGCCGGGGTTCCAGTCGGGGTCGAGGCAGTCCCAGTGCTGGAAGACCCCGGTGATGTTTCGCTTGGCCGTCTTGTCGCCCTGGGGGGCACAGGTGACCTCGACGGCCAGGTGGTGCTCGCGGCGCTCCCGCAGGGCGTCGGTGATCTCGAAGGAGTGGGGGGCGAAGTAGCCCTCCGTGTCGCCCAGGTAGGCACCGTCCAGCCACACGTCGCCTTGGTAGAAGAGCCCGTCGAAACCCAGCCAGGCCCGGCGACCGTCGGCCGGTGCGGTGGCGTCGAAGCGACGCCGGTACAGCAGCGCGCCGTCCGTGTCGGCGAAGGCCGGGGTGGAGCGCCAGTGGCCCGGCACCTCGATGGCCTCCCACGTGCTGTCGTCGAAGCGGTCGTCGTGCCACGATCGCCGCAGGTCCTCGTCGGCCACGGCGGCCTGCCACGTCCCGGTCAGCTCCATGGTCGGGGGAGGCTACCGGTGCAGGACCTCGGGGGGACCGAGCTCGTACCCGCTCGGCCCGGCCCGGGCGCGGCCCGCCCGCCGTCGCGGGTCGCGACCGGCAAGGGCGGGGATAGGTTTGCCGCATGACGCACCCTGCCCCTGCCACGCTCGGCCAGCTCCGCGAATCGGGCTGGTCGTCGGTCGCTGTGAAGGAGGAGCTCCGTCGCAACGCGGTGGCTCGGATCCAGGCCGGTGAGCCGCTGTTCCCTGAGGTGCTCGGCTACGAGGACACGGTGCTCCCGCAGCTCGAGAACGCCCTCCTGGCCGGCCACGACGTGATCTTCCTGGGCGAGCGCGGCCAGGCCAAGACGCGCATGATCCGGGCCCTCACCGAGCTGCTCGACGAGTGGATGCCCATCGAGGCCGGCTCCGAGATCAACGACGACCCGTACGCGCCCGTGTCACGGCATGCACGCGATCTCATCGCCGAGCACGGTGACGACACCCCCATCGAGTGGGTGCACCGCAGTCGTCGGTACGGGGAGAAGCTCGCCACCCCGGACACCTCCATCGCCGACCTCATCGGCGAGGTCGACCCCATCAAGATCGCCGAAGGGCGCTACCTCTCCGACGAGCTGGTCCTGCACTACGGCCTCGTGCCGCGCACCAACCGCGGCATCTTCGCGATCAACGAGCTGCCCGACCTGTCAGAGCGCATCCAGGTGGGCCTGCTCAATGTGCTCGAGGAGCGCGACGTGCAGGT
>JBKJIL010000270.1:0-5792 GCA_046598435.1 Acidimicrobiales bacterium
CAGCACGTCGTCGAGGTCGGCCAGGTCGAGCGGCGGGATCGACTCGTCGAGCTCGATGTGCTCGGCCAGCAGCGCGGCGCGCACCGCGTGGATCACCTCGGCCGTGAGCTCCACCCGACGCAGCACGTCGACGACCTCGTCCATGGTGAGCACGCCACGACGACGGCCCCGGGCGATGAGCGTCCGCAGCTCGTGTGGGGGCACCCCCCATGCGGAGGCCATCGGCGTTGCGTCGGTCATGCCCCTTCCTCACCCCTCGAGCCCAGCCAGGCTACCAACTGCTCGGCGGCTTCACCGGCGGCGCGGGGATCACGGAGGTGGTCGATGGTCTGGGTGAGCCAGTGCTGGCGACGGAGCAGCTCCGGGTCGTCGGGGTGCACCGACACCTGCGCGGTGAGGGTGCGGACCTCGTGGCGGGCCGTCTCGGTGAGGAAGCGCACCACCGCGTCGAAAGGCTCGGCCTGCAGCTCGTCGGTGGCCAGGCGGATGAGCAGGTCGGCCACCTCGGGATCGGCGGCGTCGATCGCCTCGGGCACGGTGGCGTGGGCCATGAGGGCGAGGAAGGTCCGCCGGCTCAGGTCGTTGTCGAAGAGCTCCGGGTAGCGGATCCATTGCTCTACCGCCTCCCAGTTGTGCACCACCTGACGGAGCACCTCGAGCTCGGGGCTGTCGCGCAGGTAGGTGGCGGAGCGGTTCGGGGTGGTGGGTGAGGTCCCACGGTTCAGCGGAGGGCGCTCCCCCGCTGCCTCGCGGGAACCGCCACGGCGATCCGGCTCCGACGGGGCCGGCGCCGGCCGCTCGAGCTGGGCCCGCAGCGTCTCGGGCTCGACGCGGCACACCCCGGCGACCTCCATCACGTACTGGTCTCGCACGGTCGCCTGGGGATGGCCCCGGATCACCTCGGTCGCAGCCTCGGCAGCCTTGGCCCGGCCGCCGGGCGTGGAGAGGTCGGCGCCGCGGAGCACGCGGTCGATGCGGAACTTGAGGAACTCCATGGCCCCGTCCACGGCGGCGGCCAGACGGGCCGGATCGCTGCTGGCCAGGTCGGCCGGATCGACGCCCGGCGGCAGGTCGGCCACCAGCACCTCGAGGTCGTGGTCCTTCTCCCATTGGTAGAAGCGCTCGGCGGCGGCCTGCCCGGCGGCGTCGGCGTCGAAGGCCAGCACGAGCTTGCGGGCGTAGCGGCGCAGCAGGCGCACGTGCTCCTCGGTGAGCGCGGTGCCGCAGGTGGCGACGGCGGCCGGGATGCCGGCCCGAGCGAACCCGATGACGTCGGTGTAGCCCTCGCACACGATGGCCCGGTCGTCGGTGACGATCCGGGCCTTCGACCAGTTGAGGGCGTAGAGCAGCTTGGACTTCTGGTACAGCGTCGTCTCGGGCGTGTTCTTGTACTTCGGGCCCTCCTCCCCGGGCATGATGCGCCCGCCGAAGCCCACGGCGTCGCCGTTGGCGTCGAAGATCGGGAACAGGATGCGCCCGCGGAACACGTCGGTCTGACGGTTCCGGGCGTTGAGGTAGCCGAGGCCGGCGTCCTTCACGATGTCGTTGGGGAGGCGCAGCGCCTTCACCAGCTCGTCCCACGCCTCGGGCGCCCAGCCGATGCGGAAGGCCCGCACCTCCTCACCGCTGAGGCCCCGCTCGCGCAGGTACTTGCGGGCGGTCGCCGCGTCGGGCGCGGCGAGCAGTCGCTCGTGGTACCAGTCGACGGCCTGCTCCACCGCGGCGACGAGGCGGGCCCGGCGCTTGCGTCCCTCGCCGCCGTCGTGGTCGGAGTAGCGCAGGGTGATCCCCGCCCAGCCGGCCAGCAGCTCGACGGCCCCGACGAAGTCGAGGAGCTCCTTCTCGCGGACGAAGGAGATGGCGTCGCCCTTCTCGCCGCACCCCCAGCAGCGGTACACCCCGAGCTCCTGGTTCACGCTGAACGACGGCGTCTTCTCGGTGTGGAACGGGCACAGACCCACCCACCGCGTGCCCGAGCGGCGGAGCTGGGTGTACTTCGTGACGACGGCGACGATGTCGGTGGCGGCTCGCACCGCCACGATGTCCTCGTCCACGATCCCCACGGGGATGACGGTAGCGGAGGGGGTGCGCCGCCCCCTCCGCCAGCACGCCCCTACGGACGGACCTCCAGCACGGCGTTGAAGGGGGTCTCGGCGGCCCGCCGGAAGCGGGTGAACCCGCCCGCCGTGGTGATCTCCTGCAGCCGGGCGTCACCCGCCTGGGCCCCGAGGCACGCCGCACCGGCCTGGGCCCGAGATGCCGGGGTGCAGATCATCGTCGACGCCGAGTAGAAGATGCGCCCCACGAGGTGGAGGTTGTCCTCGAGGTTGTCGCCGGCGCTGGGCTCCACGAGCAACCAGGTGCCATCGCTGGCGAGGGCCGAGCGGATGTGGGCGGCCGCAGCGACCGGGTCGCCCATGTCGTGGAGGGCGTCGAAGATGCACACGAGGTCGTAGTCCGTCCCCGGGAAGTCCGAGGCGCTGGCCACCTCGAAGCGCACGCGGTCACCGACGCCCGCCTCGGCCGCACGCTTGCGGGCCACGTCGATCGATGCCTCGTGGTAGTCGAACCCCACGATGGTGCTGGCCGGGTAGGCCTGAGCGAGCAGCAGCGTCGAGGCCCCGTGCCCGCAGCCCACGTCGGCCACGGTCGCCCCCGCGTGCAGCTTCGCCTCCACCCCCTCGAGGGCGGGGATCCACGACGACGTCAGGTTGGCGGCGTAGCCCGGGCGGAAGAACCGCTCCGTGCCGACGAACAGGTCCCCGTGGTGCTCGTGCCAGCCCACCCCGCGGCCGGTGGTGAAGGCGGAGCGAACGGCCTCCTCGTCCTTGTGCACGGAGGTGGCCACGGTCATGCCGCCCGCCATGAAGGCGGGATGTGACGGGTCCGCCAGGCATGCGGCCTGCGCCGGATCGAGGTGGAACCGCCCGGTGGTCGGGTCGTACTTGGCGTAGTCGCTCGCCGCCTGGGCCGAGAGCCACTCGCGCAGGTAGCGCTCATCGCACCCGGTGGCTGCCGCCAGCTGGGCCGGCGTGGCGGGTCCGTGCTCGGCCAGCGCCTGGTAGAGGCCCAGCTTGTCCCCCACCACCACGGTGGCGGCATGGAGGACGGCGCCGAGGTCCGTGGCGAAGCGGCCCACGAAGGCCTCGATCTCTGCCTCGGACGGTGCGGTGTCGGTGGTCATGGCGTGCTCCTTGTCCTGCGCCGGCCCGGTCGCCGACCCCCGAACCGTGCGCCGAGCCTCCTGCAGCACCACTGCAGCGAACTGCAGGGCGACTGCAGGCCCGGGACTGCACACTGGAGCCATGACCACCACCGACACGCTGCCCGCCGTCGACCGCTTCCTCGCTGGGCTCGAGGCCGGCCGACCGGACGGCGACGTCTACGCGCCCGATGCCACGCTCGATGCCACGGTGCCGGGGTGGCGCTTCCAGCTGCAGGGCGTCGCCGCCATCCTCGACGAGTACGGCCGTTGGTTCGCAGAACCCGGTCGGTTCCACAGCATCGAGCGCCACCCTCTGCCCGACGGCGAGCTGGTCCGCTATGACCTCGAGGCTGGAGCTGTCACGGTCCACCACATGCACCACCTCACGATCGTCGACGGCAGGATCACGCGCGACGTCGTGTTCTGCGGTGGTCGATGGGGACCCGACCTGGTGGCCCAGATGGGACCGGCAGCGCATGCTGGCTGACGTGGCACCGCGCCTGACCCCACGGCCCGCCGCGGCGTCGATCGAGGAGCTGGTCGAGGGTGCGACCGAACGACGGCCCCTCGTCACGGGCGACGGGAAGTCGGGATCCGAGCTCGAGCTGGTGGTGATCGACGGCGAGCGCTTCGTGCTCAAGCACCTGCATCCCGATGCAGACTGGACGATGCGCGGCTTCGGCGACCTCGCCTGCCGACCGGTCGCCGTGTGGACCACCGGGCTCCTCGACGCGCTTCCCGCGAGCATCGACCACGCGGTGGTCGGCGCCGCGGCGGGCCTGGGTCGCAACGGATGGGGCGGGGCGCTGCTGCTGCACGACGTGGGCGATCACCTCTTCCCGGCTGGCGATGCACCGCTCTCGTTCGGCGAGCATCGACAGCTCCTGGCCCACCTGGCGGAGATGTGCGCCACGTTCTGGGAGCCGAGCGACGCCGTGCCCAGCCTGCTCAGCCTCGAGAGCCGGTGGAGCGCCTTCGGACCCGGCTGGATGACGAGCGAGGCGGCTCGGGGCTGGCCCGATGCCGTGCCCAAGATCGCATCCGAGGGATGGGAGCGCTTCACTCGACGAGCGCCCTCCGACGTGCTGGCGCTCGTCGAGGGGTTGCGCCACGACCTCGACCCGCTGGTGCTGGCCGCTCGTCGCACGCCGCAGACGTTCCTGCACGGCGACTGGAAGCTCGGCAACCTGGGGGCGAGCGGCGACCGCACGGTGCTGCTCGACTGGACCTACCCGGGCATCGGCCCTGCCGCCCACGACCTCGCCTGGTACCTCTCGCTGAACCGGGCCCGCCTGCCGGAGTCAAAGGAAGACACCCTCGCTGCGTTCCGCGCTGCGCTCGAGCACTGCGGCATCATCACCGACCCGTGGTGGGAGGCCCAGCTGTCGCTGTGCCTGCTCGGCGCACTCGTGCAGTTCGGCTGGGAGAAGGCGCTGGGCGACGACGACGAGCTCGGCTGGTGGTGCGACCGAGGGCGCGAGGGCGGCGTCTTGCTGTGAGCCCGCACGCCATGGCCGATGCCTACTCGGCCACCGGCGCGGCGTGGCAGCGCGGGCCCGGCCGGGTGTACGACCGCCTGGCCGAGGCGGTGGTGGCCGCGTCGCCGCGGTCGCTCGCCGGTCGCACGGTGCTCGACCTGGGCGCGGGCACGGGTGCGGCGACGCGCGCGATCGGCGCGGTGGGTGGCAGGTCGATCGCCGCCGACGTGGCCGTCGGGATGCTGCGGGCCATCGACCCGCCGGTTCCGAGCGCGCTCGCCGACGCCCGAGCCCTGCCGTTCGCGGCTCGATCGCTCGACGGCGTGGTGGCTGCCTTCGCGCTCAACCACCTGCCGGATCCGCACCAGGCGCTCATGGAGGCCGTCCGAGTGAGTCGAACGGGGAGCCCCATCCTCGTGTCGGCCTACGCCGGCGATGACACCCACCCGGTCAAGGACGCCGTCAACACCGCGGCGGCCGAGCTCGGATGGCGACCCGACGCCTGGATCGACGAGCTGAGAACGACCACGATGCCGATCCTGGCGTCGGTCGAAGGTGCCCGCCGGGTCGCCCAGGAAGCGGGGCTCCCCGACGCCGACGTGCGACGGCTCGAGGTGGGCTTCCCGGAGCTCGGGGCCGAGGATCTCGTGGCATGGCGCTGCGGCATGGCGCAGACGGCACCGTTCGTCGCCGGCTTGACCTACGCGCAGCAGGACCAGCTGCGAGCCCGTGCCATCGACCTCCTCGGGGCCGCCCCGCCGCTCGTGCGCCGCGTCGTGATGCTCACCGCCATCGTGTGAGTCCCCGGTCAGCCCGCCCGCAGCCGATCCAGCTCCGATCCCAACCAGTGCCGCACGCTGGCGCCCTGCTCGCCACACCGGCTCACCAGCACCTGCGCCCGTCGCTCCGCCTCCGGCCACAGGCGGTCCCAGCCCGCGCTGCTCGCCAGCTCGGCGGTGGCGCGCCACGCCTCGAGCCCACCGATCTGATCGAGGTCGTAGAGCACCGTGGCCACATCGGTCTCGGCGACGTCGCGCGCCGACCGGGCGCGCACCGCCAGCTCCAGGGCACGCGCTTGCGCGGCTGCTCGGCGGGCGCCTCGCTCGCGT
>JBKJIL010000073.1:0-12366 GCA_046598435.1 Acidimicrobiales bacterium
GCGGTCGGGTCCTGTGCAACTGCAGTCCGTGAACCGAGTCAGGGCCGGAAGGCAGCAGCTCTCAGCGGAGCCTGTGGTGTGCCGCAGATCGCCTGACCGTCACATGGGGGAGCGGGCGCGACCGTGCGCTGGTCCCGTGGTCGTCGACACGTCCACGACCACGGGACGGCTCACCGTCTGGGTCCCGGCGACGGGCCGATAGGGTCGCTCCGTGGCTGATCCGTACCAGGCGCTCTATCGCCGCTACCGCTCCAAGCGCTTCAGCGAGCAGCGTGGCCAGGACCACGTCATGCGGGCCCTGCGCACCGCCGTGCAGGAAGACCGGGTGGGCCACGCCTACCTGTTCAGCGGCCCCCGGGGCACGGGCAAGACGTCCACCGCCAGGATCCTCGCCAAGGTCCTCAACTGCGAGGCCCCGGTCGACGGCGAGCCCTGCTGCGAGTGCGACAACTGCCAGGCGGTGGACGACGGGCGCATCGTCGACTGGCTGCTGGAGCTCGACGCCGCCTCCAACAACGGCGTCGCCCACATCCGCGAGCTGATCGAGCGCATCCCGCTGGGCACGTCGGGCAACCGCAAGGTGGTGATCCTCGACGAGGTCCACATGCTCACCGCGGGGGCGGCCAACGCGCTGCTGAAGTCCCTCGAGGAGCCCCCCTCGCACGTCGTGTTCATCCTGGCCACGACCGACCCGCAGAAGGTCTTGCCCACGGTCCGCAGTCGCACCCAGCACTTCGAGTTCCACCTCCTGCCGGCTGACGAGCTGGCCGACCACGTTCGCCACGTCATCGCCGACGCCGGTCTGGATCTCGGTGAGGACGCGGTGGAGCAGGTGGTGCGCCAGGGCGGCGGCTCGGCGCGAGACACCCTGTCGGCCCTCGATCAGGTGTCGGCCATGGGTGGCGTCGTGGTGGAATCGCAGCCGCTCGACGCCATCCTCGACGCCGTGCGGGCCCGTGATGCCGGCGCCGCCCTCGTGGCCGTGGCCGACGCCACGGCGTCCGGGCGCGACCCGCGCGTGCTCGGTGAGCTGCTGATCGGCCGCCTGCGCGACGCCTTCCTGTCGGTCATGGGCGCGCCCGATCGTCACCTCCCTGCAGCCGATCTCGAGCGGGCCGCGGCGCTGGGCGCCGACCTCGGTGCGGCCGGGCTCACCCGGGCCCTGGAGGTGCTGGGTGAGGCGTTGGTCGAGCTGGCCAAGAAGCCCGACCCGCGCATCGTGCTCGAGGTGGCCCTGGTGCGCCTGTGCCGCCCCGACGCCGACCGGTCGCTCGACGCGCTGCTGGACCGGATCGAGCGCTTGGAGCGCTCCCTCGCGGGGGGCGCCGTGGCGACGCCGTCGAGCGCCCCGACGACGGCGGTGCCGGCCACCACCGTGGCGCCGTCCACTCCCGCGCCCACCGCCGCTCCCCCTCCCGGCGCAGCGGCGGATCCCGCAGCAGCCGCACGGGCCGAGCTGGCCAAGGCCCGTGGCGCGGCCGCTCCGCCGGGGCCGCCGGGCCGCGCCCGCGAGCCGGTGCGCAAGGCAACGGCCCCGCGGTCGCCGGTCGCCGGCCCGCCGGTCGACGCGGCGCCGGTCGACGACACCGAGCGCGCACCGGTGGTCCCGCCCGGGCCCGCCCCGGCGGCAGTCGCCGATGGTGGAGCCGCGCCCTCGCTCGAGGAGCTCACCTCGGTGTGGCCGAGCGTGCTGGCGTCGCTGAAGCCGGGCACCAAGGCCGTGTTCGGCACGGGTCACTTCGTCGAGTCCGCAGCGGGCACTGCCGTGTATGCGCTGGCCAACATCCCCACCCGCGACCACTGCGAGAAGAAGCGCCCCGAGGTGGAGGCGGCTCTGTCGGCCCACTTCGGCCGGTCCGTCCCGCTGCGCCTCGTGGCTGATGCCGCCACGCCGGCGTCGCCGCGGGCCGTCACCGTCGCCCCTCCGACCGGTCCGGCCGAGGACGACGAGATCGTCGACGTGCACTCCCTGGAGAACGCCCCGACGGCGGCCACCGGCGTGGAGCGGCTGGCCGAGGCCTTCCCGGGCGCCCAGCTCGTCGAAGAGCCGTGACCTCCGAGCGGCGCGGCCTACGCTGCCAGGCGTGACCGACCCCTCCGACGACGCCTCCGACCCCGCTGGGCTGCCCGCCCTGACCGGTCTGCCCGACCTCGACAGCCTCGGGGGCGACGCCCTCGGCGGGCTGCTGGAGCAGGCCCAGCAGATGATGGCGGCCCAGGCCGAAGCGGCCGAGCGCGAGGTCGAAGGCGTGGCTGGCGGCGGGGTGGTGCGGATCCGAGCCACCGGGACGGGACAGGTGCTCGCCGTGTCGATCGACCCCCAGGTGGTCGATCCCGACGACGTCCCGATGCTGGAGGACCTCGTGCTGGCCGCCCTGCACGACGTCAACGCGCGCCTGGCCGAGATCCAGCGTGAGGCGCTCGGACCGCTCGGCGATCTCTTCGGCGGCGGCTGAGGTCGCCGGTGGCCAACGTCTACCCGGCGCCGGTGCAGGAGCTGATCGACGAGCTCGGTCGCCTCCCCGGGGTGGGGCCGAAGTCGGCGCAGCGGGTGGCCTTCCACCTGCTGAAGCTGCCCAAGCTCGATGCCATGCGACTGGCCAACGCCATCAGTCAGGCCAAGGACCGGGTCAGCTTCTGCCAGCGGTGCTTCAACATCGCCGAAGGCGACGTCTGCGAGCTGTGCAGCGACGACCGGCGGGACGCGTCGATCCTGTGCGTGGTCGAGGAGCCCCGGGACATCGTCGCCGTCGAGAAGACCCAGGAGTTCCATGGGCGCTATCACGTGCTGCAGGGCGCCATCAGCCCGATCGAGGGGGTCGGCCCCGACCAGCTGCGCATCCGGGAGCTCCTCGTGCGCCTCGAGACCGAGGGCGTCCACGAGGTGATCCTGTGCACCAACCCCAACCTGGAGGGGGAGGCCACGGCGATGTACTTGAGCCGTCTGCTGAAGGCGCTCGATGTGCGGGTGACCCGCATCGCCAGCGGGCTCCCCGTGGGCGGTGACCTCGAGTACGCCGACGAGCTGACCCTCGGCCGGGCCCTCGAGGGACGCCGCGACGTGGTGGACTGAGTGGCTGACGGAGTGGCTGACTGAGTCGCTGGCGGGCCAGCCCGACCAGCGCCCAGACGTGACTGAGGCACCGGTGCCTCGTCGGGGCGGGCGGACTTACCGACGAAACTACCGGTGCCTCAGAGGGGGGTCACCGTGTGGAGGGCGCTCCAACAGCGACGTTGCGATTAGGTTACAACAGTTACGAACACATGACAAGTACCGATGCCGAGCGGGCTGGCGGGCTGGCCGTGGTGGTCCGTTGGGGCGCACCTACCCATCGACCGTGGGGTCGAAACCTCCACGAGGGAGGCGTCTCAGGAACGGACCACCAGGTGGACGGTGGTGCCTGACGGGCTGGCGGCGAACTCGACCTCATCGGCCAGCGATCGCATGAGCGGGATGCCGAGGCCACGCTCGTGGCGAAGGCGGTGAGGATCGGTGGCGGCCGGGATGGGATCGACGGCCTCCACCTCGAACCCTCCGGCCTGGTCGGCGACGAACACCTCGATCGAGTCGTCCTGGAGCTCGATGGTGATGATGACCGGCGCCTCGGACCCCGCCGCCTGCGAGGCATCGAGCGCGTTGGCGCACGCCTCGGTCACCGCGAGGCGGAGGTCGTCGATGCGCCGCTCCGGGAGCTGCCCGCCGGCTCTGGCCGTGGTCTCGACCACGAGCCGCACGAGGGCCAGGTGATCGCTGCGAGGTGGGATCTGGAGCTCCACCCGGCGCCCCATCGGTCAGCGCTCGAGTCCGGGGGCCTCGGCGATGGCCGCCGGGACCGATGCTGCCAAGGTCAGCACTTGGTCGAGCCCGATGAGCTCGAAGGTGCGACGGAGGTGGACCCGCGTCGAGACGAGGCGCAGATCGCCTCCCTGGCTCCGGGCTCGGCGCAACGCCCCGATGATCACCCCGAGGCCCAGGGAGTCGATGAAGTCGACGTCTTCCAGATCGAGCACGATCTGTGTGCTGCCGGAGGTCACGAGCTCGACCAGCCGCGATCGCAGCTGCGGGCCGGTGGCCAGGTCGAGGTCTCCGTGCACGCGCACGAGCGTCCACTCGTCGTGCACCTCGACGCTGATGGTCACCTCCACCCGCTCGAACCTACTGGAGCCCGAGACCGCAGCAGGACGACACGGATGGAACTACAGCACTGTGATCCGCCGGCCGGCGGGCGTACGCTCGTCGCACCTGATGGCCATCCACTCCGCCCACGAACCCGAGGTCGCCGGCGCCGTCGCCCTCGCCGAGGTCCTGGTCGACCTCGCCGATGAGCGCGACAGGGCACACCGGGCTGACACCGACACGGGTGCCCCCGACGGCGGGATCCCCAGCCGGCTGGTGCACCTCGCCCACCTCCCGGCTCGGGCCGCACGGTACGGCGAGCTGGCGCGGCCCCTGCCCACGGTGGTGGCCGAGCGCCTGGGTGGGCCGCTGTGGAGCCATCAGGCTGCGGCCATCGACCTGGCGCGGGCGGGGCGATCCGTGGTGGTCGCCACGGGCACGGCGTCGGGCAAGTCCCGGTGCTACCAGGTGCCCCTGGCCGAGGCGGCTGTCGCACCGGTGCGCCCCGGCACGGCGCTCCTCTTGTTCCCGACCAAGGCCCTGGCCCACGACCAGCTGCGGGCCCTCACGGCGCTCGACTTCCCGGGCGTGGTGGCCGGCGCCTACGACGGCGATGCCAGCCCCGAGGAGCGCACCTGGATCCGCAAGCACGCCTCGGTGGTGCTCACCAACCCGGAGATGCTCCATGGCGGCCTGCTCCCGCACCATGAGCGGTGGGCCACGTTCTTGGGGCGCCTCCGGTACGTCGTGATCGACGAGCTCCACGCGTTCCGGGGCGTGTTCGGCAGCCACGTGGCCCAGCTGCTGCGCCGCCTGCGCCGGCTGGCCGTCCACCATGGAGCGGACCCCGTCTTCATCTGCTGCTCGGCCACCATCGGGGCTCCCCAGCGGCTGGCCTCGTCCCTCACCGGCGTGGAGGTCACGCCCGTGGTCGACGACGGCTCGCCGAGCGGCCCCCGCACGATCGCACTGTGGCAGCCCCCGCTGCTCGACGCGTCCAGTGGCACACGTGCGTCGGCCCACCGTGAGTCGGCTGCCGTCGTGGCCGGGCTGATCGATGCCGGCCACGCCACCCTGGGCTTCGCCCGCAGTCGGCGCGGCGTGGAGATCGTGGCCGCCGATGTCCGCCGCCGACTGCCCCGGGCGCTGGCCCGCCGGGTGCGCGCCTATCGGGGCGGGTACCTCGCCGAGGAGCGCCGAGCCATCGAGGACGAGCTCTTCGCCGGCCGCCTCACCGGGGTGATCGCCACGTCAGCCCTGGAGCTCGGCATCGATGTGGGGGGTCTCGACGCCGTGGTGCTCGACGGCTTCCCTGGCACGATCGCCTCCTTCTGGCAGCAGGCCGGCCGGGCCGGACGAGGCGAGGCGGCGTCGGCGGCGGTGCTCGTCGCCGGCGATGACCAGCTCGACCAGTGGCTGGCCACCCACCCCGACGAGCTGCTCACGCGGGCCCCGGAGCCCGCCATCGTCAACCCGGCCAACCCCTACGTGCTCGACCCGCACCTGCGCTGCGCGGCGCACGAGCTGCCTCTCACCCACGCTGATGCGCGGTGGTGGCCCGATGTGCTCGACGACGGTGTGCGCCGCCTGGTGCAATCCGACGATCTGCTGGTGCGCCATCGCGGCCGTCGTGACGAGCCCATCGCCGTCTGGAACGGCACGGGGTGGCCATCCCACGGCGTCGGCCTTCGCAACGCCGGTGGGGCGCCCGTGCGCATCGTGGCCGCCGGCACCGATCGGCCGGTCGGCGACGTCGACCGGGCCCGGGCTCCGGAACAGGTGCACCCGGGGGCCTCCTACCTCCACCAGGGTGAGCACTGGCGCGTCGTCGAGCTCGACCTCGACGTCGGCGTAGCCATCGTCGAGCCCGACGATGGCGCCACCTACACGGTGCCGCGCCGCGACACGCGCACCCGGTTGCTGGGCGCCGACGACGTCCGGAGCGTCGGCGCCGCCCGCCTCCACCTGGGCCAGGCGGAGGTGGAGACCCGTGTCGTGGGCTACCAGCGCAAGGAGACGCTCACCGGCACCCTCGTGGCGAGCGAGGTCCTCGAGCTGCCATCAGCCACCCTCGTCACCCGGGCCATCTGGTACTGCGTCGACCAGGCGGTGGTCGACGCGTCCGGGGTCGACCACGCGGTGTTGCCGGCTGCGTTGCACGCAGTGGAGCACGCCGCCATCGGGATCCTGCCCCTGTTCGCGATCTGTGACCGATGGGACGTGGGCGGCGTGTCGATCGCCGTGCACCCTGACACGGGCCTCCCCACCATCGTCATCTACGACGCCATGCCGGGCGGCGCCGGGGTCGCGGAGCTGGGCTTCGAGGCTGCCGATCGGCATCTCGAGGCCACGCTGGCGAGCATCGAGGCCTGCCCGTGCGTCGGGGGCTGCCCGTCCTGCATCCAGTCACCGAAGTGCGGCAACGGCAACGAGCACCTCGACAAGGGTGCCGCGATGGCGTTGCTGCGGGCCGTCCTGTCGCCGGCCCCGCGACCGCTGGAACGACTGGCAAGGCGACCGGTGTGGCGACCGGTGTAGCGACCGGTGAGCGGGGGTCAGTCGACGGGGCGCGAGATGCGGGCGAGGAACCGCAGGTGGAAGGCCCAGACGGCCAGCACCAGCGCGGTCGCCACCGGGATGATCATGCCCCGGCCCGCCGAGCCGTCGCTGAACAGCGAGGCCAGCTCGTCGTCGGGGAGCACCGGGTCCTCGGCGCCGGGCTCAGCGTCGCCGTAGGGCAGCGCTTCCTCGAACCCGTCGTCGAGCGTGCTCGGGTCGGAGATGGCGGTCACCGACGGGCGCAGGAGCGGCGGCAGGAAGGAACCCGAGATCCCGAGCCGGGGGGTGGCCACCGAACCGCCGGGCCGTCCGCCGCCCGGACGCGAGGGGCCCGGGCTGTTGCTACCGGGTGTCGTGCCGCCGCCGGCGGTGGTGCCAGGGGTGGACCCGTCGCCGGGTACGCCGCCCCCGGGGGTGGATCCGTCGCCTGAGGATCCGCCGCCCGGCGTCGTACCGGGGGTCGTGCCGTCGCCGCCTCCGGCGGACTGGTCGGCCACGAACGGCGTGGCCGATGACGAGGAGGACTGGGAGGTGAGGCGGCGGTCGGGCGAGGGGCGGGTGGAGGACACCCGGTAGGTCGCCGCGCCACCCTGGGCGGGCAGCGCCGTATCGGTGAACGACGTCTCGCCGGCGCTGAGGCTGCCCACCTGCGTGAAGGACCCGTTGTCGATCTGACGCTCGACGATGTAGCCGGACAGGTCGGCGGCGGCGTAGCGCATGTCGTTCCACGTCACCGTGATCGAACGGCCCGCGCCCACGGCACCGACTCCGGTGACGGTGGGGGCCGGCATCGCCACCGAGACGCTGCCGGAGCGGGTCGCCTCGTCATGGGGGAGGAAGCCGTTGTCATCGGTGGTCTCTGCGATCGCCGTGACCGAGTAGCTGCCGTTGCAGCCGAAGCCGAGGTCAGCCCCGAAGGAGGTGGGTGTGCGGGCCGAGCCGCTCACCACGTCGCCCGGCATCGAGCAGCCGGCCGGCGCCGAGCCGGATGCCTGGATGATGATCCGGATCGAGCGGGGCTGGTCGCGGGTGAAGTACGCCTCGACGTGCACGAGGCCGTCCTGGGCGCCGGAGGGCACGCTGATGCTCGAGCCGCTCCAGCTGGCGCTCCCCGAGTCCTGGGCATGGGCCGCAGGGCCGACGAGCAGAAGCCCGGCCGCGGCGAGGGCCGAGAAGCCCGAGATGGCGTGGCGGGGACGGCTCATGCCGCCTGTCCCTGCAGCGTGCTGCGCACGAGGGTGGCCTTGACGATCAGGCGTTGGCGGGCGCTGCCCTTGGGATGGCACGTGGTGAGCGTCAAGGTGGCCTCGTCGGGGGTGTTGGCCACCACACTCACGTCCTTGGGGGACACGGTGAAGGGCTCGGTGGTGATCTTGTACGTGCACTCACCGATCGGGGTCTGGAGGGTGATCTCCATGCCGGGCTTCAGCAGGTCGAGGTTGTGGAAGGGCCGCCCGTAAGTGGTGCGGTGGCCGGCGATCCCGACGTTGCCGACCTCGCAGGGCAGCGGCGTGTCGGGGTAGTGGCCGGCACCGGCGCGCAGGGCACTGGCGGTGGTGCCTTCGACGACCACGACGTCGACGTCGATGTCGGGGATGACGATCCGGGTGAGGCTGTCGCCGATCCCGATGCTGCGCTCGAGGTAGGCCTCGCGCAGCTCGGGGCTGGCGATCTGGCGATCCAGGCGGGACTGGATGCGGTCCTGGAGGAGGTTCGTGTAGAAGGGGTAGCCCACCATGGCCACCGCACTCACCAGCAGGCCGATGGACGCCGTGGTGAGGGCCAGCCGGGCCCAGCGCCGCGTGCGGAGCACGTCCACGATGCGACTGAGCGGGTCGGTGCCGCTGCTGGGCAGAGGTACCGCAGCGAGGGCGTCGGCACGCAGGTGGGCGGGCTTGGGGGCCCGGGCGACCGGGGCGTACACCGACAGAGCGGCGACCATGAGAACGATGGCGGCGGTGGCGAAGAGGGGAAGCATGATCTCAGGGGGTTGCGGCTGGTGGCTGGTGGTCTGAGCCGCTCGGCTCAGACCACCAGCGGCACAGCTGTCAGACGGTGCGGGTGCGGCGCACGAGGAACGCCGCGCCGGTGCCGAGGGCCAGGAGGGCCATCGTCAGCGGCAGGGCGCTGTCGCCACCGGTGCGGGGCAGGCCCCGCTTGACGGGCGTCTCGGGCGTGCTGGGCAGGCCGGGGGCGGTGGCGTTGGCGGCCGCCGTGGCGCTGGCCAGGGAGAGGCCGACGACGTCGCCGCCGAGGGCGCTGGCCGCGATGGGCAGGACCCGCACGGTGGCGGCGCTGGCCTCACGGCCCACGGTGCCCTCACCGAAGTTCATGTTGCGGGCCTCGAGCTCAGCGGCGTCGAGCTCGTTGACGCTGCCCAGGTCGATGCAGAGCACGTCGGCCAGGGCGCCACCGTCGCAGCTCAGCTCGGCGATCGACAGTGCGTCGAGGGCGCCGGTGAGCTGGTCGGCGATGCCGCCGAGGATGCCGAGCGAGTCGTCAGCGGTGATCGAGAGCAGCTGGGCGGCGCTGGCATCGGGGGCGGCAACGCCGGTCTTGGCGTCGCGCACCACCTTGGCGTTGGCGGCGCCGAGCTTCACGGTCAGCAGCGGGTTGGGGCTGGTGGGGGCGTCGACCAAGCCGGTGAGCTGATCGAGGGTGCGGGCGAAGTCCGGGAGGATGTTGATGGTCACGCCGTTGCTGCCGGCCGCGGCGACCACGCCGTCGGTGGTGGCGGAGGCCGTCGACACCGACGGGGCGATCACGATCTCGGCGAGCACGAACTCGGTGTCGCCCACCGCGGTGATGAGCTGGTCGAGCACGTCGGGCACGTCGATCTCGGTGACGTCCTGGATGGCGCCGAGCAGCGGGGCGAGGGCTTCGACGACCGGGTCGGTCACCTGGGTGACGCCGGCGAGCACCGGGCCGAGCACGGGCTCGAGCAGATCGCCGCCCGGGCCGAGGATGCGGATGACGACCTCACCGGACCCAGCGCGGGCGGCAGGGCCGCCGTCGATGGAGGCGGAGGTGGTGATGCAGGCCACCTCGAGCTGGAGGGTGGAGAGGGCGCCCTGGGTGATCTCGTCGAGATCGGCCTGGATCGGGCAGGCCTCGTTGGTGGCCTGCCCGCCGGGCGTGGCGGAGGGGGCGGCGCCAGGCACCGGGGTGCCGGCGAGGAGCAGGGCGGCGCCATCGGCGGCGGCCTTGGGCTCGCTGCTGACGGCGGCCTGCGTCTGGGACACGCCGAGCTGCTCGCCCAGCAGCGTGAGCTGCAGTGCCGTGGCGGTGGCGCCCGCCGAGTAGCTCTCGAGGGTGGGGGCTTCGGCTCGCGCCGGTGCCACCACCGCCAGGGAGATCGCGGCCGTGGTGGCCAGGATTGCTGTTGTCCGCCTAAACATCTTTGGTGTCCTCCGGGGTGGGGACCGAGTCCCTGGTGATGTACCGATCTACGGTGGCCCTGGCCACGCCAGAGGCCGCAGATCGCCTGAAGGCGGCACCCTGGGGTACCACCTGTGATGGCCTTCGGTTCGCCATCGTCAGCCGTAGATCCTCCCACGCGGGAGGGCTGACGGTGGAATTTCCCGCTGCCGCTTCTCGTTTCGTCTGCTTTGTATCGGTTCATACGATACGCGCCTGTAGGAGGAGTTGGGCTCATGGTCCCTCCACCCGCATCGTGACGGCTGCTCGCAGCAGTCGATCGCCGAGGAGGGCGCCCACGAGGGGCACGGCGGTGGGCGATCGGTACGCCACCGCGACCCGTACTCGGCTGCCGGCCCCTTCGCGTCCGGTCACCTCCACGGTGAGGTGGTCGGCCCGGAGCCCGCTCGAGGCGACCGCGGCCCGCCGAGCGGCGCCCGGATCAGGGTCGACGGCCGCCGCGCGCGCCGCCTCTCGTGACGCGTGGGCGACGAGCAGCAGGTCGCGCCCGACCAACCCCACCTGGAGCACGGCGAGGAGGACGACGACGACCACCGGGAGGAGCAAGGCCAGCTCCACCGTGGACTGGCCCTGGCTGGGTCGGTGGAGCCGGCCCGCCGCTCGCCGTCTCGCGGTCACGAGACCCCGGACAGCACGCGGTCGAGGACCGCGTTGAGCAGGCGCGTGATCTTGTCGGTCTTGGTGGCCCAGGCCACGAGGAGCAGGGCCACGCCGGCCGCGCCGAGCAGGACGAGGGCGTACTCGGCGGTGGACTGGCCCTCGTCGCGCCGCAGGCGGGCGTGGGCGCGGTCGGCGGCTGACAGGGCGAGGACCTGCAGGGTGACGATGAGTTGCAGCATCTCGGGTACCTCCATCGGTGGAGTGGGTGGAGTGGGTGGAGTGGGGCGGGGGCCCGAGGTCGGCACCAGGTGCGATCAGGTGGGGAGCGAGCGCAATGACGCCGCCAACAGCGGGACGACCGAGAGCAGGGCGAAGGCGGGGAGCACGCACAGCACCAGGGGTGCGAGCAGCCGAACCGGCACCTTGCGGGCCTCCTGCTCTGCCGCCCGCCGTCGCTCCAGCCGCAGCTCCAGACCGAGGCGGTCCAGGGCTGGGGCGAGCGGGACGCCGTAGCGGAGGTGGTCGGCCAGGACCTGCCCGAGCGCTCGGGCGCGGTCGCCGAGTGGCGCCAGCGCCCCGAGGAGCGCGTCAGCGCGGAGCTGGCCTCGATCAGCGGCCCGGGCGGCGGCTGCCAGTGCCTCGCCGAGCGGGGCCGGAGATCGGCGGGCCACGATCGGCTGGGCGATCGGCAGCGACCATCCGGCGCCTGTGCACAGCAGGAGCAGGTCGACGGTGTCGGGCAGGATCGTCTCGATGTGGCGGAGCGCCTGTCGGTGCTGTCGCTGGTGCCGGGTGCGTCGTCGGACCCACCTCACCAGCGGGGGCACGGCGGCCAGGGGCGGAGCCACGAGCCCCGCGATGGCCACCGCCACCGCCACCGCCGTCCCGGCGATCGAACCGCCGCCCCGGACCGACCCTGCGCCGCTGGGGCGGGGCGTCGAGGCTCCGGCGGCGGGATGGGGGAGGGGACGACGGCTCCCCCGGGGGCGCATCGGGGCACTCGCCCCGAGGAGCAGCGCCACCGCCGCGACCGCCGGCGCCGCCACGGTGGTGCCGGTCACGAGGCCGCTCGCACGATCCGCGCCATCCAGATGGCGCCTGCCGCCTCGAGGGCTGCCCCGACGGCCAGGCAGGCCAGGCCGGCCGGGGTGGTGAACAGGAACTGCGGCACACCGGGCTCGATGGAGGACACGAGGGCCGTGAACGCCAAGGGGGCCCCGCACAGCACCACGGCCGAGGCTCGGGCCTGCGTGGCGAGGGCATGCGCCTCGGCGGTGAGCTGGCGCCGCTCGCGCACGGTCGCCGCCACCCGGTCCAGCGATCGTGCCATCTCGCCGCCCGCATCGACCCCCAGGGCCAGCGCGGCAGCCGCCAGCCGCACGGCGGCCGTCGTGTCGGGCTGCTCGGCCCACCGGTCGACGGCCCGCCCGATTCCAGCGCCGTGCTCGATCTCCGAGGCGATCGACTGCAGCTCAGGGCCCAGGGGAGGCGCCGTGGTGTCGGCCACCTCGGCCAGCGCTGGGTCCGCCGATCGACCGGCTCGCAGGGCGGAGGCCAGACGCTCGAGGGCCCCGGGGAGCTGGCCATCGCGTCGATCGACGAGCCGACGCCGCACCACCGAGCGGCTGACACGGGGCGCGAGGGCAGCCACG
>JBKJIL010000162.1:0-23404 GCA_046598435.1 Acidimicrobiales bacterium
GATGGCCTGGACCTTGGCGGCGTCGATGTCGGCGGCGGCCTTGGTGCGCAGGTCGGCCAGCTCCGTCTGGAGCCGGCTCTCCTGATCGCGCCTCAGGGAGTCGGCCGACTGACGAGCTTCCTCGATGATCCGAGCGGACTCGCTCTTGGCATCCTGGAGCTGGGCGCGGTACTCGGCCAGGAGGGTGTCGGCCTCGCTGCGCTGGGCTTCAGCGGCGTTGAGGTCGGAGCGGATGCGCTCGGTGCGAGCGTCCATGCCCTTCTTGATGGCCGGCAGGCCCATCTTGGCCACGAAGAAGAACACCACGAAGAACCCGAGGGCCCCCCAGATGATCTCGTTCGTCTCGGGGAGGAGCTGGTTGGGGGCAGCGTGGCAGTCGTCGACCGTTCCGCCCTCAGCGAGGATCTCGACGCACTCGGCGTCGGTCTTCGTGGCGCCGTTGGCCTCAGCCTCGTGGATCACGTCCTTCACCGGATCGCCGGCCTCGTCTTGCGCCGTGGCGTGGGACGCGAGCCCCAGCACGGCGATCGACGAGACGGCCGCTCCGGCGAGCAGCAGTCGGAGCTTGTGCATCAGGCGCCGCCGAGGAAGAAGACCACGAAGCCGATCAGGGCGAGGGCCTCGACGAAGGCGATGCCGAGGAACATGGTGGTGCGCACCATGCCGGCGGCTTCGGGCTGGCGGGCCATGGCCTGGACGGACTGGCCGACCAGGTACCCGATCCCGATGCCGGGGCCGATGGCGCCCAGACCGTAGGTGAGGGCGGCAAGGCCCTTGTTGTCGATGCCGGAAGCGGCAGCTTCCTGGGCCAACACGGAGAGGCTCATGGGTGTCGGTGCCTTTCTTGGATGTTCTGCTTGGTGGAGATGGGTGGGTGGAGGGGGATCAGTGCTCGTGGCTGATGGCGGCGCCGATGTAGACGCCGGTCAGCAGGGTGAACACGTAGGCCTGCAGGAAGCTGACGAGCAGCTCGAAGGCCGTGAAGGCGACCACAGCGGCCACAGGCAGGGGGAGGATGATGGCTGCCGGGTTGGCTGCCCAGAGGGCGCTCGACAGGGTGGCGAAGGTGACGAGCAGGATGTGGCCGGCCAGCAGGTTGGCAAAGAGACGCACCGTGTGGCTGAAGGGCTGCACCAGGAACTTCGAGATGAACTCGATCGGCACCACGAGGAAGTAGAGGACGAAGGGCAGGCCCGGGGGCACGAGGGCGTGCTTGATGTAGCCGATGGGCCCGTGCTCGCGGAACCCGGCGCCGTGGTAGATCACGTAGGCGAACAGGGCGAGGAACATCGGTAGCGCGATGCGGGCGGTGGCCGGCATCTGGAACACCGGGATGATCTCGAAGATGTTGCAGAAGAAGATGAAGAAGAACAGCGACAGCAGGAGCGGCGTGTACTTGAGGCCCTTCTCGCCCATCGTCTCCATGACGATGCCGTCCTCGATGAACTCGACAGCTGTCTCGGCGAGGTTCTGCGCACCCGTCGGCACGAGCTGCTTCTTGTTGCCGAGGATGAAGATGAGCATCGTGAACAGGGCGGCGAATCCGTAGATCAGCACCACCTTGTTGATGCCCCAGGTGTCGTCACCGACGAACTCGGGCCAGTTGACGATGTGGGACAGGGGCGGGAACTCGAGTCCGAGGATCACCGGAGGCTCGTCTCCTTGAGGTTGGGCTTGAGACCGGGGTGGGCAAGGCTGATCGACACGTAGCGGAGCTCCCAGAAGAGGAGTCCGAGGTGGGCCACGACGAGCGTGAGCCCGAGCGCCATGGGCTCGACCCAGGCGGCGTCCTTCACGAGGAGCACCGCTGCGGACACGAGGCCGAGGCGCAGGAGGAACCCGAACAGGGCAGCGCCCATGAGCAGGCCGTAGGAGATCTTGGCGGCCGCGGACAGCATCCACGCGGCGAGGGCGAAGTTGGCCAGGACGATGGCGGTGCCGTAGGCGGCGGAGATGGCACCGTCGCTCCCCCACAGGGCAGCGCACCCGACGATGGCGAGCGGGGCGAGGAGGACGCCGCGCTTGGCCATGTCACGCGCCACCACGGGCTCCGGGGCGGGGCCGAGGTCCCGGCTCGTCACGACGGCGGTCACGGGTTGGCTCCACGGGTCCAGGGCTTGCCGGCCTCGGCGTCGTCCATCTGCCGGTCGTAGCCGAGCTTCATCTTCACGAAGGTGCCAACGACCCCGAAGACGCCCATGGCCACGGCGAGGATGTGCCCGGTACCGAGCCAGCCGTCGAGCAGCCAGCCGATGGCGCCCATGACGAGGGGCGTGAGGACGATCTCCATGCCACGCGCCATACCGTCGCTGTAGCCACGGTTGAGCTGCTGCTTGGCTCGCAGATCGAACAATGGACACCCTCGGCGTCTCCCGCGCCGGCCCCGTTGCCGGTCGCTTGTGAAAGCATTCGCAATGTAGAAGACCGAGCGCGGGGCGGGCAAATCCACCTCTGCTGAGCCAGCGGGGCAGGTTAGCAAGCCCGCGGGTCAGGTTTCGAAGCGTCGCGACCCTGACCGACGAGTGTCAGTCGACCGGCTCGCCATCACGGACCTCGACCACGACGTCAGGGTCGTCATCGAGGTCGCCTTCGGCGTCGGGCTCCCCCTCGCGGCGCGACCGCACCCCGGGCCCGAACCAGGTGTAGAGGAGCAGCGCGGCCACCGCGATGGCCACCGGGATGTACAGGTCACCTTGGCCGCGGTTGTAGGTGGGGTACAGCACGATGGCCGACAGGAGAACGGTCCAGGCCCACAGGATCAGCACGCTGCGACGTTGGCCGTGCCCGAGGCGCATCAGGCGGTGATGCAGGTGGTCCTTGTCGGCGACGGTGACCCCCGCCCCGCGCCGAGCTCGACGCACGATGGAGAAGGCCGTGTCGATGATGGGCACGCCGAGGATCACGAGGGGGATGAACAGCGGAGCGAAGAAGAAGAAGGTCTGCCCGGAGAACTGAGCGTCGGTGTTGCCGCCCACGGCGATGGTGGCGGCCGCCATCAAGAGGCCGAGGAGCAGCGCCCCCGCATCACCCATGAAGATCTTGGCGGGGTGGAAGTTGTGGGGCAGGAAGCCGAGGCAGGCGCCGAGCACGGCCGCCGCCACGATGGGCCCGGCGTTGTCGGCACCGATGGCTCCGGCGCCGAAGAGCCGCTCGCAGTAGAGGAGCAGGGCGGCTGCACCGATGCCGACGATGCCCGTGGCCAGGCCGTCGAGGCCATCGACGTAGTTGATCGCGGTCGACATGCCGATCACCCAGAGCACGGTGAGCAGCGCCGACATGTCCGGCGACAACGACAGCAGGCCGCCGAAGGGCACGCGGAAGAACAGGATGCTCACGCCGGCGATCGACAGGATGCTCCCCGCCAGCACCGTGCCGGCGATCTTGGCCGGAGGGGAGACCTCACGCAGGTCGTCGATCTGTCCCACGACGAAGATGACGAGCGAGGCCAGCACCACCCCGAGCGGCACGGTGCTGGCCGAGAACACCTCGTCGAAGCGCTCGGTTCGCCAGGCCACCCCCATCCCGGCCAGGAAGCCGAGGAAGATGGCCGCCCCGCCCAGCAGGGCGGTCGGCCGGGTGTGCACCCGTCGTTCATCGGGGCGCTGCACGGCGCCGATGGCAAAGGACAGCCGCCGGAGCAACGGTGTCGTGGCCACCGTCACCAGCGCCGCGCCGAGCACGACGGGCGTGAACTGCCCCAGGTACGCCGCCACCCGAGCGATCAGCCGCCGCTCGGATACGGGGTGAACTTCGAGCAGAGCGCCACGACCTCGTCGCGCACGGCTGCCACCTCGGCAGGATCCTCCCGGCCCACCAGCACGCGGTGGATGAGCCCGGCGATGATCGCCATCTCCGGCTCGCCCATCCCCTGCGTGGTGACGGCGGGTGTGCCGATCCGCAGGCCCGAGGTGATGTAGGGCGGACGGGGATCGTCGGGCACGGTGTTCTCGTTCAGGCTGATGCCGGCCCGGTCGAGGGCCAGGCGCGCCTTCTTGCCCGACAGGTCGGCGTCGAAGGAGCGCAGGTCGACGAGCATGAGGTGGTTGTCCGTGCCGCCCGACACGAGCCGCAGGCTGTGGCCGGCCAGCGCCTCGGCGAGGGCCGCCGCGTTGCGCACGACCTGGGCCGCATAGGCGCGGAACTCCGGGGTGGCCGCCTCGGCGAAGGCGATGGCCTTGGCCGCGATGACATGATCGAGGGGGCCGCCCTGCAGGCCGGGGAAGATGGCCTTGTCGATCACGTCGGCCAGCTCTGCGGTGCACACGATGGCCCCACCCCGCGGTCCCCGAAGGGTCTTGTGGGTGGTGAAGGTCATGATGTCGGCTCCGTGCTCCATCGGGTTCGGGTGCACGCCACCCGCGATGAGCCCGGCCACGTGGGCAGCGTCGAACATGAACAGCGCACCGACCTCGTCGGCGATCTGGCGGAAGGGCCGGGGGTCGATGATCCGCGGGTAGGCGGTGGCGCCCGCGACGATGATCTTCGGGCGGTGCTCCAGGGCCATGGCCCGCACCTGGTCCATGTCGATCCGCTCGTCGCTGGCCGTCACCCCGTAGGACACGAAGCTGTAGAGCTTGCCACTGGCGTTCACCGGTGAGCCGTGGGTGAGGTGGCCGCCCTGGTCGAGGCGCAGGCCCAGCACGGTGTCGCCCGGGTCGAGCAGCGCGAGGTACACGCCCATGTTGGCGTTGGCGCCGGCGTGGGGCTGCACGTTGGCGTGGGGAGCGCCGAAGAGGGCCTTGACCCGCTCGCGAGCCACCTCCTCCACCTCGTCGATCACCTCGTTGCCGCCGTAGTACCGCTTGCCCGGGTAGCCCTCGCTGTACTTGTTGGTGAGGACGGAGCCCGTGGCCTTCAGGACCGCCGGCGAGGTGAAGTTCTCGCTGGCGATCAGCTGGATGGTGGTGTTCTGCCGTACGACCTCGCGGTCGATCAGCGCGAAGACCTCGTCGGTGTCGTTGCTGGGCCAGGGCATGGCTACTCCTGCTCTTCGGTCTCGATGTCAGCGATCTGGGCCACCCGACGCTCGTGGCGACCGCCCTCGAAGGCGGTGGCGAGCCAGAGCTCGAGGATCTCGGTGGCCAGCCCGGTGGCGACGATGCGCCCACCCATGGCCAGCACGTTGGCGTCGTTGTGCTCGCGGCTGAGGCGGGCTGTGTAGAGGTCGTTGCACAGGGCCGCCCGCACACCATGCACCTTGTTGGCCGCGATCTGCTCGCCCTGGCCGGAGCCTCCGAGCACGATGCCGCGGTCGGCATGGCCCGATGCCACGGCACGGCCCACCGCCGCACAGATGGGCGGGTAGTCGACGGACTCGGTGCCGTGCGTGCCGAGGTCGTCCACCTGATGGCCCAGGCGCTGGAGCTCCGCGACGAGGTGGCCCTTGAGGTCCACCCCTGCGTGATCGGCTCCGATGGCGACCTTCATGCGCTGCGCTCCTGTCCGTGGATGATGATGGCGGCCGGCCAGACCAGGGCGACCAGGCGGGCCAGCAGTGCGTCGAGCTCGGCCGCAGTGGCCTCGTAGTCGGCCAGGCCTCGACCGACAGGATCGTCGACATCGAGGGCCTCGTCATAGCCGACCCCGACGAGGTCCTCCCGCCGACGGCCCGCGCCCACCCGCACCAACCAGTCCGAGAGCGTCTCGTCGGCGCGGCGCGCCCCCTTGGCGCTGGCGAGCCGCACGAGCTCCTTCAGCGTGAAGGCGCGCGCCAGCGCGCCGTAGTCGAGCACGGCCACCTCCCGCACGTGCTCCCGAGCCATGGCCACGATCAGGTCGGCTGAGGCGACGAGACCGGCGTCGATGCGGCGACTGCGGTGGGCCGAGAGGTCGAGCCCGCGGGCGGCCATCACCTCCACACCGTGGACGGTGGCCGGTCGGCCCTCTGGATGGAGGCCAGCAGATGACACCGAGGCCTCCACGCCGGCCTCGGCCAGACGACGCCGCAGGAGCACCTCCGCCATGGGCGACCGGCACTGGTTCGCGGTGCAGAGCAGCAAGACGTCGATGGGGTGATTGTAGGTGCGGCGTCTGTCCTCCCTAGACTTGACTGATCAGTCAAGTTCTCTCGGAGGCATCCTGATGGTCGATCCCCGCACACCGGTCCTGATCGGCACCGGCCAGCTCAGCCAGCGCGTCGACCGCGGGGAGGAACCGCTCGAACCGGTCGATCTCATCGCGGAGGCCCTGCGGCGGGCGGCCGAGTCCTCGGGTGTCGGATCGGCGGCCGTCAGCGGGGCCGACGCCGTCCACATCGTGTCGCTCCTGTCGTGGCGCTACCGCGACCCGGGGGCCCTTGTGGCCGCCCGCCTGGGCGCCACCCCGCGCGACACGAGCCTGTCGGGCATGGGTGGCAACAGCCCGCAGACCCTGGTGAACCAGGCGTGCGTGGCCATCCAGGCCGGCGATGCCGATCTCGTGCTGCTCGGGGGCGCCGAGGCCTGGCGCACCCGCACCAGCAGCCGCGGCGCGGAGCAGCCGCTCAGCTGGACCACCCAGGCCGACGACGTCCCGATCGCCCGTGCCTCGACGGGCGAGCTCCCGATGTCGGCCCCCGCCGAACAGGCCCGCGGCGTGCTGATGCCCATCCAGGTGTACCCGTTGTTCGAGCAGGCCCTGCGCATTCGTCTCGGCCGTGGCATCGACGAGCACCTGGTGGCGATGTCGGAGATGTGGGCCGCATTCAGCGAGGTGGCCGCCACCAACCCCCACGCCTGGATCCAGCGCGCGTACACGGCTGAAGAGATCCGCACGCCCTCCCCCACCAACCGGATGATCGGCTCGCCGTACACGAAGCTGATGAACTCCAACAACGCCGTCGAGCAGGGCGCCGGCGTCATCCTGTGCTCCGCCGAGCGGGCCACGGCGCTGGGCGTGCCGCGCGATCGCTGGGTGTTCCCCCAGAGCGGCACCGACACCCACGACCACTACTTCGTGTCGAACCGCGACTCCCTCGGCGGCTCCCCCGCCATGCGCGTCGGGGGCCGGGCCGCCCTCGACCTGGCCGGCGTCGACGTCGACGACCTGGCCCACGTCGACCTCTACTCCTGCTTCCCCTCGGCGGTGGAGATCGCGGCCACCGAGATCGGCATCGGCCTCGACCGGCCGCTCACGGTCACGGGCGGCCTGTCGTTCGCGGGCGGACCGTGGAACAACTACGTGATGCACTCGATCGCCACCATGGTCGACGTGCTCCGGGACGACCCCGGAGCCACCGGATTGGTGACGGCCAACGGCGGCTTCATCACCAAGCACGCCTTCGGCGTCTACGGCACCGAGCCGCCGGCTCAGGGCTTCGCCTACGCCGAGCCCCAGGCCGAGGTGGACGCCCTGCCGCGCCGCGAGGCCTGCGACGAGCCCGACGGGGTCGCCGACATCGAGGCCTGGACCGTGATGCACGATCGCGAGGGCGCCCCGGAGACGGGCATCCTCGTCGGGCTCATGGCCGACGGCCGCCGCGCCTGGGGCACGACCACAGACCCGGGCACCGTCAAGGCCATGACCACCGAGGAGCTGGCCGGTCGCCAGGCCACCCTGCGCCCCGACGGCACCTTCGACCTCGTGTAGCGACGGGAGGCGTCAGTCGGCGCTGCTGGCCGCGGCGCGCTCGCGCAGCAGACGGAAGATGTGGTCGCGTGCCACCGGGATCTCGTCCAGGAGGCGCTTGGCCGCCGCGATGTCGAAGGCCAGGAGTCGCATGGGCGACTGGGCCACCACCGACGCGTTGCGCGGCTTGTGCCCGATGAGGGCCATCTCGCCGACGATGGCACCGGGCCCGATCGTGGCGACGTGGTGCCCGCCACTCGAGATGCCGGCCTCGCCCTCGAGCACGAGGAAGCACTCCACGCCGACATCACCCTGCTCCATGAGGATGGCCCCGGCCTCTGCTTCGACGGGCTCACCCAGCTTCGCCAGGCGGGCCAGCTGTGCGTTGTCCAGTGTGGCGAAGAGGGCGAGGTGACGGAGGTCGTCGACGGTGCCGCCGACATCGGGCTTGCGGATTGGCATGGTGGGTCCCCCGAGTTCGAGCTCCGCTGACCGCGTCAACCTACTGGCCGTCGGCCCGCGCCGCCTCGGCCAAGGCGAGCACCTCGTCGCCGGGCACAGGACCCTCGCGCAGCACCCGCCACGGATGGCTGGTGGCGTCGATGACCGTGGACGCGCCGACCGCCAGCGGCCCGCCGTCGACGACGAGTGCCACCCCCGGGCCGAGCGCGCCGTGGCTCTGGCCGGCCTCGGTGATCGGCGGCGACCCGTGCCGGTTGGCGCTGGTGGCGGCGATGGGGCCCACCCGGTCCGCCAGCGCTCGGACGAAGGCGTGATCCGGCACGCGCAACCCGATCGTGTCGGCCGGCCGGCCGAGGTGGAGCCCCAGCCCGCGGCGGCGGGGCAGCACGAGGGTGAGCGGGCCGGGCCACCAGCGCTCCGCCACCAGCCGCACGGCCGCCCACGCCGGCCCGTCCGGCGGCGCCGCCAGCGCCAGGGCCTGCTCCGCGTCGGCGCACAGCACCGCCACCGGTACCTCGGCGGCGCGGCCCTTCAGGGCGAACAAGGCATCGGTGGCGGCGGCGGAGCCAGGGAGCGCCACCAGGCCGTAGACCGTGTCGGTGGGGAGCACCACCGCTCCCCCGGCCTGCAGCGCGGCGACGACGAGCGCTTCGGTGTCCGGGCCGTCGACCGCGATCAACGGCGGAGCGGGCGCCACCAGGCGCGCCACGAGCGCTCGATCGCGGCCGGCCAGGTCCGGTTCGATCCGAGCCTCGGCGAAGCCGGCGCGGTGCGCCAGCGCCAGCACCTCTGGGCCCTGCGTCTCGCCGATCTCGACGACGAGCACACCCGTGGGCGCCAGCCACATCGCTGCCTCGGCGATGATCCGGCGCAGGTCGTCGAGCCCGTCGGGACCGGCCAGGAGGGCGCCGGTGGGCTCCCACGCGGTCACCTCGTCCGGGAGCGCGTCGCCGTCGGACACGTAGGGCGGGTTGGAGACCAGCACGTCCACCCGCCCCGTGAGGTCCTCGGGCAGGGCGTCGAACCAGTCGCCCTCGAGCAGCCGCACCACCCCGGCTCGCCGACCCAGGCCGGCCAGGTTGGCCCGGGCCACCGCCAGCGCGTCGGGCGAGACGTCGGTCGCCCACACCTCGACGTGGGGCCAGCACTCGGCGGCCAGCGACAGAGCGATCGCCCCGGAGCCGGTGCCGAGGTCGACGACGACCGCCGCGTCATGCGCCGCCTGGGCGGCGTCGATGGCCAGACCGGCCACCACCTCGGTCTCGGGGCGCGGGATCAGCACCCGTCGGTCGACGAGGAGGTCCAGCGTGCGGAACCCCCAGCGACCGAGCACGTACTGCAACGGCTCCCCGCGGGCCCGGCGCCCCACCATCTGGTCGACGGCGCTCACCTCACGGACCGTCGTGGGCTCGTCGAGGGCCAGGACCTGCTGGGCCCCGCCTCGGCCGCTGGCTCGCTCGATGATCCAGCGCACCTCCTGCGCCGGATCGTCGATCCCGGCCTCCGTGAGCCGGGCGACGGCCTCGTCGCGCAGCAGGCGCCACAGCAGCGTCATTGGGTCTCGCTGAGCCGCCGTGCCTGCTCGTCGGCGACCAGCGCGTCGACCACCTCGTCGAGCTCACCGGAGAGCACCTTCTCGAGCTTGTAGATGGTGAGCCCGATGCGATGGTCGGTGACCCGGTTCTCCTTGAAGTTGTACGTCCGGATCTTCTCCGACCTCCCGCCGCCCCCGACTTGGCCCTTGCGGGCGTCGGACAGCTCGGAGGCCTGACGATCCTGCTCCGCCTTGAGGAGCCGGGCCCGGAGCACCTGCATGGCCTTGGCCCGGTTCTGGATCTGGCTCTTCTCGTCCTGCATGGCCACGACGATGCCCGTGGGCATGTGGGTGATGCGCACGGCGGAGTCGGTCGTGTTCACGCTCTGGCCGCCCGGTCCCGACGAGCGGTACACGTCGATCTTCAGGTCCTTCTCGTCGATCGCCACCTCCACCTCCTGGGCCTCGGGCAGCACCGTGACGGTGGCCGACGAGGTGTGGATCCGACCCTGGCTCTCCGTCACCGGCACGCGCTGCACGCGATGCGGTCCGCCCTCGTGCTGCATGCGGGGCCACACGCCCTCGCCCTTCAGCAGGAAGGTGATGTCGTTGAAGCCGCCCATGTCGGACGGCTCCGACCCGAGCACCTCCAGCTTCCAGCCCATGCGGCTGGCGTAGCCCTGGTACATCTCGAACAGGTCGCGGGCGAAGAGGTTGGCCTCCTCGCCCCCTTCGGCACCACGGATCTCGACGATGACGTTCTTGCCCTCGTTGGGGTCCTTGGGCAGGAGGAGCAGCTTGAGGGCCGCCTCGAGTCGGCCGATGTCGGCCTCCGACTCGCTCACCTCGACGCGCATCTCCTCGCGGTCGTCGCCGTCGAGCTCGGTGAGCATCTCCTTGGCCGTCTCGAGGTCGCCGGTGCGCTGCCGCAGCTGCAGAGCCACCTCGACGATCGGCTTCAGGTCGCTGTAGCGCCGCGCCACGTCCTGGTAGCGGCTCTGGTCGGCGATGAGCGCCGGGTCGGCCAGGCGCGCCTCCACCTCGTGATACTCACGTTCGAGGTCCTGGAGGCGGTCGAGCACCACGTCAGGCTACGGGGTCAGCTCGCTGGTCCTGTGCGGCCCGGCGGTCAGAGGCGCCAGTCGTCGTCCACGGTGACGACCTCGGCGGGGTGAGCGAGGCGGTCGGCCAGGTCGTGGGTGACGCGATGGGCGTCGCGCTGCGGCACCACCAGCAGCAACCGGGCGTCGGGGGCCAGGGCGAGGCGGGCGTCGGCGGCGGCGGGGACGAGATCGAGGTCGACGCCGATCGAGCAGGCCACCACGACCCGGCTGCCGTCGGGTGCCTCGCCCAGCGCCACCGCGATGGCGGGGTCGCGCAGGTTCGGGCGAGGCACGGCCGGATCGGCCTGCCGCAGGCTCGTGAGGCCGAGCCGGCTCGGCTCTGCGATCAGCCGGGCCCGCAGCCAGCGCTCGGGGGCCAGCTGGTTCAGGGGATGGCGTTCGGCGCCGGGCTGGCGGTGAGCGCGGACGATCTCCGCCACCCGCGCCAGCTGATCGGTGGGGCTGAGGCGACCGTGGAGCATGGCGGTGAGCTCGCGGTCGGCGTGGCCGACGCCCACCTCCAGGAGGGGTGCGTCGAGGGGGACGCCGCTGGTCGAGGCGCCGTGCACGATCCGGGCCACCTCGAGACCGTTGACCTCACCGCGCACCAGGCCGCTCTCGACGAACACCTCGAGGCCGGCGTCGACGAGCAGCTCGGCCAGCTCGGGCGCCGGGAGGGCAGGAGGCGACTGGGCCGGAGCGGCGGGCGAGGCCTCGGCCAGCTCGGTGCCGTCGATCTGCCACACGTGCGGCGGCGGCAGGAACAGGCCAGCCCGCCGGGCCAGGACGTCGGCGCGGGTGTCGGTGAGCAGGTGCAGCTCGGTGGCGCCGTGGCGTGATGCCCAGATGAGCGCCGGACCGAACGACTTGAGCGGGTCGGCGTCGATCAGCACCCACGCGACGGCACCGTCGACCAGCCCCGCCCCGCCGGGCAGGTCGGTCAGCGTCGGTTGAGCATCGGGCCAGCGGCGTCGGACGAGGCCGCGCAGGCGCGCCTCGAGGAGCCGGGTCCGCGACGGTTCAGTGCTCACGAGCGTGGGGGCAGCGACGACCGGTCGGTCGTCGCGTGCGTCCGTCAGTCCGCCTTGCGGCGCTTGCCGTACCGGCGCTCGAAGCGATCGATGCGGCCACCGGTGTCCACGAGCTTCTGCTTGCCCGTGTAGAAGGGATGGCACTCGCTGCACAGCTCGGACGAGAGGGTCGCCTTGGTGGAGCGGGTGGTGAAGGTGTTGCCGCACGAGCAGCGGACAGTGCTGACCACGTACTCGGGATGGATGTCGGCGCGCATGGCGATCTCCGTCAGATCTTCTCGGGGGCTGGGAGAGGCTACCGGGAAGACCCCGGCCATCGCTACCCGGGGTCAGGCCCCAGGAGCCTTGCCGATCTCGGCCAGGAACTCCTGGTTGGACTTGAACGACTTCATCCGGTCGATGAGCAGCTCGAGGCCGCTGGCCCCGCCGCCCTCGCTGGCCATGGCCGACAGCACCCGCCGGAGCTTCCACACGTTCTGGAGCTGGAGGCCCTGGAAGAGCAGCTCCTCGTGGCGGGTGGAGGAGGCGTCCACGTCGATGGCCGGGTAGATCCGCCGCTCAGCGAGGCGCCGGTCGAGGCGCAGCTCCATGTTCCCGGTGCCCTTGAACTCCTCGAAGATCACCTCGTCCATGCGGCTGCCGGTTTCGACCAGCGCCGTGGCGAGGATGGTGAGGCTGCCGCCCTCCTCGATGTTGCGGGCGGCGCCGAAGAACTTCTTGGGCGGGTACAGGGCGCCGGTGTCGATCCCGCCGGACATGCTGCGGCCGGTGGCCGGTGCGGCGAGGTTGTAGGCCCGGGCCAGCCGGGTGATGCCGTCGAGGATGACGACGACGTCCTTGCCGTCCTCCACGAGCCGCTTGGCCCGCTCGATGGTGAGCTCGGCGACGTGGGTGTGCTCCTCGGCCGGCCGGTCGAAGGTGGAGGCAACGACGGTGGAGGTGTCGTTCTTCAGCCACCGCTTCATGTCGGTGACCTCCTCCGGGCGCTCGTCCACCAGCAGCACGAAGAGGTGCACGTCGGGGTTGTTGACCTCGATGGACCGGGCGATCTGCTTCATCACCGATGTCTTGCCCGCCTTGGGGGGCGACACGATGAGGCCGCGCTGGCCCTTCCCGATCGGTGCGATCAGGTCGATGATGCGCGCCGTGACGTTGGTGGGGTCGTTGGCCACCTCCATCGTGAGCTTGGCGTCCGGGAAGAGAGGAGTGAGGTCCTCGAAGCGGCGCCTGCTGCGGGCCTGCTCCGGGTCGCCGCCGTTCACGGGGTCGGGCCGCAGCAGCGCCGGGTTCTTCTCGTTGCGCAGGGCGGGTCGGCTGGCGCCGCGGAGGTGGTCGCCCCGGCGGAGGCCGAACTGACGGGCCTGCTTGACCGAGATGTACACGTCGTCGCGCGACGGCAGGTAGCCCTGCACCCGGAGGAAGCCGTAGCCCTCCTCGCGCAGATCGAGGAAGCCCTCGACGTCGACCGGGTCGCCGACGAACTCGTCGGGACCCTGTCCGCCGATGCTGGGCGCGCCCGGCTCGCCGACGCGGTCGCGGCCGCGTCCCCGACGGCGACGGCGGCGGTTGGCGCCCTCGCCGTCGTCATCACCCTGCTGGCCGCCCTGGCCGCCCGCTGACGGGTTGGGCTCGTAGTTCGGGTCGTGGCTGCCCTCAGCGCCGCCCTGCCGGGCCGGGTTCTGACCCTGGCTCCCGCCCTGGTTGCCGCCCTGGTTCTGGCTCTGGTTCTGGTTCTGGCTCTGGTTCTGGTTCTGGTTCTGACCCTGGTTCTGGTTCTGGTTCTGGTTCTGGCGACCCTGATGACCGTTCCCCGCGCCTTGGCTCGGCTGCGCAGTGGCCTGACGGCCCTGGGCGCCGTTGCCGCCACCCTGGTCGGGGCGTCGGTTGCGACCGCGGTCATCGCCGCCGTGGGCGGGCGCCGACGCGGCCGGATCGGCGCTGTCGGCGTCGTCTCCGGCGGCCAGCTCCCACTCGGCCGGCGGCTCGCCTTCGACCTCGTCAGTGGCGACCTCGGCCGCCGCGGGCGAGCGTCGGGCCCGCGAGGCGCGCTGCTTGGGGGCGTCGGGCGCGGGCGCGCCCTCGGTGTCGGCGGGCTCGGCATCGGGGCCGTCGGCCGGCTCGGCATCGCTGCCGGCGGCTGCGGGTGCGTCGGTGGGGCCGGCGCTGGAGACACCGGTGAGCTCGAGGATCAGGCCGACGATGTCGGCCTTCTTGGCGCGAGACCCAGGCTTGCCGCCCAGGGCCTGGGCGATCGTCTGGAGCTCGTCGCGGTCCTTGCGCTCGAGGGCGGAGCGTTCGAGGGCGGTGGATTCCACGCTCATGGGAGTGGGTACCTCTGGGTGTCGGGGGAAGGTGCCGGTCGGCAGGGGAGGGCGGCGAAGGCAGCCAGGGCGGCGCTCGAACCACGGTGTGTCCGTCTTGAGGCCAGGGCTGTCGAGCCGCCGGCGCCGGGTCGTCCGGTCGGGTCGGCTCCACGTCGCGCCCCCCGGCGGAACGTCGTCACGATAGCGCGGTCACCACCAACACCGGAAAGTCGGTGGCGGCCGTCACCGCGCTCGGCAAGAGTCAACCCTGGTGGGGACGGTGCTCGAAGCTCAGGGTCTGGTGAAGACGTTCGCCAACGTGCGCGCCGTCGATGGCGTGGACCTCACGATCGGCGCCGGAGAGCGCGTCGCCCTGCTCGGCCCGAACGGAGCTGGCAAGACCACGACCCTGCTCATGCTCCTCGGAGCCGTCACCCCCGACGAGGGGACCATCACCCTGGCCGGCCATCGCCTGCCCAAAGGCCGGTCGGCGGCCATGAGCGAGGTCAGCTTCGTGGCCGGCTACCTCCCCTTCCCCGATCGCCTCCGGGTGAGCGAGGCGCTCTCGTTGTTCGCCGGGTTCTACGGGTTCTCCCGCAAGGCAGGCGACGCGGCTGTGGCGGCCGGGCTGGAGCGGTTCGGCATCCCGCATCTGGCCGACCGCATGTGCATGGAGCTGTCCTCGGGCCAGCGCACGCTCGTCGGCATCGTGAAGGCCGTGCTCCCCCGCCCGACGCTCCTCGTGCTCGACGAGCCGACCGCCAGCCTCGATCCCGACGTCGCCTCCCGGGTGCGCACCGGGCTGCTCGACGTGGCCGCCAACGACGGCACCGCGCTGCTCGTCACCAGCCACAACATGCTCGAGGTGGAGCGACTCTGCGAGCGGGTGGTGTTCCTCGCCGGCGGCCGCGTCGTCGCCGACGGCTCACCGTCTGAGGTGGCCGACGCCTTCGGGCACGGCGACCTCGAAGGCGTGTTCCTCCACCTCGCCGGCACGGTGGTGGCCGAGGACCAGCTGACTGAGCTCGGATCGCTCCCCGAAGAAGAGGTGTGGTCGTGACCGCCATCGATCTCCCCCCGCGGTCGGACCGACCCAGCTTCTCCTGGCTGCGGGTGCGCACGGTCGTGCGTCGCCACGGCTACGTGCTCTGGCGCAGCCCCCACCGGTGGTTCGAGATCATCGTGTTCCCCATCGTCGACGTGCTGCTCTTCGGCTCGCTCGGCGCCTTCGTGGCGCAGGAGAACGACCTCAGCCGGGCCAGCGCTCCCTACCTGCTGGCCGGGATCATGCTGTTCCACTTCCTGTTCCAGAGCCAGATCGCCCTGTCGACCGGCTTCATGGAGGAGACCTGGACGCGGAACCTGCTCAACATGATGACGACGCCCCTGCGCGAGATCGAGTACATCGTCGGCCTGGTCGTCTACAGCCTCTTCAAGCTGGCCGGCGCCATGGTGGTGGTGAGCCTCGCCGCGCTCGTGATGTGGGGCTTCGGCCTCGGAGAGATCGGGTGGGGGCTCGTCCCGATCGCAGGGATCCTGCTCGTGCTCGGGTGGGCGCTGGCCCTGCTCATGATCGGGCTGCTGCTGCGGTACGGCCAGAGCGCGGAGATCCTCGTCTGGGCCAGCACCTTCCTCATCCTCGCCATCTCCGGGGTGTTCAACCCCGTCGACTCGATCCCTGGCGTGCTGCAGCCCTTCGCCCGCAACCTGCCCACCACCCATGTGTTCACGGCGGCCCGCGCCCTGCTCGACGGCGACGCCATGCCCTGGACCGACATCGGCGTGGCCACCGCCGGGACGCTGGTGCTCTTCGTGGCGTGTGCGGCCTTCGCCACCCGCATGCTCGCCACGTTCCGCCATCGCGGCTTCATCACCCGCTACTCGTAGGCCCGTCCGACCCCGCCACCAGGTTCGGGGCACCAGCGCGCGCTCAGCGCGCGCTCACGCCCCCAACCTCACGGGGTGGGGTCAGCTGCGTTGAACGAGGCGGGCCATGAGGTCATGGCCGGGGACGTCGATGCACTGCGCCGTGGCGGGCTCCGAGTAGGTGCCGCCCGGGCCGTCGACGGCGCTGTCGACGAGCAGGTAGGGCACGGAGTCGGTGGTGTGGGTCTTGAGCTCGACGGGGGTGGGGTGATCGGGCAGCAGCAGCATGCGCCAGGAGCCCATGGCGTCGAGGCCGGGGATCAGGTCGGCGAGCACGCGCCGGTCCCACGCCTCGAGGGCCTTGATCTTCTCCTCGAGGTTGCCGGCGTGGCCGGCCTCGTCGGTGGCCTCGATGTGGATCAGGAACAGGTCGGCGCCCGCCTCGAGCGTGCGCAGGGCAGCGTCGCGCTTGCCCTCGTAGTCCGTGTCGAACCAGCCGGTGGCCCCGGGCACCTCGACGCGGTCGATGTCGGTGAGCACCCCCAGGCCGCGGATGAGATCGACGGCCGTCACCAGGGCGGCCTGGCAGCCGGTCTGGTCGACGAAGCTGGGCATCTGGGGCTGGAAGCCCTGGCCCCAGAGCCACACCTGGTTGGCCTGCAGCCCGAAGCTGCCGACGATGTCTCGGCTGGCGTCCATCACCGACTGGAGCTTGGCGGCGGCCGGACCGGCGGGCCACACGGCCGGCTTGTCGGAGAGGTCGTGGGGCGGCGTGCACTCGGCATCGGCCCAGTCGGCGGGGGCCACCAGGATGTGGCGGTACTGCACGCCGGGGTGGAACTCGATGTCGGCACCAGCGCCGGAGCCGAGCTGCGCGTCGAGCGCTCGGATCACCTCGGTGGCCTGCTCGGTGGTGGGGTGGCCACCCGCGAAGTCGAGCATGGTGCCGTCGTGGCCGACGGTGGAGAGGTTGCAGCGGTAGGCCACCCGATCGGGCGGGAGGCGCAGGCCGAGGGCGGCCGCCTCGATCGGGGCGCGACCGGTGTGGAACCGGGCCGGGTCGTAGCCGAGGATCGACATGTTGCCGACGTCGCTGCCGGGCGGCATCCCAGGCGGGATGACGGCGGCCCGACCGACCTCCCCGCGGGCGGCCAGGCGAGTGAGGTTGGGCATCGATGCCACCTCGAGCGGCGTCTTGCCGCCGAGCGACTCGATGGGGAGGTCAGCGCACCCGTCGGGCACGCACACGACGTACTTCACGCCGTCAGTCTGGCAGAGGCCCGCGGGCGCTCAGGAACCCGTTCACGAGCCGTCTGCCCGGTCGTCAGCCGAGCGGCAGCTGATCGGGACCGAAGGCCTCGGTACCGAGGGCGAGGACCACGTTGCCCATCCCGTGCACCCGGGCGTAGGCGAGGGTGCGCTGCAGGTCGCTGAAGCGGTTGCTGAGCGGGGTCGGGGTGAGCGTGATGGTGGAGAGCACCCCACTGGCCCGGCCCTGCGCGTCGAGCATGGCCGAGCCCGAGTCGCCAGGGATGCCGGGCGTGACCGTGTAGGTCGGGTGCGACCAGCCGGCGCCGTCGGTGCCGAGGCTCGAGCCCTGCTTCGGCGAGAAGAGGGCGATGCCCTGGCGCAGGCCGGAGTTGCCGTACGAGAAGACGGCGGACCCGTTGGGGTTGCCGGTGCGGTTCAGCCCGTTGGGTCCGCCCCAGTGCGGGATGGAGGGGTTGACGCGGGCCACGTCGCGGCTGTCGATCTTCACGAGGGCGAGGTCGTTGTACTCGCAGGCGTTGGTGTTGGTCTCACGCACCGCCTGCATGGCGAGCCAGGACGAGTACGCCAGCACGCCGGGACGGCTCGCGCCGTCGATCTCCACCGGAGTGCCCAGGGGCAGGCTGCCGGAATCGCAGCCGTTGGTCTCCGTCGCCCCGCCCGTGCCGGCGCAGTGGGCGGCGTAGCCGAGGAACACCTCGGTGCCGCGGGTGTACACGAAGTTGGCGGTGCACTGGGCACCGTCGGTGTACATCATCACCCCGGGGTGGATGGTGGCGGTGGCGGCGGGCGCCCACCGCGGCAGCGACCCAGCGCTGGGCGTGAGGCCCAGCCACCCGCCCAGCGACGCGGCCACCAGCGCCGCCGTTGCGATCCGAACCGTCTTGCGTGCGCTCATGTCCACCCTCCGAGAGGCTGCTGCGTCTGCTGCGTGTGCACGTCATACGGTTCGCCTCGACGGTCCGGATCACCTGTTGCGCGACGAGGGGCCGCGCCCAGCGCGGCCCCTCGTGTGCGGCCCCCGTGTGCGGACCGCGCCGATCAGATGCCGAGAGGCAGCTTCCCGGGGGTGAACGGCACCGTGCCGAGGGCCAGCGTGACGCCGCTCATGCCGGCGCCATGGGCCCGGGCGTAGTCGAGCGTGCGGCTCAGGTCGCTGAAGTTGTTGCTCAGCGGGGTGGGGGCGATGCTCACGGTGGAGAGCACGCCACTAGCCCGACCCGAGGCGTCGAGCATGGCTGAGCCCGAGTCGCCCGGGATCCCCGGGGTGACGGTGTAGACGGGATGCGTCCACCCACCGCCCGTGGTGCCGAGGCTGACACCAGTCTTCGGTGACAGGAGGGCAACGCCCTGGCGCAGGCTCGAGTTGCCGTAGCTGTAGACGTTGCTCAGCGTCGGGTTGCCGGAGGTGTTGATCCCCACGGGACCACCCCAGTGCGGGATCGACGGGTTCACCTTGGCCACGTCGGCGGCTGCCAGTCGGACGAGGGCCAAGTCGTTGTACTGGCACGTGTTGGCATCGGGACGGGTGGGCTGGGCCTGCATGGCCAGCCACGACGAGTAGACGAGCGTGCCGGGGGCGCTGGCACCACGGACCTCCACCGGGGTGCCCAGGGGCAGGCTGGCGGAGTCGCAGCCGTTGGTCTCCGTGGCGGCACCCGTGCCGGCGCAGTGGGCGGCGTAGCCGATGAGGACGTCAGCGCCGTTGGTGTAGATGAAGTTGGCGGTGCACTGGGCCCCGTCGGTGTACATCATCACGCCGGGGCGGACGGTGGCCGTCGATGGCGACGCCCACGTGGGGGCGGCCTGCGACTGCGGGGCAAGCCCCACTCCCGCGCCGAGCATGGCGAAGACGAGCGAAGCGGCAGCAAGACGCCGCCGGAAGGATCCCTTGTGCACGAGGCACCTCCGTGGTTGGCCGCCGCCAAAGGGGAGGTTCGACCCGCCGAGGACGATCCCCTGGCGCGCCGGCCGAAGTTCAGGCGATGGCGGCGTCGACGTAGGCCTCGATCGTGCCCAGGTCGGCCGGGAGCACGTCGAAGCGCTCGGTGCGCTCGAGGAGGTCGGCCAGGTGCGGCGGCAGGGCGGGGCGGATCCCCGTGGCCTGCTCGACGGCGTCGGGGAACTTGGCCGGGTGGGCCGTGGCCACGCACACCATCGGCACGTCACGGCTGCGACGACGGGCCCGAGCCGCCGCGATGCCCACGGCGGTGTGCGGGTCGACGAGCATGCCCAGCTCGTCGTGGACCGAACGGATCGTGGCGAGGATCTCCGGGTCGTCGACGCGGGCCGCCTGGAAGCGATCCGACTGCGGGGCCTCCACGGCGCCGAGACCCCGGAAGCGCTGGAGCAGCTCCGCGGTGCGCAGCCCGTCCCGGCCGGCCAGCTCGAAGAGCAGCCGCTCGTGGTTGGACGACACCTGGATGTCCATGGCCGGGCTCAGGGTGGGCACGACCTCCTCGGCCACCATCGAGCCGTCGGCCACCCAGCGGGCGAGGATGTCGTTGCTGTTCGAGGCGATGACGAGCTGGTCGATGGGCAGGCCCATCTGCTCGGCCACCCAGCCGGCGAAGATGTTGCCGAAGTTGCCCGACGGCACCGTGAACGAGCTGCGGCCGAGCTTGGCGGTGGTGGTGACGTAGTACACGACCTGGGCCATCACCCGGGCCCAGTTGATCGAGTTCATGGCCGACAGGCGCACCCGGTCGCGAAAGGCCACGTCGGCGAACATGGCCTTCACGAGGTCCTGGCAGTCGTCGAAGGTGCCCTCCACGGCCACGTTGTGGACGTTGGGCGCGTCGACCGTGGTCATCTGGCGGCGCTGCACGTCGCTGACCCGGCCGGCCGGGTGCAGCACGACGATGTCGAGGGTGTCACGACCGATGCAGGCTTCGATGGCCGCCGATCCGGTGTCACCGGAGGTGGCGACGACGATGGTGGCGCGTTGGTCGCGGCGGGTGAGCTCGTGGTCGAAGAGCCGCCCCACGATCTGCAGGGCCACGTCCTTGAAGGCGAGCGTGGGCCCCCAGAACAGCTCGAGCAGGTGCAGGTCGCCGAGCTCCACGACCGGGCACACGTCGGGATGCTCGAAGGTGGCGTAGGCCTCGGCCACGATGACCGCCAGCTCGTCCCGCGCCATCGAGCCCTCCACGAAGGGCCACATGACATCAGTGGCCACGTCGGCGTAGGGCCGGGGGGCCGCCCACACCTCGGGGGCAAGGGTCGGCCACGTCTCGGGCACGTAGAGGCCGCCGTCGTCGGCCAGCCCGCTGAGGAGCACGTCGCCGAAGCTGAGCACCGGGGCCTGGCCCCGCGTCGACACGTAGCGCATCTACTGCTCGTCGCCGATGACCCGGATCACCGAGCCGATGCGATCCACGGCATCGAGCTGGCGCAGGTCGTGCAGCGTGGCCTGCACGTCGGCCTCACGGGCTCGGTGGGTGATGAAGATCAGGCGGGCTTCGTCGCCGAGGCCCTCCTGCTCCATCGAGCGGATCGACACGCGGTGCTCGCCGAACACACCGGCCACCTGCGCCAGCACGCCAGGGCGGTCGAGCACCTCGACGTTGAGGTAGTAGGCCGACTCGACATCGTCGATCGGCCGGAAGGTGGCCGTGCCGAGCTGGCCGACCGTTGCGTGCGAGCCGCGGTGGCGGTTCAGCGACGCGTCGATGAGATCGCCGAGGATGGCGCTGGCCGTGGGCGAGCCGCCGGCGCCGCGGCCGTAGAACATGAGGTCGCCGACCGCCGCGCCCTCCACGAAGATGGCGTTGAAGCTCTCCCGCACGGCGGCCAGGGGGTGCTCGACGGGCACCATGGCCGGGTGCACGCGCACGCCGATGGCGCCGTCGTCGCCCTGCTCGGCCACGGCGAGGAGCTTGATGACGAAGCCCATGCGCTTGGCGAAGGCGATGTCCACCTCGGTGATGCCCGTGATCCCCTCGTGGTGCACGTCGGCCGCGGTGACCGCCGCCCCGAAGGCGATGCTGGCGATGATGGCCGCCTTGGCGCCGGCGTCGTAGCCCTCCACGTCGGCGGTGGGGTCACGCTCGGCGTACCCGAGGCTCTGGGCCTCCGACAGCGCGTCGCCGTACGAAGCGCCCTCCTCGGTCATGCGGGTGAGGATGTAGTTGGTGGTGCCGTTCACGATGCCCATGACCCGCGTGATGTTCTCGCCGGCGAGCGACTCCCGCAGCGGCCGGATGAGCGGGATGCCGCCGGCCACCGAGGCCTCGTAGAGCAGGTCGACACCGGCGGTAGCGGCCGCTTCGAACAGCTCGGCGCCGACGTTGGCCAGCAGTTCCTTGTTGGCGGTGACCACCGGCTTGCCGTTCTTCAGGGCGGCCAGCACGAGGCGGCGGGCCGGCTCGATGCCACCGATGAGCTCCACCACCACGTCGATGTCAGGGTCGTTCACCACCGAGTCGGCGTCGTGGGTGAGGCATCCCTCGGGCAGCTCGACCGCACGCTGGCGGGCCAGGTTCCGGACCGCCACGCGCGCCACTTCGAAGCGAAGTCCGGTGCGCTGCGCGATGGCGTCGGGCTCACGGATGAGGAGCTGCACGAGGGCTGCGCCGACGTTGCCGCAGCCGAGCAACCCGATCCTCACAGGGGGAGACGCGGTGACGTCCATGGGCAACGCTAACGCCGATCCAGCGGAGTACCCGGGAGCGGGACGAATCGGTCCTTTCCGGGAACCCGATTCCACCGAACCAGACGAACTACAGGATCGCCGGGTACGGGCCGAAGACGTGGTGAACCCCGGAGGACCGATGTCGCCCACACTCACCGCTCACATCCCCGGCCGGGACGCCTGGCACCGAATCGCCACCTTCGTGGTGGCCCTTGCGGTCACCGCGTCGATGCTCGGCCAGATCACCGCCCACCCCACGGCCGACGGGCCGCCGGCCTCGATCATCGTCAGCCGCCTCGCGTCCGCTGACCGGACCGTTGCCCTGGCCGTGGAGGCCCTGGGCGGACGGGTACTACAGGACCTCCCCATCGTCGCGGGGTTCGCCGCCGTCGTCCCGACGGGCGCCATCGCCGCCCTGCGAGCCGTTCCCGGTGTGCGCAGCGTCGTCCCCAACGCGAAGGTCGAGATGCACGGCCGCTACGGGGAGGATTCCGGCGTGGCCAGCGCGGTCTACCCCGATGCGGTGGGCGCCCCTGAGGCCTGGAACGAAGGCTGGGGCGGCCAGGGCGTGGGGGTAGCCGTCATCGATACGGGCATCAACGCCACCGGCGACCTGACCGGCAAAGTGGCCCACGCCGAGGACTTCACCAGTGAGCAGGACAACGTCGACGGCTTCGGCCACGGCACGTTCGTCGCCGGCCTCATCGCCGGGTCGGGCGCCGGCTCGAACGGCGCCGTGCAGGGCGTTGCGCCGGGCGCCCATCTCGTGTCGTTGAAGATCGCCGGCCGCGACGGGTCCACCGATGTGGTCAAACTCCTTGCTGCCCTCCAGTGGGTGGTCACGTTCCGGGACGCCTACGACATCCGCGTCCTCAACCTGTCGCTCGGCGTGGACTCGGCCCAGGACACCCGCATCGATCCGTTGAACTTCGCCATCGAGCGGGTCTGGAACGCCGGCATCGTCGTGGTGGCGGCCGCCGGCAACGGCGGGACGGCCCCGGGCACCGTGGCCAAGCCCGGCGACGATCCGCTGGTGATCACAGCCGGCTCGACGGACGACCACACCACGCCCATCGCCGACGACGACACCCTGGCCCCCTTCTCCGCCAGCGGGCCGACAGCGTCGAACAGCATCGCCAAGCCCGACCTCCTGGCGCCCGGAAAGTCGGTCGTCTCGGTGCGCTCCCCCGGCTCCACCATCGACCAGAGCGCTCCCAGCGCACGGGTCGGCGACCTCTACTTCAAGGGCTCCGGTACGTCGTTCTCATCGGCCATCACCGCCGGGTCGGCCGCCCTCGTCCTCTCCCGCACCCCGCAGCTCAACCCCGACCAGGTCAAGGCCCGGCTCATGGGCACCGCCACAGCGGTCGCCGGGGTGCCCGCCGCCTCGGCTGGTGCCGGTGCACTGAACGCGGCGTCGGCGGTCGCCAGCAACTCGCTGGCGGCCTCCAACCAGGGCGTCGTGCCGGCGGTCGGCGGTGGCTCGCTCCAGGTGACCCGTGGCGCCGCCTGCCTGCGCCTGCCCGCGGGCCAGTGCATGTCCGACCGAGGCGCCAACGGCCTCATGGGGTTCCGGGCGCACGAGTACTT
This sequence comes from Acidimicrobiales bacterium, assembly GCA_046598435.1. GTDB lineage: Bacteria > Actinomycetota > Acidimicrobiia > Acidimicrobiales > VFJN01 > VFJN01. Next base: position 23,337 of record JBKJIL010000162.1, read on the forward strand.
CGGGTCGCAGTGGGCCGGGTCGCAGTGGGCCGGGTCGCAGTGGGCCGGGTCGCAGTGGGCCGGGTCGC
>JBKJIL010000220.1:0-12123 GCA_046598435.1 Acidimicrobiales bacterium
GCGGCGCGATGGGTGCGTTCCTCCTCTCCGCCGAGCATGCCGAGCTCCGCGTCGCGCTCCGGCGCTTCGCCGAGGAGCGGATCGCGCCTCATGCGGCCGAGGCCGACGAACGAGGCGAGTACCCGCAGGCCTCGTTCGACGCCTACCGCGAGTCGGGGTTCGTGCGGCTGCCGTACCCGGTCGAGCACGGCGGGGATGGAGGCGACATGGTCGCCTACGCCTTGCTCGTCGAGGAGGTCGCTCGCGCCTGCGCCTCGTCGTCGTTGTTCGTCCTGATCTCGCGGCTGGCGTGCGCGCCGATCCTCTCCCACGGGTCGCCGGAGCTGATCGAGCGCGTCGTGCCGAAGGTCGTGACCGGCGAGTGGCAGGGCTCGTACTGCCTCTCCGAAGCCCAGGCGGGGAGCGACGTCGGCTCACTGCAAACGCGTGCCGTGCGCGACGGCGACCACTACGTGCTCAACGGCACCAAGATGTGGATCACGAACGCAGGGATCTCCGACTTCTACACGGTGTTCGCCCGGACCGGCGCCGAGGGGTCGCGGGGCATCAGTGCCTTCGTCGTCGAGCGCGACCGACCCGGGTTCTCGATCGGCAAGCTCGAGTCGAAGATGGGCGTGCGGGGCTCACCGACGGGCGAGGTCGTGCTCGACGACTGTGCCGTGCCGGCCGACAACCTGATCGGTGAGGAGGGCGCGGCGTTCGGGTACGCGATGGGCGCGCTCGACGGGTCGCGGCCGATCGTCGGCGCCCAGGCCGTGGGCATCGCGCAAGGGGCCCTCGACGCGGCCGCCGTCTACGCGACCGAGCGCATGCAGTTCGGGTCGAGGATCGCCGACTTCCAGGGGATCCAGTTCATGCTCGCCGACATGGCGACGCGCCTGGAAGCCGCACGGCTCCTGGTGTACCGGGCGTGCGCGATGGCGGATGCCGGTGCGGAGGGGACGTCCAAGGTGGCTGCGATGGCGAAGCTCTTCGCGTCGGACACGGCGATGTCGGTCACGACGGACGCGGTACAGGTGCTCGGCGGCGCCGGGTACACCCGCGAGTTCCCGCTCGAGCGCATGATGCGCGACGCCAAGGTCACCCAGATCTACGAAGGCACGAACCAGGTGCAGCGCATCGTCGTGGCCCGTTGGTTGCTCGACGAGTACACCCGCGTCTGATGGGTGAGAATGCCCAGATGAGGGTCTCCAGATGAGCGTGCGTGTCCGTTTCTCCCCGGCCCCCACCGGATCGTTGCACGTGGGATCCGCGCGGACGGCGCTGTTCAACTTCCTGTTCGCCCGCCACCACGGCGGCGCGTTCGTCCTGCGGATCGAGGACACCGACCGGGCGCGGTCCAAGGACGAGTGGGTCGTCGGGATCCAGGAGACGCTGCGTTGGCTCGGCCTCGACTGGGACGAGGGTCCGGTCCTCCAGAGCGAGCGGTTCGACGAGTACCGGGCTGCCGCTGCCGATCTGCTCGATCGGGGTCTCGCGTACGAGTGCTACTGCACCCCCGACGAGATCAAGCAGCGCAACGACGCGGCGATGGCTGCGGGACGCTCGCCCGGCTACGACGGGCGTTGTCGCGCGCTGAGCGGGGAGCAGCGGGCGGCATTCGTCGCGGAGGGTCGTGCACGTTCCCTGCGGTTCCGGACTCCCGACGACGGCACGAGCGCCTTCGTCGACGAGATCCGGGGCGAGGTCACAGTGGAGTGGGAGTCGGTGCACGACTTCGTGATCCTGCGCGCCGACGACACGCCACTCTTCTTCCTCGCGAACGCCGTCGACGACATGGCCATGGGGATCACCCACGTCATCCGGGGTGAGGACCTGCTCGACTCCACCCATCGCGTGCTCGCGCTGCGGGCGGCGCTCGGTGGGGGACCTCCGCCGTCGTTCGCGCATCTCCCGCTCATCCTCGGGGCCGACCGCGCGAAGCTCTCCAAGCGCCACGGCGCGGTCGCACTCGAGGAGTTCCGGGACGCGGGATACCTGCCGGAGGCCGTGTGCAACTACCTCGCCCTCCTGGGCTGGTCGCCCGACGACGGGCGTGAGGTGATGGGGCTCGACGAGGTGCTCGAGGCCTTCACCCTCGAGGGGGTGACGCACGCGGCGGCCGCGTTCGACCACGACAAGCTCGACTGGATGAACGGGCAGTGGATCCGCCGGCTCTCACTGAGCGACCTCGAGGTGCGTGCCCGTCCGCTCGCGGAGGCGCGCTTCGGTGATCGCCTCGACGACGAGCTCTTCCGGGCCGGCCTGCGCATCGGGCAGGAGCGCGCGGTCACCATCGGGTCGCTCCTCGACCAGATGGACTTCCTCTTCGTGGCCGACGACGAGTTCGAGATCGCGCCCGAGTCGTGGGACAAGCTCGTCGCGACCGAGCAGGTCGACGACGTCCTCGCGGTGGCCGAGGACCACGTGGCCGAGCGGGAGTGGGACGGGGAGCCCGTCGACTTGCTCGACCTGTTGAAGGCCAGGGAATTCAAGCCCCGCAAGGTGATGCCGGCGATCTACGCCGCGATCGAGGGTCGCCATGCCGGGCTGCCGGTCTTCGACGCCATCGCGCTGCTGGGCCGCGAGCGGACGCTCCTGCGGCTGCGCGCCGCGCGCGCGCGGCTCCCCGGGTAGCGCAGGGAGGGGGCCGGCACATGGCCTGGCTGACCCGGCGCGTGGCTCGCCGAATCGCGCTCGGGCTCGTGCTGCTCTGCGTCGGGTACTACCTGGTCACGCTGTTCCAGGTCTGGCGAGCTGCGGAGAGCGACGACCGCACGCCGACGCAGGCGATCATCGTGCTCGGCGCCGCCCAGTTCGACGGACGTCCGAGCAAGGTGTTCCAGGCCCGGCTCGACCACGCGGCACAGTTGTGGCGCGAGGGCGTCGCCCCGCAGATCGTGGTGACCGGCGGCAGCCTTCCCGGGGACCGGTTCACCGAGGCGACCGCCGGCGCCCAGTACCTCCATGGTCTCGGCGTTCCCGATGACGTGATCCGGCGCGAGACGACGAGCCACAACTCGTTCGAGTCTCTGGCGGCATCGGCGCTCTTCCTCCAGGAGGAGGGGGTCCGTCGCGTGACGCTGGTCTCGGATCCGTTCCACTCGTTGCGCGTCCGGTCGATCGCGCGCCAGCTTGGATTCGACGCGGTGACGTCGCCGACCCGGACCAGCCCGATCACGGGCCTCCAGGAGCTCGGACGCTTCGCGGCGGAGGCGCTGCGGGTCGCGTTCGCCCGCATCTTCGGCTTCAGCGCCCTCGCCCGTGCCTCGCGGGTGGGGAAGCTGGTACCGGGACTGGCTATCCTGGGTGGACCTTCGGGGGTGGTGTAATCGGTAACACAGCTGGTTCTGGTCCAGTCGTTGGGGGTTCGAGTCCTCCCCCCCGAGCAAGTCGCGAAGGTGTTGCACCCTGGCCCCCCGGCTATCGTGCTCCCTTCACGACGAGTACAAGCCCCCATCGTCTAGTGGCCTAGGACACCACCCTCTCAAGGTGGCGGCACGGGTTCGAATCCCGTTGGGGGTGCTCAGTGAGTCGAGGCTCGCCGTTCCGGCGGGCCTCGTTCGCGTTCTGCGAGTCTCTATCGACGTAGGCCCCCGAGCGAGCAGAGTTGTCGCGCACGTTCTGGGTGTGACTAGGACGCTGCTGACGCAGGCGCGCGAGCAGGCGGGCCTCTCGATCACCGAGCTGGCCCGTCGCGCCGCGACGTCGCGACCCACGCTGTCGGCCGATGAGCTCGGTCGGGTGTCGCCGATGTTGGAGACGGCGGAGCGGATCCTGGCGGTGGCAGGTCGGTCGCTGCAGCTCGGTCGTGAACCGCGCTGGACCGAGCTCCCGGTCGGTCGTGGTCGCGTCGCCTCGGTGCCTGACGTGCTCCCTCGGCTCGAACCGAGCGCGGCGTTGGCCACGGTCGAGCTGCCGTTGCACGTGGACTGTTCGAGCCGGGACCGGACCGTCGATCTCTCGGATCGGCCACGGCGGCTTCGTGCCTACGAAGCGATCCTTCGGGAGGGACGCCCCGAGGATGTCGAGCACCTCATCGACGGCGTGTTGCTCGTCGACGGGTGGGACGACCTCGTCCTCCCGCGGGCCGTGCGTGCCGCGTGGCAGCCGGTGATCGACCAGGCTCGCGGCCATGGGTGAGGGCCTGAGCGACCTCCAGCGGGACGTGCTCAACGTGTTCTTCGCACTGCCGGAGTGAGCTGGGTTCGTGAAAGGTGCTCGCCCTGTTCGGACGCGCCGCCCTGCGCGACTTCCTGGATGTCGAGCACCTGTCCGAGCGATTCGACCGCGAGGACATGCTCCACCTGGCGGCCGAGATCGACGCGGGCTTCGACCGGCGAGTCTTGGCCGAGATGCTCGACACCATCGATCGGCCCGTTGGGGGTGCTCTCACGCGTTGGTCGGTGTCGACCTACCTGGGCCCGACTACCAGGTTGCTCTTCGCGCTGCCGATCGAGAATCTCTTTGGCAGCCCCGTGACGTACGTTCAGATCGGGCCTGCGCGTCAGCAACCTGTCAGCGCGGTTCTCGCTGACGTCTGGGACGAGGTTGTCCTGCCCCTTCACCCGACCAACTGGCATCATGGGCAGGTGGTTGCCACGCAAAAGATCGAACTGACGTTGGCTGGCCTGCGCCGGGTCAAGGGGGAGCTTGTTGCCGTAGCGTCCCGACGAGGAGCGACGAACCTTCGGGTGTTCGGGTCCGTCGCACGTGACCAGGCCGGGCCGTCGAGCGACATCGACCTCCTCGTCGATCTCGAGCCGGGCCGGAGCTTGGTGGATCTGGGCGGACTCCTCATGGATCTCACGGAGCTCCTCGGTGTCGATGTCGACGTGGTAACCGAGGCGAGCCTGAAGTCCCGCGTGCGCACTCGCGTGTTGGAGGAGGCTGTTCCTCTGTGAGGGATGACCAGGCCCGGGTTGTCGACATCATCGAGGCCTGCGACCAGATCGTGCAGCACGTGGGAGCGGACCATGACCGCTTCCGGTCCGACCCGGTCATCCAAGCGGCGGCTCAGCGATGGCTCGAGATCATCGGAGAGGCCGCGGCCCGCCTGTCCGACGAGTTCAAGCACGAGCATCCCGAAGTGGCCTGGCGGGATCTGGTGGGCATGCGGACCATCCTCGCCCACGGTTACTTCCATGTTGACGACGACATCATGTGGACCGCCATCGCCCGCGACGTGCCTCACCTCCTCGAAGGCATGCGATCCGCCTCTGAGTAACGCGGCGCGATCAAAGCGTCGAGCTGCTCATCGGTGGCCACTCAGTCAGCGAGATCCGTCAGCACTCTGTCACCCAGCCGCACGCCCACTTCCGGCTGCCGGCGCCACCACCGCGGAGATCCGAGCGTGGGCCATCGCGGGCGGCTACGACGTCGCCGCCAAGGGCCGTCTCCGCCCCGAGATCCGCGCCGCCTACGACGCAGCTCACCCGCGCCCCTGAACCGCCGCACGTCGTTCGCCCTCGGTCAGCGTTCGTCGATGCGGCGCATGCCTCGGTCGACGGCCGCGATGAGCTCGGCTCGCAGATCGGCAGCGGCGACGATGCGATGCACGGAGCCCACGGCCAGGGCTCGCTCGACGCTGTGCACGGCGTCGAACTCGGCCGCCACCTCGCCCAGCTTCTCGGTGCGCACCGCTTCCCAGGTGGCGGCCAGCTCGGCCTGACGGAAGCTGGTGTCGTCGGGGGCGGCGTGGGCGACGGCCGCCTCTCGTGCCTTGACGCGCTCGTCGGCGCGCGTGCGGTCGTCGACCTCACGGGTGAACACCACGGCGGCCGCTGGTGCACCGCCGATCACCGACGCGAAGGAGCCCTCGACGGCGAGCACCTCCATGTCGTCGTTGAGCTTGGCGGAGAACACGACGAACGCGCCGCCGTGGTAGCGGGAGATGACGCACAGCACGACCGGCCCGTCGAAGTTGACGATGGCCCGGCCGATCTCGGCGCCGTACTCGAGCTGCAACCGCCGCAACGACTCGGGCGAGCCGTCGAACCCCGACAGGTTGGCCAGCATCACGACGGGGCGGCAACCGCTGGCCGCGTTGATCGCCCGGGCCACCTTCTTGGACGACAGCGGGAACAGCGTGCCCGCCGACCACTGGGCCGGCCCGTCGGCCGGGGTGACGCCATGTCGGGGCATGGGCCGCGACTCCATGCCGATCACCGTCGCGGCCATCCCGCCGAGGCGGGCGTCGTACACCACGGCCATCTCGGCTTCGGCCATCTCCGGCCAGCGCTCCAGCGGATCGCGGTCGTGGTCGATCACGGCGTCCATCACGGTGCGGATGTCGAAGGGCTTCTTGCGGTCCGGGTTGGCGGTGGCCGAGAAGATGTCGCCCACCGTCGTGAACTCGACGCCGTCGACTCGGTGCGGCTCGGACCGGACGTCACGGTCGACCGGGTCGGCGGTGATGGCCCGGCGGGGCCAGCGCTCACCGGGAGCCCGGTAGGACAGGTCGTAGTGGTCCACGAGGATGGCGTGGGCGGCGACCAGGGTGGGCGCCCAGTAGTGAGCCTCACCGTTGGGGCCCATGATCCGCTGGTAGCCGCCGATGCCGAAGTTGTCCTCCGCCGACACGCCGCCCGAGTAGTCGATGGCCTGCTTGCCGGTGAGCACCATCGCACTGTCGGGCGTCATGACGAGGATGCCCTTGGTGTGCATCAGCATCGTCGCCTCGGCGTTCCAGTACGGCTGGGCGCCCACGTTGATGCCGGCGACGACGATGTTCACCTCGCCACCCTGCTGCGTGTGCTCGACGAGTCGGCGCAGCACCTGCGCCACCCAGTCGAGGTTCTCGCTGCCTGAGTCCATGGCGATCTTGGCGCCGGCCGACAGCGCGAACCACTCGATCGGCGCCTGCAGCTCCTCGGCCAGGTCGATGGCGGCCAGCAGCCGGAGGCACTCGGGCTCGCTGATCGACCCCATCGCCTTGGTGGCGTCGCCCAGCACTGCGACCCGCGTGACGCCCTCGGGGTAGCGCTGCGTGCGGGTGGTGACCACGCCGACCACGACCCCCGCCTGGTTCTGGCCCGGCGGGCGGTCCACCGCCACGAGCCGGCCGTGGCCATCGAGGTCGTGCTCGACGAAGGTGCCCGCCTGACCGCGCAGCATCGGCACCAGCTCGTAGGGGTACACCAGTCCGCGGCGGCGGGTCTGGACCAGCTTGCGGGTGTAGTCGTCGAGTGGCTGCATGGGCTCGGTGGGAGGCTCGGTGAGCCGCATCGTGAGGCCCCGCCCTGGCTCGTAGCCGAGGCGCATGACCGTCTCCACCGGCTCGTCGCTCCCGGGCAGGACCAGCCGTCCGCTCACCACCACCTGCTCGATGCCCAGGCCCTCGGTGAGCGGGGTGAGGCTGCGGGCGACGACGCTGAGCTCCTCGAGGGGCAGGTCGACGACGGGCCACACGTAGAGCAGGACGCGGTTCCACTCCAGGCGGTGCCCATCAGGGAGGTCGGCCCGGGCCCGTCGGATGGCGTCGAGGCAGCCGACGAGAACGTGCTCCACCTCGGGCAGGGCGACGACACGCCCGTGGCCGTCACGCACCGGTGTCACGTCGCGCACCTCGGCCACCGCGATGAGCCGCCTGTCGGACGGTGTGTCGCGGGCGACGCAGTCGAAGAGGTGGAGCTCGCCCGGCGCCGGGCGCGGGGTGATCTCGAAGTTCTTCAAGCGCCACATCTGCAGACGGCGGGCGACCATCGGGTGCAGGCCGCGGAACTTGATGTCCTCGGCGAAGGTCTCCGGGTCGGGCTCCGACGCCATCCAGTAGGGCCGCACGCCCCCCGGGCCGGCCCGTCGGAAGGTGAGCAGATCGATCTCGGCGTCGGCGGGGATGAGCGCCACCCGCCGGATCGCCCTGGGTACCCCGGCCGCACTGAGCGCCTCCCGCAGCCGTGCCGACGCGGCGCTCGTGTCCATCGGGCGGGCTCCCGGCGATGAGAGGTACAGGTCGACGGTGACGGTGTCGGGATCGGCCACAGTGGCCGCGACCTCGGCGGCCACCGCCAGCGCCTCGGTGAGGCGGTCACCGCGCACGCGCACGGCCACGATGTGCACCGCACGGCCGTCGTGGAGGTACTCCGCCCGGCAGATCTCCTCGTCGCCCGCCCGCTCGACGCGGACGGAAGCCAGGTCACGGATCTTGTAGTACCGGCGGGTGAGGACGGCCAGCAGCGCCCCGGGGGACTCCGTGTCGGCGAAGAGGTGCTCCTCGGCGAGCACGGGTCGAAGCGGCTGGGGGCAGGCAACGAGCTGCTCGCCCAGCTCCGGGCGCTCGTGGTCCGATGCGACGAGGGCGGCCGCCAGCTCCTTCATCAGCACGGACACATCGGCCCGGGCTCGATCGATGTGGGGGCGGTCGAAGCGTCCGTAGCGGACGCCTCGGGCCAGGCTCGTGATCGACGGATACCGCCGCCGGGTCGCCTCGATCAGGCGATCGAGCGTCTCCCGCAGCCCGTCGACCGGCAAGGGGCCTTCGAGGAGGGCGACGACGATGGCCACCTGCTCGCTGCGTCGTTGCTGGGCGATGAAGATCCGTCGGAGCGCGTCCGTGAGCGCCGGCCTGGGGGTCAGATCGGTCACGCCGTAGTGGGCCAGCGCCCGCACCAGGCGATCGCTGAACCAGGCCGGCAGGCCCTCGCGCTCGGCGTCCAGTGAGCGCAGGTAGGTGCTGAGGTGCTCGGGGGAGGGCCGGACGTCAGCGTCCGCGTCGGCGTCCTTGTCGCGACGCTCAGGGGCGAGGGCGCACAGGTCGGCGAAGGCGTCGAGGACCTCGAGCAGGCCGACCTTCGTGCGGTCCAGGTCGTCGAGGCACTGCCGCGCCGTCGCGCTGGCGACGTCGAAGCCCAGCAGCGACGCCCGCACGAGCTCGAGCGCGTCGACGGCGCGACGATCGGCGCACAGCGCGGCGAGACCGATGGGCTCCGAGCCGTCGTCGGCCGCAGCACCATCGGTGAGCGGTTCGATACGGAACAGCGGGGTGCCCGCAGCCACCTGCACGTTCGTGGTCACGAAGACGTCGCGCACCCGGCCGGCGAGGGGTGCGGTGACGGCGATCTCCATCTTCATCGCCTCGACGACGGCCAGGCGAGCTCCCACCTCCACGGCGTCGTCGGGCGCCACGTCGATGCCGACGACGAGGGCCGCGGCCGGGGCGCGGATGATGCCGGCGTCGTCGCGCGAGAAGCGGTGCGCCACGCCGTCGACCTCGACGAGGTGGTCGGCGTCCTGGATCGACGACACGATGCCGAAGACCCGGTCGCCGATCGTGAGGCGGCTGCGGCCCCGACCCATCCGCTCCACGTCCACCACCGCCACCACGCCATCCAGCTCGACCTCGAACCGCCTGGGCCCGAGCGCCCTGACGGTGACCGGGCACGGCTGTCGGCCGTGGCGCAGCTCGATCGTGCGACCGATCGCCGTGTCCGTCTGGGGTCGGCCCCGGCTGGCCCAGCTGAGGAACGTGGCGCGATCGATGGCCGCCTGGAGGTCGTTGGCATCGATGGCGGCGACCACGAGGCCGACGTCGGCCAGGCGCGTCGGCAGGTGCCCATCGGTCGCCGTGAGCCGGTCGAGCCAGGCGGTGTCCACCGCGCCGGCCCGCACCTCCGGGCGCTCCAGCAGGTCGAGGAGGAACGACTTGTTGGTGGTACCGCCCGCCACGAGCACGGTGGTCTGCGACAGCGCCCGGTGCAGGCGGGCCAGGGCCTCGTCGCGGTGGCGTCCGTAGGCGATGAGCTTGGCGATCATCGAGTCGTATGCCGCGGGGATGACGTCGCCCTCCGCCACGCCGGTGTCGACGCGGAGCCCCGGCCCCAGCGGAAACGTGAGCGTCTCGATGGTGCCCGGGGCGGGGGCAAAGGCCCGTTGCGGGTCCTCGGCGTTGAGGCGGGCCTCGATCGCGTAGCCCACCGTGGGCGGGGGGTCGCCCTCCAGCCGCCCGCCGCCGGCGAGGTGGATCTGGAGCTTGACCAGGTCGAGCCCGGTCGTCAGCTCGGTGACCGGATGCTCGACCTGGAGGCGCGTGTTGACCTCCAGGAACGCGAAGCGCTGCTCGGCGGGCTGGTAGAGGAACTCAACGGTGCCGGCGTTCTCGTAGCCGGCGGCCTCGGCGAGGCGGACGGCGGCGGCCCGCAGCTCACGGTCCTGCTCGGGGGTCAGGGCGAGGCAGGCCGACTCCTCGATCACCTTCTGGTTGCGCCGTTGCATGCTGCAATCGCGGACGCCCACCGCCCACACGGTGCCGTGGGTGTCGCCGATGAGCTGCACCTCGACGTGGCGGGCGTCGGTGACCACTCGCTCCATGAACACCGTGGCGTCGCCGAAGGCCTTCAGCCCCTCGGCCCGGGCGCTCTCGAAGGCGGCGGCCAGGCCGTCGTCGTCGTCCACCCGGCGGATGCCACGGCCACCACCTCCGGCGGTGGCCTTGATCATGAGGGGATACCCGATGGTGGCGGCATGCCTCCGTGCCTCGTCGACGGTCTCGACGGGCCCACCGCTCCATGGCGCGACAGGCACGTCGGAGCGCTCGGCCAGCCGCTTGGCCTCGATCTTGTCGCCCAGCCGGCGCATGACCTCGGGACGAGGGCCGATGAACGCCACGCCGAGCCGCTCGCACAGCTCGGCGAACTCGGGGCGCTCGGCCACGAACCCCCACCCGACCCACGCCGCGTCGGCCCGGGCCGCCACCAACGCCCGCTCCAGGGCCTCGAGGTCGAGGTACGGGCTGGCCGATCCTTCCGGTCGGCCATCGTCGATGCACACCGCCTCGTCGGCCTCCCGCACGAACATCGCCGTCTGCTCGGCCCGGGTGTGCAGCGCGATGGCCCTGATGTCCACGCCGTGCTCGTGGCGGAGCTCTCGCACGGCGTTGATCAGCCGCATGGCCGCCTCGCCGCGGTTGACGACAGCGATGCGGCGCAGCGGGTGATCCATCGACGGGAGCGTAGGCGGGCTGCGGGGCCTCCTCGTCCCGCTCAGAACCCCACGCTGAGGACGGTCCCGGCGATCGTGAGCTCGGTCACGGCGCCGTGCTCGTCGATGAGGGCCACCGTGCCGTCCGCTCGCACGATGGCGAGCCGGCCCTCGCCGCCGATGTCGAAGTCGAGCGGCTCGCCGGCGGCCGTGATCGTCGAGGTCTCGCCCCCGAGCCCCACCCGTCGGAGCTCGTGTGGCTCGTCGTGCTCGGGGTAGCAGCAGCTGTTGATCCCGATCACCTCGTGCTTGCCCGACCAGTGGGCCCGATACGCGCTCAGGCTGCTGATGATCGTCGCCTCGCTGAGGCTGGTGGCCGTGGCGTCGATGACATGGGGTTCGGAGCCCTCGTACGAGAGGACGAACAGCAGTCGGTCGCCGGCCGGCGACCACTCGAGGCCACTGATGTGACCGCCGGTGCGGAAGAAGTCCTCCTCGTCGGCAGCCCAGCGCAAGGTGCGCCGATCGCCCGACGCGATGTCGACGAGGACGATCTCCGCGCCGGTGGTGGCCACGCCCTGGTGCACGTACGCGAAGGTCAGGCCATCGTGGGTGATGGCTGGGCTGCGGGTCTCGTCGCCGGCGCCAAAGGGCGTGACGGGCCGGGCTGACCCATCCCACGCCGTGGCCCGGATGGTGCTCGAGTCACCGAACTCCTCGGTGAAGTACACGGTGCCGTCGGGCCCGAACGAGACCTCGCTGATCGAGTGGACACTTCGGGCGAGGCTCTTGGCCACGATGGCACCGGTGTCGGCGTCGTAGAGGTCCAGGCGCTGCGTGCCGTTCTCGTCGACGACCACCGCGAGCGGGTGGGCCGGGAAGCCGGCCGGCGGGGTGTCCGCCACCGAGGTGGTGGTGGCGCGCTCGGCGGGCGAGGACGTCGGAGGGCTGGGTTCGAGGGTCGTGTCGGTCCGCGCCGGTCCCACCTCGATCGACTGTCGGTCGTCCTGGGTGCTGAGCACGAGGACGCCGACCACGGCGGCCGCGGCGGCCGCCGTGGCGGAGAGGCCCAGCAGGGCTCGGTGGCGCCGACGGGCCGAGCCCGCCCCGATGCCGGAGCGCACTTGGTGCCAGGCGGCGGCCTCGTCGGCTCGTCCGGGTGCCTCGGCGATGGCCGCCAGTGCGGCGCGTACCCGATCCTCGTGGGCGGCGGGAGTGGTGGTGCGA
>JBKJIL010000331.1:0-3540 GCA_046598435.1 Acidimicrobiales bacterium
ATGATGCTCGGCGCCATCGACCCCGACGAAGGCACCGTCCACATCGCGGGCCACCCCCTTCCGGTCGAGCGCCACCTTGCGATGCGCTCAGTCGGCTTCGCGGCCGGATACCTCCCCCTCCCCGACCGGCTCAAGGTCACCGAGGCGCTGCGGTTCTTCGCCGACCTCTCCGAGGTGGCCGAACCTGAGCAAGCCGTCGACGATGTGATCCGCGAGCTCGACATCGATCACCTCCGCGGCAAGCTCTGCATGCACCTGTCGTCGGGCCAGCGAACGTTGGTCGGGATCGCCAAGGCCACGTTGCACCGGCCGCGCCTGCTCGTGCTCGACGAGCCGACGGCGTCGCTCGACCCGGACATCGCCTTCCGCGTGCGCGACCGCCTCGCCCAGATCAACGAGCAGCATCACACGGCCTTGCTGCTGACGAGCCATGACATGCGCGAGGTCGAGACGCTCACCGAGCGGGTGGTGTTCCTGCGCGGAGGCCAGGTGATCGCCGACGGGCCGCCGAACCAGGTCGCGGCCGACGGCGGGCACGCATCGCTCGAGGCGCTGTTCCTCGCCGAAGCCGCTCGGCATCGGGAGGCCCAGCTGTGACCACACACGCTGACACCGAGTTCAGCTGGCGGCACGTGTGGGCTGTGGTGCGTCGTCAGGCGCTCGTGCAGTATCGCAACCCCGGGATGTGGTTCCTGCTGCTGGCCCTTCCGGTGGTCGACGTCGTCCTGTTCTCGTCGATCGGGGTGGCCTACGGCACCGGCAGGGCACCGGTGCGACTGCTCTTCACGGGCATCATGCTCTTCCACCTCGTCTGGCAGCTCACGTTGGCCGGGTCGTTGGGATCCCTCGAGGAGGTGTGGTCGCGCAACGTGCTCAACCTGCTCACCACGCCGATCCGGGAGATCGAGTACGCCGTCGCCCTCGGTGTGGTGGGCCTGTTCCGCACGTTGGTCGCCGTGGGGCTCATCGGCGCGGTGGGCGGAGGCCTCTACGCGATCGACCCCACGTCCGCCGGATGGGTGCTGGCACCGGCGGCCGGTGTGCTGCTGGTGTTCGGCTGGGCCGTCGCGCTCCTCGTCGTCGGCCTGACGCTGCAGTTCGGCGACAGCGCCGAGGTGTTCTCGTGGGGAACGCTCGTGCTCCTGATGCCGCTCTCGGGCGTGTTCTACCCGGTGGATGCGCTCCCCGGCGGTCTCCAGGCCGTCGCCCGGATCATCCCCCTCACCCGGGCCTTCGACGCCACCCGCCTCGGCATCGAGGGCGGAGGCCTGGCCGTCGGTGACCTCCTCATCGCCGGCTTCGGCTCGCTCGTGGCGGTCGGGCTCGCCTTCTGGTTCGTGCTGCGCCAGCTGCGGCGGTTCCGGCAGCAGGGCTGGGTGACGCGCTTCACCTGAGCCGGCAGATTCACCTGAGCCGACAGAGAGGTGCGGACGGCCGCTGTGGCGAAGTGTGCCTCTATGCCCCATTCATCCGGTTCTCGCGCTGCGCTGACGATCCTGGGCCTGGTGGCCATGGGTGCGGCGCTGCTCACCCCCATCGCGCGCGCGGATTCGCCTCCTACCCCCGTGTACATCGCCCTGGGTGACTCCTACACGGCGGCACCCCTGATCTCGAAGCCGGCCGGCACCTGGGGTGGGTCCGACGGGTACAACAATCCCAACGACCCCTACACCTGCGGCAAGAGCGACCGAAACTACCCGCACCTCATCGCGCAGCACCTCGGTCTCTACGACCCCAACGACCTCACCAAGGAGCTCGGCCAGCACCCCGCCCACCCCGGCTTCATCGACATCTCGTGTGGGAGCGCCCGCACGAAGCACATGACCGAGGCGCAGGACGGTCTCCCCGGCGGTGGGTACCAGCCGCCGCAGTTCAGCGCCTTCGATCACGTCGGCGCCAACGAGGTGGTCACGCTGGTGTCGATCGGCATCGGTGGCAACGACCTCGGCTTCGGCGAGCTCACCGACTACTGCGTGCAGCCCCCCGAGCAGGTAGGTGGCACGCCGTGCCGCACCCACTACGAGAACAAGAACCACGTCGGCGACCCGACCATCGACGGCGACATCATCCAGCACCGCCTCGGCGTGCTGCGCACCTCGCTCGACGCGGTGCTCGCCGGCATCCACACCCGCGCGCCGAAGGCCGAGGTGCTGGTGTTCGGCTATCCGGCGCTGCTCCCCGAGCACCGAGAGGGTCTGACTCCCGAGCTGCGCGACGGCTGCTACCCCTACCTCCCGATCCTGCCCACCGACGCTGCCTACCTGCGCGACGCCGAGAAGGGCCTCAACGCCACGATCAGCGCCGCCGCCGCTGGCGCCGTCGACGAGACGGGCCGCCACTTCGCCCACTACGTCGACTGGTACGGACCCAGCGTCGGTCACGACATGTGCCAACCGCCAGGGCTGGCATGGGTCAACGGCATCCTGCTGGCCCCACCGTCGTACCCGGTGCACCCGAACCTGCTCGGCACGCAGGGCGCGGCCACCGCTGGCATCGGCGTGCTCAACGAGATGGTGTTCGACTTCGCCAACACCGCGCCCTGACCTGCGCCCCACTCGGCTCGCGACGTTCTCTGCGAGGCTGTGCCCATGGGGGATCCGGAGGTGGTGGTGGTGGGTGCCGGCATCGCTGGCCTCGGCACCGCCATCGGCCTCGCCCGTCGTGGGCTGCAAGTGACCATGATCGACAAGGATCCACCGCCGACGGGCATCGGGGTCGACGACGCCTTCGGGCAGTGGGCGCGGCAGAGCGTCCCGCAGGCGAAGCTGCCCCACCTCTTCCAAGCGCGGGCGACGAGCAAGCTGCGCGATCTTGCACCGGACGTCTTCGATGCGCTGCTCGCATCCGGAACGCAGCTCAGCGGCCTGCTGCTCGACCTGCTCCCAGCCGAGGCTCGTGTGCCGGAGGACGATGCCCTCCAGAGCCTGCTCAGCCGGCGGCCGCCGTTCGAGCTCGCGCTCCGTCGGGCCGTGGAGGCCGAGCCACTCGTCGAGGTGCTGTCGCCAGCAGCCATCGGGGCGGTCCACCTGGATCCTGACGGGATCACCGGCGTGTCCCTCGCCGACGGGTCGACCCTTCACGCGCCGTGGCTCATCGACGCGGCGGGACGGCGATCCCCGGTCTCCCGGATGCTGGAAGCGGCCGGAGCCGTGCTGCCGACGGAACAGAGCGAGGAGTGCTCGCTCACCTACTTCACCCGGCACTTCCGGCGCCTGCACCCCGGCCCACCACTGTGGTCAGTGATGGCCGTGCGGGCCGACTTCGGTCACCTCCTGGTGCTCGGCTTCCCCGGAGATCGCGAGACCTTCTCGATCGGGCTGGTGGCCGCAACGTCGGCTCTGCCCGAGCTCGGAGCACTTCGTCACCATCACGTGTGGAACCGCGTGGCGGCGGCGCTGCCTCGGGTGGCGCCATGGGTCGACTCGGCGGCGGCTGAGCCGCTCACCGATGTGCTGGTCATGGCGGGCCAGCGCAATGTGCTGCGCGACTTCTGCGCCGATGGTCAGCCCGTCGTCGCGGGTTGGCTGCCCATGGGTGACG
>JBKJIL010000089.1:0-4912 GCA_046598435.1 Acidimicrobiales bacterium
GTCGACGTGGGGCTCGGCTACGTGCGCCTCGGCCAGCCCGCCACCACCCTGTCGGGCGGGGAGGCCCAGCGGGTGAAGCTCTCCAGCGAGCTGGCCAAGCGCTCCACCGGTCACACCATCTACATCCTCGACGAGCCCACCACGGGCTTGCACTTCGAGGACATCCGCAAGCTCCTCACCGTGCTCAGCCGCCTCGTCGACCAGGGCAACACCGTGTTGGTCATCGAGCACAACCTCGACGTGATCAAGACCGCCGACTGGCTCATCGACCTCGGCCCCGAGGGCGGCAACGGCGGCGGCACCCTCGTGTGTGAAGGCACCCCCGAGGAGGTAGCCGAGGTCGAGGGCAGCTGGACCGGCCAGTTTCTGAAGCCGCTCCTGGCGGGGTGACCACTGGGCCCGTGGCCGTCTCAGGGACCGAGACTGGCGACGGGCACCACGGCTACGCCGTCGGGGCGGAGCTTCTGGCAGCGATGCAGGGTGGTCGGCGCCAGGGTGCGTGCATAGACTAAGTCCATGACTAAGTCTGACGAGGCGGTGCATGTTGGGGTGCACGAGGCCAAGACGCAGCTCTCCCGGCTCCTCGATCAGGTGCTGGCCGGGCAGGACATCGTGATCGACCGACGTGGCGAGCCCGTCGCCCGGTTGACCCGGGTCACCACCGGGGGCGTGCCGGCGTTCGGCACCGACCGAGGGGCCGTCATCATCAGCGACGACTTCGACGCCCCCCTGCCCGCCGAGCTCGCCGCCCCGCTCGGATCGTGAGGGTCCTGCTCGACACGCACGTGTTCCTCTGGCTGCACAGCGAGCCCGAGCGTCTCGGTGACCAGATCGAGCTGCTCGAGGACCCGTCGACCGTGCGCCTGGTGTCCGCCGTCGTGGGGTGGGAGATCACCATCAAGCACGGCCTCGGCCGGCTCGTACTGCCCGCTCCTCCCCAGCACTGGGTGCCGACCCGGATCGAACGAGGGGCGATGATCCCGCTGGCGGTCGAGATGTCCCACGTGCTCGGGGTTGCCGAGCTGCCCGCTCACCATCGCGACCCCTTCGACCGGTTGCTCATCAGCCAAGCGCGACAGCTCGGTATCCCCGTTGTCAGCGCCGACCCAGCCTTCGGCGCCTATGACGTCGAGATGCTCTTGGTGCCTCCATCGTGGCCTGGCCGGTCCCACCGCTGACCGAAGGCGCCACGGGGATCCTTGAGTCAGGACCGCTCGGCGTCGATGCTTGACGAGATGACATCGAGGGGGACGCTCACATGAGGCGCGCGGCGCGGCCCGTGATGTACCTCGGCGTCCTCGTGGTGGTGTTCGGCCTGGCCAAGGTGCACGCCGCCTACGTCGGGCACTACGACCTCACGGGTTCCGGTCGGTTCGGCTGGACGATCGCGTATGCAGCGATCCTGTGCTTGTGCGCCTACGGCTTCGGGCTGCCTGATCTCCCCCGCACCAAGCGGGCCGTGCTGGGCTCCTCCGTCGGCGCTGCGTTTGCCGGGGCGGCGACCATCTCCTTCTTGCAACTCTTCGTGGGCGACGCGCTCCTACCCCGCTTCGTCGTGTTCGGAGCGGCGATGCTCCTGCCCGACTGGTTCCGGCTCTCGTCGCAGCTGGCGAGTGGGGGCCGCCTCCGTGCAGAGGCCCGCGACCGGGTGGTGCTCGTCGCGGGCTCTGCGGAGGCGCTCGCCCTCGAGGGCGAGCTCGGCCTGAACCCGGAGAAGCCAGCATCGCTGGCGGTGCACCTCACGCCAGCCGCTGCGGTGCCGCATGGGACGCAACGGCCGCTCATCGACGCGGCAGTCGGTGCCACGGTCCTCGTGCTCGACGCAGCGGCACAGCGCGACGACACGATCGTCGCCCAGGCCACGGAGCTCCACGCCAACGGGCTCCGGGTCAGAACCCTCACCAGCTTCTACGAGGAGTGGTTGGGGAAGCTCCCACTCAGCGAGCTGGAGCGGGCATCGATGCTGTTCGACATCGGTGAGGTGCACCGTCTCCGCTACGGCCGGGCCAAGCGCCTCTTCGACATTGTGCTCAGCACCATCGGCCTGCTCCCCCTGGCAGTGCTGCTGCCGTGCGTCGCCCTCGCAAACCTGGCCGGCAACCGCGGCCCGCTGCTGTACCGGCAGGCGCGGGTGGGCAAGGGTGGGGCGATCTTCACCATCGTGAAGCTGCGGACCATGCGGCCGATCAGCGCGGGGGAGATGGCCAACGAGTGGACCACCGAGGACGACCCGCGCATCACCGGGGTCGGCAAGGTGCTCCGCCGAACGCACCTCGACGAGCTGCCGCAGGTGCTCAACGTGCTGCGGGGCGACCTGTCCGTGGTGGGCCCTCGGCCCGAGCAGCCGCACTACGTGGAGGAGCTCTCGGAGAAGCTGGCCTTCTACCAGCTCCGTCACAGCGTGCGGCCCGGCATCACCGGCTGGGCGCAGGTGAAGTACGGCTACGCGGGGAGTGAGTCCGATGCGCTGGAGAAGCTCCAGTACGAGTTCTGGTACCTCCGCCACCAGAGCATGGCCATCGACCTCCGTGTCCTCGGTCGTACCATCCGATCCGTGCTGGGCAGCGAGGGTCGGGGACGATGAACTGGAGGACCAAGGCGCTCGCGCAGCAGGTGTTCTCCCGAGTGCCATTTGGCGGCCATCTCAACCTGCTGATGCAGACGAAGGTCACGAGGACCCTCCCGGCCTCGTCGGCCGCGTTCGATGAGATGGCGGCCTCAGCGGAGCGTCACCTGAGCGCAGTGTGCACGGCGCTCGGGGTGGACGATCCGGGTCATCTCCGCGGATACGAGTTCGGTGCGGGTTGGCATCTGGGGGTAGCGGTCGGCCTCGCAGGAATGGGTGTCGGCGAACAGACCCTGGTGGATCGCGAAGCTCACGCACATCCGGACCTCGTCCGGTACACGATCGACGAGCTCGGCCGTCGCTACCCAGATAGCTCCCGCCTTCAGGACGCCGCCGATGCCGATGACCTCGCGACGGCTGTGGATGGCCTTGGGATCACCTACCGGGCTCCGGTCGATGCGCGGGCCACCGGACTCCCCGAGGGCACCTTCGACTTCATGACGTCAACCAGCACGCTCGAGCACGTCCCCGCTAGCGATCTCGACGACCTGCTCTCGGAATGCAGTCGCATCCTCCGGCCGGGCGGCGTGTTCAGCGCCATGATCGACTACGGCGATCACTACGCCGGCTTCGATCGGTCGATCACGAGACTGAACTACCTCCGCTACAGCCAGCGGCGGTGGCGGCTCTACTCGCCCCCGCTGCAGTACCAGAATCGCCTTCGTCACAGCGACTACATCAAGCACGTCGAGCGTGCAGGACTTGAACTCGTCCAGATCACGACGGTCCCGGTGGAGGCTGAGGCCTCGGTCTGGGTGGATGAGACAACCATCGATCCATCGTTCCGCCACTATGACCCCGAGGATCTCGTGATCGGCGACTCTCATCTCGTCGCTGTGAAGACGTGACGCACTCGCCTCGAAGGGCGATCGGCCGTCTGCTTCAGAGCGACGTCGGCGCGCGGTTGGTGCTCGAGCCGGTGGTGGTGGCGTCGTATCGACGGTTTCTCCGAACCGGGCGCACCCCGCCGCTGGGCTACTCAGCGATGCGGAAGCTCTTCGGCTCGCCACGTTCGTCCCGCCTCGACGCACTGGCGGATCGGTCCGTCGCCGAGCACCCGCCTCTCGCGCTGGCGGATCCATCGGGGGTCATCACGGATCCCGCCGGCGACATCGTCGAGGCCCTCCGGCGTGATGGGATCGTGCAGCTCGGTTGTCGCCTCCCGGAGCCGATTTGCTCGGCACTGACGGAGCTCGCGACCAGTGCGGCGTGTGACCTGACCGAACGGGCTCCTGGCGCTCCCACCCACGCTCGCTTCGACCCTGATCATGTCCTCGCCGTTCGCTACGACGTGCCAGAGGAAGCGCTCGTGGAGTCAGAGGCCGTTCAACGCCTGCTCGCGGATCGCTCGGTTCTCGCCATCGCGCAGTCGTACCTGGGTGGGGTGCCCGTACAGGATCTTGCCGCCATGTGGTGGACGCGGCCGTCGACGACGAGCTCCTCGGCGGCGGCCCAGCAGTTCCACTTCGATCTCGATCGGCTCCGGTTCCTGAAGCTGTTCACGTATCTCACCGATGTCGGCCCTGAGAACGGACCACACGTGTACGTCCGTGGATCGCATCGGGCCCTCCCGGCGCCGCTTCGAGCAGACCGGCGCTTCAGCGACGCAGAGGTGCTGGAGCACTACGGCGAAGGAGACATCGTGTCGGTCACGGGACCCCGCGGATCGATGTTTTTCGCCGACACACGCGGGCTCCACAAGGGGGCCAACTCAACCGTGGGAAACCGCCTCGTGTTCCAGCTGGAGTACGCGACTTCGCTGTTCGGTGCGCCGGTCGCTGGCTTGGCGATCCACGATCCCCATCCCGAGCTCCTGACGGCGGTCGCCGACCTTCCAGCGACCTACCGTCGATTCGATCTCACCTCCTAGGAGACACATGCCCAACCCGAGCATGGTGCGCAGGCACAAGGGTCTCGCCCGCCACTCCGCTCACCAGCTGCTCCACATCGACATCGTCCGGTTCGTGGTGGCCAAGGTGCGCTTCGAGTGGTTCACGAGGATCCGGCGGTCGCTCCGGACACTCGACGGGCAACCTGGTGTCGCGGTCAACACCGTTTCGCACAACGTCGCGGGGATGCGGGATCTGGCCGTTGTCCGATCCCTCACGCTGGTGCGCCCACTCTCGGTCGTCGAGGACCTCCGACCCGACGCCGATGTGCTGGTGATCGGGCCCCGCACTGAGGGCGAGCTCCTTGCGCTGCTGGCTCACGGGTTCGACCGCCAGCACCTGCGTGCGGTCGACCTCATCACCTACTCCCCGTGGGTCGATCTCGGAGACATGCACG
>JBKJIL010000130.1:0-3807 GCA_046598435.1 Acidimicrobiales bacterium
CGGCCAGCTCGGCCTCTGATGACGACCCGCCTGAGCCGAACTCCACGCGGCCCCCCGACACGAGATCGAGCATGGCGATCCGCTCGGCGGTGCGGGCCGGGTGGTTGTACTGCGGGGCGGTCTGCACGATGCCGTGGCCGAGACGGATGTTCTTCGTGCGCTGGCTGGCCGCGGCGAGGAACACCTCGGGGGCACTGGAGTGCGAGTACTCCTCGAGGAAGTGGTGCTCCACCTCCCACACGACGTCGAAGCCCATCTCGTCGGCCAGCTCCACCTGGTCGAGGGCGTCCTGGATGAGCTTGAGCTCGCTGCCCTCCTCCCACGGACGGGGCAGCTGGTGCTCGTAGAAGATGCCGAACTTCACGGCGTCACGCGGCCGCGGTGTCGGCGTCGGCCAGCGCGTGGAACTGGGCCAGGATGTCGGCGCCGCCCTTGTGCTGCAGGCACCAGTGCTCCACCTCGCCGAGCACGGCGGCACGGGTCTGGGCCCGGCCGGCGCCGAGCGACTGCTCGAGCCCGCGGTCCCACAGGATCTGGATCATGTCGGCGCCCTTGTGCTTCTTGCCGGCGGTGCCGACCCACGTGCGGTCGCGCATCTCGGTGAGCACGGTCTTGAGGTAGCCGACGTGCGGCGTCTCGTCGGCCCGGATGTACGAGACGAGGTCGGCCGCCTTGCCGTTGCCGGCGACGAGGTCGGTGTCGGACAGCCAGGCATCGGCCCACGCAAAGGTGTGGAAGGCCTGCACCTCGATGAACAGCACCCGGATCATCAGGTTGGCGATGAGCTCGAGGTTCACGTCGACGTCGTCGGGCAGCACGCGCTCGAGGTCCATGCCGCCGCCCGAACCGGGCTGGCCGAAGCCCATGCGGGCCAGCATGGCATCGACGTCGATCTTGGCGGTGGGGTGCTCGAAGGCGATGTCGCGGGCGGCGAACCACATGTCCTTGTGGCCCGCCTCCTCCTCCCAGCCGGCTTCGTCGCGCCCGTGGGCTTCGAACAGGCCCCGGCCGAGGTGGTCGATGCCGGTGCCCCGGATGTCCTCGTCGAAGTGCTGCTGCATGTCGCCGGGCTGGAGGAAGCGAATGTTGGCGCCGAAGCCCTCGACGGTGCCGATCCGGGTGAGGGTGGCGATGAGCGGCTCGGGCACACCGCTGGTGATGAGGTGACGGGCCTGGGCCACGTTGGGCACGTGCTCGGGCCACGTGTCGAGCGGCACGTGCAGTGGGGTGGTGCCGAAGAGGGCGCTGTTCTGGGCCTCCCAGGCCTCGATGGCGGGCACGCGGAACTTGGTGCGCGGCGACACGTAGTCCCCGTCGTCATCGAAGCCGCCGTGGCAGCGCACGCCGCCCTCGATGAGCGGCTCGGCCATGTCGTGGTTGGCCAGCAGCTCGGCCTCGGTGAAGGTCACCTGGTCGGTCGTCATCGTCCCCCCTTGGGTGCGGGCACCCCCTGGCGCCGCCGCCCCGAACTGTATACTTGCCCGTATACACCGGCAAGGTGCGCGGGTGGGGTGAGAGGCTGGCAACCATGGTGGAGACCCCGGCCCGGCGGCTGCTGCGGCGTGACGAGCGCCAGGCCGCCATCCTCCACGGGGCGGCGGCCGCCTTCGCCCGCACGGGGTTCGCGGCGACGTCGATGGAGGACGTGGCCGAGGCGTGCGGCGTCACGAAGCTGATCGTCTATCGCCACTTCGACTCCAAGGAGGACCTCTACCGGGCCATCCTGCAGCGGGTGTTCGACCGCCAGGCGGAGGAGCTGCTGCGTCAGCTGGTGGCACCGGCGGCCCCCGGGATCGGGACGCGCACGCTGCTGACGGTGGCCCGTGAGGACCCGGCGGCCTTCGTGCTCCTCTGGCGGCACGCGCCCCGTGAACCCCAGTTCGCGGCGTACTCCCACGAGCTGCGGGACATGGCTGTCGGCGCCGTCCGCGACCTGATGCAGATCGCCAGCGACGATCCGGCCTTCGACGCGTGGTCCGCCGAAGTCGTCATCAGCTGGCTCGTCGAGGCGGTGCTCTCCTGGCTGGAGGTCGGCGACCCCTCCCGCGATGACGAGCTCGTCACCTGGGTCACCGAGGGCCTCGTCCGCATGCGCACCGGCTGGGTGAGCGCGGCCATCCCCTTCTCGCCCTAGCGCTCCCCGACGGGGTTGGGGGCATGGGTGCGCGCTGAGGGCGCGTTGGTGCCCCGAAGCTCCGGGTTGGCTAGGAGGCGGCGACGGCGGCGATGGCGGCGTCGGCGGCCAGTCCCGTGGCCAGCTTCACCTGCTGGCCGAGCTTGGCCATGCGAGGAAGGTGGTGGGGGTGGCGCAGCACGTAGCGGATGACTCGGCCGATGTTGGGTGTGCCGTCCTGGTTGCTCATCTGGAAGACCTCCTCCACCACCGTGCCGTCCGCGGCGCTGTCGCTGATCACCCGAACGACCGACCAGGGGATGGATCGCTGTTCGCAGCAGGCGGCGATCGCCGCAGTCTCCATGTCGAGCGACACGACCCCGCGAGCTCGCAGCGCGGGAAGCTCATGAGGCGGCGTGATCACGTTGGTGGTCCACATCGTGCCGTGCGGCGTGCCGTCGCCGAGCGGCTCCGGTCGGAACTCCGCGCCGGTCTCGCTGTTCACGACGACCTCGGGAAGGATGAGCGCCCCGATCGGCGTGTCCTCGTGAACGGCGCCCGTGATGCCGAACACCACCACCCGCTCCGGGCTGGCGACCTCGAGGAGGCGCTCGGTCCCCTCGGTGGCCAGCGCGGTGCCCATCCCCGTGACGATGGCCACGACCTCGCGGTCGCCCATCGTGCCGGAGCGCACGGCGACGCCGTTGATCGACGTCTTGCGCAGCTGCAGGCGCTTGGCGAGCGGCGCGAGCTCCATCGGCATCGCGCACACGAAGGCCACCGCGCACGTCTCGTTCGTAGCTGAGGTCACGGGCGCATCATCGCCGTTCCCCTGCAGCGCGGCCTCACCGCTCCACTGCTCGGAGGTCCGCTGAGGGAGATCGGTGCTGCCATCAGCGGCAGTGGCTCGGCGGGGCCACGTCGAGGGCGGGGTTGGTGTCGAAGAAGCCGACCGGCACGAGCTGGAAGCCGCAGCGCTCCACGGGCATCACCGGCCAGTCCTCAGGCCGAGGGATGTGGGTGACGCCGAAGGTGTGCCACACGACGACGTCGGTGTCGACCAGTGATCGGTCGGCTTCGGTCCAACGGGGCAACCCGTCGCCGCCCACGTGCTGGTTCGGGTAGTCGCCGGCGGGGCGGCGCTCGTCGGGCGCGTAGGGCGTGACCCACAGGTTGTGGGTGGCGAAGCGCGCCCGCTCGCGGATGCTCGACCCCTCTTGCGCGAGCAACGTGGGCGTGGCGCCGGGGATGAGCTTGTAGCCCACTGGCTCGCCGACGCGGTTGCGCACGTTCGGGTTCACGACCTTCCACGACCGGCTGCGAGCCGGGTCGACGTCGCGCTGTGCGGCCTGCTCGTGGTCGAGCCGCGTGGTGCGGGGCGCGAAGGCGTTGCCCCACGGGTTGTCGTCGCCGGCGGGGGCGGGTTCCACGTTCGTCTCGTGCACCTCGTTGAGCGGGCCGTCGACATCGAAGTCGAGGCGAGCGCAGAACAGGTGCTGGTGCACGGGCGCGGCGAGGCCCGGCGCTATGGCGGGGGAGTAGGGCGAGCGGTCGCCAGCCGCCATGGCCTTGGTGGACATGATCCCAGTGAGCTTCACCTCGAGCTCCATCGAGCCGTCTTGGTAGAAGTACCAGTAGAAGCCGTACTCGTAGTTGCCGACGGTCGAGATCGACGACACGACGAGTCGCCGCGA
>JBKJIL010000166.1:0-10662 GCA_046598435.1 Acidimicrobiales bacterium
GCATCGTTGATGCCGTCGCCCACCATTCCCACGACGCGGCCCTCGTCCTGGAGGCGGCGTACCTCGGCTGCCTTGTGCTCGGGGAGCACCTCGGCCAGCACACGGTCGATCCCTACCTGGCGGCCGATGGCGGCGGCAGTGCGCCGATTGTCGCCGGTGATCATCACGACCTCGATCCCGAGCTCTTGGAGCGCGGCGACGGCGGCGACCGAGTCGTCCTTGAGGGTGTCGGCGACCGCGACCACAGCGGCGGGTTGGCCGTCGACGGCGACGAGCATCGGTGTCTTGCCGTCCGCGGCCAGGCGGTCCGCGTCCGCGTCCAGCGTGACCGGATCGATGCCCGCGCCGACGAGGAGCCGCCGGTTGCCGACCAGCACCTGGTGCCCGTCGACAGTGGCCCGGATGCCTTGCCCGGTGACGGAGTCGAACTCGGTCGGGTCGGGAAGGTCCAGGTGACGTTCGGTGGCGCCCGACACGATGGCGGCGCCGAGGGGGTGCTCGGAGGAGCGCTCGGCCGAGGCGACCAGCCGCAGCACCTCGTCGTCCTTCCATCCTGCGGTGGTGACGACATCGGTCAGGGCGGGAGCACCGCGGGTGAGGGTGCCGGTCTTGTCGAGGATGATCGTGTCGATCTTGTGGGCGGTCTCGAGCGCCTCGGCCGAGCGGATCAGGATGCCAGAGGTGGCGCCCTTGCCGGTGCCGACCATGATCGACATCGGGGTGGCGAGACCGAGCGCGCAGGGGCAGGCGATGATCAGCACCGCCACGGCAGACACAAGCGCGAAGGTGAGCGCCGGGTCAGGTCCCACCAGGAACCAGGTCACGAACGTCCAGATGGCGACGACCACGACGGCGGGGACGAAGTAGCTCGACACGAGGTCGGCCAGGCGCTGGATCGGCGCCTTGGACGCCTGCGCCTGCTCGACCAGGCGGATGATCTGGGCGAGCATCGTGTCGGCCCCGACCTTGGTCGCCCGGTACCGGAAGGCGCCGGTTTGGTTGATCGTGGCACCGACCACCGTGTCGCCGGGGCGCTTGGTCACCGGGATCGGCTCGCCGCTGATCATCGACTCGTCGACCGCGGAGCTGCCGTCGGTGACCTCGCCGTCGACGGGGATCTTCTCGCCCGGTCGGACCAGCACGATGTCGCCGGGCACGACGTCCTCGACGGGGATCTCCGCCTCGGCTCCGTCGCGCAGGATGCGGGCGGTCTTGGCCTGCAGGCCGATCAGCTGCCGGATCGCTTCGCCCGTGCCCGCCTTGGCCCTGGCTTCGAGCAGCCGTCCCAGCAGGATGAGGGTGATGATGACACCGACGGCCTCGAAGTAGACCTCGCGCACGTCGGTGGGGAGCAGGTTTGGGGCCAGGGTGACCACGAGGCTGTAGCCGAAGGCTGCGATCGTGCCCAGGGTGATGAGGCTGTTCATGTCGGCGGTGCGGTGCCGCAGGGTCAGCCAGCCGGTGCGGTGGATCGGCCACCCGGTGTAGGCCATGACGGGCGTGATGAGCGCCAGCTGCATCCAGCGGTTGAGCAGCAGGCTGGGCACCCAGGTGGCGTCGAAGATCTCGTACGCCATGACGGCGACCGCCACCGGGGCCGACAGCACCGCGCCGAGGATGACGCGGCGGGTCAGGTCGGCGATCTCGGTCCGCCGGGCCGCCGCCTCGACGTCCTCATCGGCCGCCGCCGACCGTGGCGGTAGTGGCGTCGCGACTTGCTCGGCGACAGCCTCGCGGCCCGGTGACTCGGTGCTGCCCGCGTCGTCGGCCACTCGCTGGTGGCCGTCGCCCGTGACGACGAGGGTGCCGTGCACCATGTTCATCCCGCAGGCGAACGCGAACTCGCCGGCGTGCTGCGGCGTGAGCTCGACCGTGGTGGTGGCGAAGGCGGGCAGGGAGCGGTTGATGCCGAAGTCCGAGAACACGACCCGGGAGGTGCAGTCGCCGGTCTCCTGGCGGTCGAACAGCAGTCGAACTGGGGTGCCGGCCTCGACCTCTACACGGTCCGGGGCATACCCGCCCTTCACCGTGATCCGCACCTCCTGGACCCCGCCGCGCAACTCGGCTCGGCTCGTCCGTCGGGCACCGAAGAAGAACCGCCAGAGCAGGCCGGTGAGGCTGGCCGCGCCCAGGACGACAAGGACGTCGGCGATGCTCATCGGAGGCCTCCAGAGGTGAGGGACGCGTGTGGTTGACGGTCTGCGGTCGGCGAGCCGGGCGCGCAGGGTTGATGACGGCAGCCGAGCGCCGCCCGCATGGCGGCGCTCAGCTCATCGCCGACGTGGTCCCGGCACACCCAGCCGCCGGCTCCGAGGGCCAGCGCTCGGGCCCGGTAGGCCCGGTCGGGTTCGGGGCCGATCACGATCACGTGGTCGGGCGGCAAGGTGCGCAGGGCCGCCTGGCAGCACGCAGGGAAGTCGATGGAGTCGACGACCACCAGAGCGGGTCGGGTCCGCTGGATGGCATCGGCCAGCATCTCACCGGAACCCGGTTCGCGCAGGGTCCAACAGCCATGCTCGGAGGCGAGCAGCTCGCCAGTCCAGCGGCGCATCACCGGATGACGGATGGCAACCAGGACGTTCGGCGATCGATCGCAAACGGGGCAGGGCTCCTGAGGCTCGCTGCTCGGCGCTGGCTGGTCGATCACACCCCAATCGTGGCGAGTCCTGCGCCTGGAGCCATCCGCCCCGACTACGGATTCGATGCTGCGGGTTCACCACCGATCTTCGTCGCGAGGCGGCGCGGTCGGTGCGGGCCCCAAGGCGGGGCTGCCGGGTCTCTCGACCTCAGTCGCTCAGTCCCTTGATGGACCCGACGAGCTCGGACGGCTCTACCCACATCCCGGGGTAGTCCCCCCGCCAGCCCACCTGGCCATCCGGGCCGACCAGCACGAAGGTGTGACCCGGAAGGTTCGCATGGTGGCCCCTGCCGAGCGTGTCGTAGGCGCGCGACACCGATCCATCGGGGTCAGAGAGATACGGGGTTCGTACACCGAAGCGCTCCAGCTCCGATTGCACCTCGCCCGCCTGGTTCATGACGATCGGCAGGAGCGTGAGCTCCACCCCAGCGAACGCCGGGTCGGCCTCGAGCGCGGCGGTCTGGAGGAAGCACGCGTCGCAGCCGACACCCTCGTTGAAGTACAGCAGGACGGCTTCGCCGAGGTAGTCGGCGAGGGACACCTCGCGACCATCGGTCGATGCCAGGCGGAAGCCGGGTGCTGTCCCACCGGCTTCTGGGGACGAGCTGCGCCCCCCGACAGCGACGACGGCGACCGCCGCCAGCGCGATCAGCCCCGCGACGACCCAGCCCGGCCAGCGTCGCCGGTGGTGGGGCAGGCGGGCTTGGGCACGAGCTTGGGCCCTACGAGTGGCACGCGTTGGCGGCCTCCTCGTGGCCGGGGCCGGATGGGCGTGTTTCGTCGTCATGGGAGCTCCCTTCGGTATGCCCTGTAGCGCGGCGGTCGACGCGGCGGCGCCGGTCGCGCAGGCTGCTGAGGACGAAGATGGAGACGAGTGTGAGCAGTCCTAGGCCGAGCAGCGGCTCGGGAACCGGGGCCACCCACCCCTCGATGCGGGCGAACGCCCGCGACAGGAATCGCCCCACCGCGAGCTGGGCACCAGGGGCCGACGTGGTCTCGCCGGTCACCGCGAGCCACAGCACCATCGCTCCCATCGCGGCGAACACGGCCGCGACCGCGACGTTGACGGTGTTGGTCACCCAGCGCAGCGGCCCGACGCGCAGGTGCACGGCCCGGGCGGTCAGGAGATGGCGCTCGCCGAGGTCGAATCGGTCCCACACGAGCGCCAGGACGAACAAGGGGAACGTCATCCCGAACACGTACGCCAGGCCGAGCGTCGCCGCTCCAACTGGGGTGGACGAGAGCGCCGAGAGGGTCATGACGCCGGCCAGCACGGGCGCACAGCACGACGAGGCGACACCGGAGAACACGCCAAGCGCGAACGCGCCGGCGGAGTCGCCCCGCTCGGGATCTGGCGAGCGGACGAACGAGGGCAGGCTCCAGGTACGGCCCGACAGGGCGAGCGCGGCCAGCCCGAACAGCAGGACACCACCGGCGACATAGAGCGGCGTGTGGAAGCGAGTGAGCGCGGAGGCAACCAGGCGCACCCCGAGGGTGATGGGCACGAGCACGACGGCGAGCCCGGCCGCGAACGCGAGAGTCAGCGGGAGAAGCCGCCAACGCCGGTTCTTCACTGCCGCGGCCAGGTACGAAGGCAGCAGGAAGACGATGCAGCACGGCGCGAACAACGCGACTCCGCCAGCGAAGAACGCGGCGAGGATCGAACCGGAGGTGAGCAGCGTCGTCATCCTCGTGCACCCGAGGACGTGAGCTCATCGAGCCGGCGGTGCAGCTTGCCTCGCGAAAGTCGCCCCCACCCCAGCAGCTCACCGTCGATGATGACGACGGGGGGCATCGGCGCCCGATGACGACGGACGATCGCTCGCCCCTCCGCTGATGCGATGTCGACCTGCCGCACCGACAGCGCCCCCTCCCTCGCGAGCTCCTCGAGGGCGCGGGCGGCGTCCTCGCACAGGTGGCACGCGGGTGCTTCCACCAGGACGACCTCGATCGGGTGTGTCGGACCGGGTGATTCCAGCGCCATCTGCCGTGACCCCTTCGAGCAGGTTCGTTTCGCCCGCCTTCTGGTGGTTGACGGTACGGAACCGGGAGCCCGTCGCCATCGGGGACAATCCCCGAAGCCTGCTCCGTAGTCCCTACCGACGGGGAGGACCGACGCAGACCGTCAGCTGACCGCTGCCCTGGTTCGAGGGGCCGGCGACGAGCGGAGCTCGCCGGGTGGGCAGGGGTCGTGGCGGCAGCCGAGCACCCTGCGCATCTCGCCGCTGAGCTTGTCGGCCACCTCCTCGCGAGCCAGCCACCCGCCGGCGCCATTGGCCAGGGCCACAGCGCGGTAGGCCTCGTCGAGCTCGGGGCCGATGACGATCACCCGTTCGCGGGGGATGTGGTCGACGGCGGCCAGGCAGCAGGAGGGGAAGTCGGCCGCATCGATCACGAGCAGGTCGGGGGTCAACTCTTCGACAGCCCTAGCGAGCGAAGGACCGCTGCGGACCTCGGTGGCAACCCAGCAGCCGCACTCCCGTTCCAGGAGCTGCCGGGTGAAGCGCAGCATCGCCGGGTGCCGCATCACGACGAGGGCGAGCGGCTCGCCGTCACACACCGGGCATGGCGCCACGCCCTCGGCTGCCTCGGGCGTGTGCAGGGCCATCGGGCACCTCCTTCGACCCGATTCTGCGCGCCCGGCCCTGCCTGGGCATCCGGCCCGTCTACGGATCGACGTGCGGGAGCCTACGGACCCAGCTCCTCGTCCTCGTCGAGCAGCCCGTGCTCGCGGGCATAACGGACCAGTTCGGCGCGGGCCTTGATCCCCAGCTTCTGCTGGACGTGAGCGCGGTGGGTCTCGACGGTGCGCACCGACACGTAGAGCTCCGTCGCGATCTCTGCGTTGGTGTTGCCGAGTGCCACGAGGCGCAGCACCTCCAGCTCGCGCTCGGACAGCTCGCCGCCCGGCCCGACGAAGTGCCCAGTTGCGCTCGGGCTGAGCAGGGCGGCACCGAGACGCGGGTGCACGTACTCCTCCCCCGCCGCCACCTGCCGGATGGCCACTACGAGGTCCACGTCGGCGGCGTCCTTCACGAGGTAGCCGCGGGCGCCGGCGTCGAACGCCTTACGGAGGTACGCGACGTCGTCGTGCACGGTGAGCACCAGGATCGCCGTCTGCGGGCTCACCTCGACGACCTGGCGGGTCGCCTCGATGCCGCTCGTGCCCGGCAACCCGAGATCCATGACGAACACGTCGGGGCGCTCTGCGCGAGCAACGGCGACGGCCTCCTCGGCGGTGCCGGCCTCGCCCACCACCTCGAAGCCGGGCTCGTCGGCCACGATCCGGCGCAGCCCGCTCCGCACCACGGCGTGGTCGTCACACAGCGCAACACGGATCATCTCGCTCATCGTGGCACCTCGAGCACGACCGTCGTGCCCCGCCGGGGGCTGGACACGATCTCAAGGCGCCCATCGACGAGCAACGCCCGCTCGCGCATGCCCGCGAGTCCGAGGGAACGCAGCTGACCATCGCCGACCTCGAAGCCCACGCCGTCATCGACGATCGTGGCCCGCGCACCCTCGGTGTCGACCGCGATCTCGACCGTGGCACGTGTCGCCCGAGCGTGACGAGCGACATTGGTGAGGCTCTCCTGCACGACCCTGTAGACAACGGTCTCGACCTCCGGAGGCAACCGGGTGTCGTCATCGAGACCACCGAGCACGACGTCAACCGTCACACCGAACCGCTCGGCAAGGTCGCTGGCGAGACGGCGTACGGCCGCCACCAGCCCGACGTCATCGAGCACGGTCGGGCGCAGCTCGAACGCGAGCTGGCGCACCTCTTCAAGGGCCTGCACCACCAGGGCGCGGACCTCGCCGGTGTGGGCCCGGGCGTCGTCGAGGTCCGGGGCCCGACCCGACAAGGAACCGTCGACGAGTCGCAGGCCGAGCAGCACCGACGTGAGCGACTGTCCGATCTGATCGTGCAGGTCACGGGCGACCCTGGCTCGCTCGGCCTCCTGGGCCTCGATCACCCGGGCAAGCATCTCCCGCTGAGCTCGGGCGCGTGCCTGTGCGGTGGCAAGCTCCCGCTCGGTGCTCACAAGCAGGGCGGCCTCGACAGCAGCGGCTGCGAAGGCTGCGAGGGTGACCACGAGCCGCTCGTCTTCCTCGTCGAACTGCCCCCCACCGCGCTTCTCGGTGAGATAGAGGTTGCCGAAGCGGCGCTCGCCCACTCGGACCGGCACTCCGAGAAACGACCGCATCTCAGGATGGTGGGCCGGGAAGCCACACGAACGCGGATCCGAGCTGATGTCGGTGAGCCGGATCGGGCCGGCGGCAACGATCACCTCGCCGAGGAGGCCGCGACCCTCGGGATACGGGCCGATTTGAGCGACCGTCTCGTCGTCGATGCCGTACGGCACGAACCGTTCGATGCGTCCGGTGGCGTCGTAGACACCGAGTGCCGCGTACCTCGCGTCTGCGACCTCGGCAGCGCATCGCACCATGCGGTCGAGGATCTGGTCGAGGTCATGCTCAGCAGCGAGCCCGAGCGCGCTCTGCAGCACGGCGTCGAGGCGACCGTCTCCGCTCCGCGCCACCCTCACACTCCGGCCCTGGTCAACGACATGGTGTCGGAGAGCGTACCTGCCGTGCACAAGCTGGGCCGCCGCGGGGCGCTCCGTAGTCGACCGCTGCCCCGTTCCGTACCTGCACCGGATGGCACAGACCCGGCCAGCGCCGATGATGAGGGCACAACAAGAAAGCGAAGGAGGTGCCGCAATGCTGATGCTCTGGCTCCTGGGCCACACGACCCTCATAGCGTTCGTCGTGATCCTCGTTGGGTTCCTTGTGCTCGCCGCTCTGGTGACGTACCGCATCGCGCTGCACTCCGCCTCCTACGTCGAGATCGCGCCCGTCCGGGT
Organism: Acidimicrobiales bacterium; assembly: GCA_046598435.1. GTDB lineage: Bacteria > Actinomycetota > Acidimicrobiia > Acidimicrobiales > VFJN01 > VFJN01. The sequence goes on from JBKJIL010000166.1 coordinate 7,507, forward strand.
CCGGCCGGGACGAAGGGGGCTGTCGTGATCGAGTTCCTCGCCAACAACTGGCTGTGGATCGCCGCCATCGGGTTCTTCGTGGCCATGCACCGCGGCGGTCACGGTTGCGGCACCCACGGTGGCCACGGCGGCCACCAGCACACCGACCGTGAACACACTGACCATCAGAACCGGCCCGCAGAGCGGGCCGACACCGACAGAAGCACAACGTGAACCACCAGCAGATGTTCAAGCCAATGCTGATCGGCGTCGGCATCCTCTTCGTGCTCGGCCTCGCCGGCCTACCGGTCCTCACCTACGTGCCGCTGCTCATCATCCTGGCCTGCCCGCTGATGATGATCTTCATGATGGGCGGCATGAACCACGGCGGCAGTGACCAGGGAGAGCAGCACGACCACTCCCAGGCCGGTCACACCCGGCGCGACGAACCATGAACCCCCGCAGCATCAGGGCCGGCGCTCTGGCGAGCACCGGCCTGATGCTCTTCTACGTGGTCGTCGTTGCTGGCGCCTCGGGATCCTGGGACCACTTCACCGGCCAGGCCCGTCAGGACTGGTACTACCTCGCTCTGATCGTCGGCGGGTTCGGCACCCAGATCACGCTCATGTCCGAGCTCCGGCGGCGGCACCGCCTCCACCACGGCGCCGCCGCCGCGAGCGGCGCGGGCGCCGGTGCCTCGACGGTCGGCATGGTCGCCTGCTGCGCCCACCACATCGCTGACCTGGCGCCGTTCATCGGGGCCACCGGGGCCGCTGCGTTCCTCATCGACTACCGGATCCCGTTCATGATCGTCGGCATCGGCGTCAACGCTGTCGGCGTCGGCGTTGCCGCCCGCCGGCTGCGGCGAGCCCCGTCAGCGCACCCCCACGCCAACGAGGAGGCCGAGACGTGCGTCGCCGCCTGATCCCGGCTGCGGTCGCGCTCGCCGCCATCCTCGCCGGCGGCCTCCTGCTCGCCTCACGCGGCGGAGACGACGGCACGCCGGCCGCAGACTCCGGCGTGGGGCTCGAGACCCGCACGCTCAGCGCTGGCGAGATCGACATCACAATCGAGCCCCGCCAGATCGACGAACAGGGTGCCGCCTTCGCCATCACGCTCGACACACATTCGGCGGAGCTGTCCATGGACCTCGCCGCCGCCGAGCTTGAGGTCGCCGGCACGTCCTGGCCGGTCACGGGCTGGGACGGTGACGGCCCCAGCGGTCACCACCGCGAGGGCGAGCTGCGCTTCGAAGCCGCCGGGCCGGCCACCGGCACCGCACGACTGGCCCTGCCCGGGTTCCCCGAACCCGTCGTGGTCACCTGGGAGCTGGGGGGTTGAGCGATGCACTCCGTGCCGCTCGCTCGCCGAAACCTCCTCGCTGAGCCGCGCCGACTCATCGCCAGCGCTGCGGGAGTCGGCATGGCGATCATGCTGATCCTGCTGCTCGACGGCCTGTGGGCCGGGATCGAGGCGAACGTCACCACCTACGAGGACAACGTGGGCGCCGACCTGTACGTGGCCCAACCCGGCACCCGCAACTTCTTCGGGACCATCAGCCTCATCCCCGCCACCACCGTGGACACGGTCCGCGCCGATCCGGACGTGGACTGGGCAGTCCCGGTGCGAGGCTTCTTCTCGATCGTCGAGCTGCACGACATCAAAGTGCCGACCTATATGATCGGCTCCATCCCTGGCGAGAGAGGCGGCCCATGGGAGTTGCGCCAGGGCCGCGCTCCAGCGACCGACGACGAGGTGGCGATCGGCAGCGTCATGGCGAAGCGCCATGGCATCGGCGTCGGCGACGGCATGGAGATCATGGGCGGGCGGTTCACCGTCGTGGGGACCACCACCGACGCGTTCATGGCGTCGTTCGTGTTCATGACCCACGCCGCAACTGATCGGCTGCTCAGCGCGCCGGCGACGACCAGCTTCGTGCTCGTCGGCACCGACGAACCCGCCGCCGTGCGGGCGCGCCTCGACGATGGCCTGGCAGTCCTCGATCGCGATGAGCTCGCTGCGAACGACCTCAGCCTGATGGCCCGTGCCTACAGCGTCCCGCTGCGGGTGATGCGGGCAGTCGCGTTCACAGTGGGCAGCCTCGTCATCGCCCTCAGCGTGTACACGGCGATCATGGAACGGCGGCGCGAGTACGGCATCGTCAAGGCGATGGGCGCCAGCGGGCGCCGCCTCCTCGCGCTCGCGGTGCAGCAGACCCTGATCATCGCCGGCATCGGTCTGGTTTCGGGCGGCCTGCTGTTCGTCGCCGGCCGGGCCTACATCACCACCGTGCGCCCACAGTTCGTCATCCTGGCTTCGCCAGGAAGCGTCGGCCGCGCTGCCATCGCGGCATTGCTCATGGCGCTCGTCGCCGCCATCGTCCCGGCCCGCCGGCTCGCCCGGCTCGAGCCGGCCACCGCCTACCGGAGTGGATGATGACGGGCCGAGTCTCCCTCGCTCGCAAGAACCTCTTCCAGGACCGGCGCCGCGCCCTGCTGGCCATCTCCGGCGTGGGCGCGTCGCTCGTGCTCGTGCTGGTGCTCGACGGCATCTTCGCCGGAGCCATGCACCAGGTGAACGCCTACATGCGCAACTCCCCTGCCGACGTGTTCGTCGCCCAACAGGACGTGCGCACCATGCACATGTCCCAGTCCGCCCTCCCACCCGAGACCGTCGACGCGGTACGGGCCGTCGACGGCGTCGCCTGGGCCGAAGGCCTGCGCTACACGAACAGCATCGTCGACACGGGCGACGGTCAACGGATCAGCTACGTCCTCGGCTACGACGTCACCACAGGGCGCGCCGGCCCCCGCCAGCTCGCCTCCGGCCAACCACCCGCCACCGGGGAGATCCTCGTGGATGACGTGGTCGCCGACGAGCTCGGCATCGCGATCAGCGACACCGTCACCGTGATGGGCGAGCCGTTCCGGGTCAGCGGAACCTCCACCGACGGGACCAACATCGTGAACACCACCGTCTACATCCGGACCGAAGACTTCGCCCGCCTGCACGGCGACAGCGTCGCCTACGTCCTCGTCGGTGCCACCCCCGGTGTCGCTCCCGAGGCACTGGCTGAGCGTCTCGCCACTGCGCTGCCCGACACCACCGTCCAGACCCGCACCGCGTTCGCCCGTCAGGAGGCCAACGTCGTGCGCGACATGGCCGCGGACGTCATGA
>JBKJIL010000190.1:0-6835 GCA_046598435.1 Acidimicrobiales bacterium
CAGGTACATGGCCGGGTTCAGCATCGACCAGAAGAACCCGAGGCTGCTGTCCTTGTACTTGACCTTGAGCTCCTTGCGGACGAGGCCGACGAGGAGCTCGCGGTAGCGCCACACCGCTTGCATCCGGTGGACGACGGATCGGTCGGGCGCGATGACCAGGATGGGCGGTTCGGGGGTGGCCATGGGCGCAGGCATCGTACCTGTGCCGCCCGTGGCGACCCCACTCCAGGGACGGTGGCTACAGTCGCCGACCGTGGCCGCAGAGCAGCTCGTGGACTCGGTGAGCGCCTTCTTGGCCCGTCACTCGGATCGTCGTGGGTTCCTGCGCCGGAGCGCCCTGGTCGGCTCGGCGCTGGCGGCAGCACCGGCCGCCTACGTGCTGCGACCCCAGTCGGCCTACGCCGCGGTGTGCTCGTGCTCGGGGAGCTCCTGCGACTGCGGCTCTCGATGCTGCGACGGATACACCGAGTTCTGCTGCACGCTCACCGGGGGCGAGAACCGCTGTCCGCCGGGGTCGATCATGGCCGGCTGGTGGAAGGCTGACGGCTCCGGGTTCTGTGGACCCAACCAGCCCCGCTACTACATGGACTGCAACGCCACCTGCGGCTCGTGCGGATGCGGCGCCAGCGGCGTGTGCGGCAACGAGTGCTCGTCGGTGCGCTGCGGCTGCGCCAACGGGAGCTGTGCCAACCGCAAGTCGGGCTGCACCAAGTTCCGCTACGGCCAGTGCAACCAGGCCGTGCCCTGCGTCGGGCCCATCATCTGTCGGGTGGTGTCGTGCAGCACGCCCTGGACCTTCGACCCGTCGTGCACCACCGCCGTCGCCACCGACAACAACACCCGCTTCCACGACGCCGCCTGCCTGCACGAGCCGCCCCCGCCGCCGATCATCCGCCCGAAGCCGGCCATCGCCACCTTCAGCGAGGGCATGTGGCGCCTGCGCAACAACGTGAGCGGCGGCGTGCCCGACGCCCAGTTCGCCTACGGCCAGCCGGGCGACGTGCCGTTGGTGGGCGACTGGAACGGCGACGGCACGGTGGGCATCGGCGTGCGGCGGGGCCGCACCTTCATCCTGCGCAACTCGCCCACCGCCGGTGCCCCCGACCACATCTTCGACTGGGGCCGGCCCGACGACATCCCCATCGTCGGGGATTGGAACGGCGACGGTCGTACCGGGGTGGGCCTCCTGCGCAGTCGCACCTGGTACCTCAAGAACCGCCTCGACGGCAGCCCGCACGAAGCGCAGTTCGACTGGGGTCGGCCCGGCGACGTGCCACTCGTGGGCGACTGGGACGGCGACGGCACCGCCGGCGTGGGCATCCTCCGCGGGCAGACCTGGTACCTCAAGAACACCCTCGACGGCGGCCCTCACCAGATCGAGTTCACGTGGGGTGAGCCCGGCGACAAGCCGGTGGTGCTCGACTGGAACGGCAACGGCACGGCCGGGGTCGGCGTCATGCGGGGCACCACGTGGCACATGAAGAACGGTCTCGACGGCGGCCCCAACGAGCGCACCCTCGACTTCGGCCTCCCGGGCGACACCCCGCTCGGGTGGGGGGTGGCGCCCTGATGGCCGCCGCTGTCAGTGTGGCGCTGGCCATCGTCGTCGGCCTGCTCGGGGTGCTGGTCGTCGGCCTGCTGCGCAGCCACGCCGAGATCCTCCGCTCCCTGCACGAGCTGGGGATCGGCGAGGACGGGGTGCTGGGCACCGGCTCGGGGGGCTCGGGGAGCGCCACGCCGAGCTTCCAGGTGCGTCCGGGCGTGTCGTTGCCTCGGGGCGACGCGGCATCCGGTGCGGTGGCCGACCTCGTGGGTGTCGACCCGTGGGGCGATCCGATCAGCGTGGCCGTGGTGGGCGCCGCCCACCGCACGCTCTTGGTTTTCCTGTCGAGCGGCTGCCTCACCTGCCAGGGCTTCTGGCAGGCGTTCGCAGCCCCCGACCAGCTCGGCCTGCGGGCTGATGTGCGCCCCGTGATCGTCGTGAAGGGCGCCGCCCACGAGAGCCTGAGCCGCGTGCAGGAGCTGGCCCCCGCTCTGGTGCCGGTCGTGGCGACCAGCGATGCGTGGGAGGCCTACGGGATCCCGGTGGCGCCCTACTTCGTGCTGGTCGACGGCGGCAGCGAGCGAGTGCTCGGCGAGGGAGCGGCCGGCACCTGGGAGCAGGTCCGCAACCTGCTCGACCAGGCGCTCGACGACCTGGCCGCGGCCGAGGGCGGCTCGTGGCAGCGAGGTCGCCGGCCGGCGGCGGTGCGGCTCGACGAGATCGCCGAGGCAGAGCTGCGCCGGGCCGGCATCACGCCCGGTCACGCCAGCCTCTACCAGGCCGGCTCGACCACCGAAGGCGACGGCACCTGATGCGCCTCGAGGGCACGGGTGTCAGCCTGGACCTGCCGCGCGGCTGGGAGGGCCGGGTGCGCCCACGCGGGCCCGAACCCCTGGAGGGCAGCGGTGCGGCCGACGCGCTGCGAGCGACCTCGGCCGGCCCGCTGCCGGTGGTGGTGCAGGCGGCCAACTTCGCCCTGCCCCCCACGTTGGGCGACTTCGGGGGCGGGGCCGTCGAGGCCATGACCACGCGCGACCTGTTCCTCACGTTGTTCGAGTACGGCCCCGAGAGCGTGGGCACGGCGCTCTTCGCCCGTCAGGGCATGCCCCGCCGGCTGCGTCCCGCCGACCTCGACCCGTGGTCGCTGCGCACCCCGCTGCCCGGGATGAGCGGGCTGCAGGTGTTCTTCACCGAGGCCGGCCGACCGTTCTGCCTCTATGTCGCGCTGGGCAGCCACCTGCGTCGCTTCCGCACCCTGCCGGTGATCACCAGCGTCCTCGAGAGCGTCCAGATCAGCGCCTGAGCGAGCGCCGGCGTCAGCGGGCGGGGTGGAGGTCGAGGACGCTGCCCAGTGCGTCGAGGAGCAGCGGCGCGGTGCGGGACCGGTCGAAGGACTCGACGCGGGCGGTGCCCTGCTCGACCATGGCGGCCTGCAGCGGGAGGTCGGTGGCCAGGCGGTGGACGGCACCGGCCACGAGGGCCGGGTCCTTCGACGGCAGCAGCAGGCCGCCGCTGCCCACCGTCTCGGGCAGCGCGCTCGACGCGTAGGCCACCACGGGCACCTCGTTGGCCATGGCTTCGAGCACCGGGATGCAGAAGCCCTCGTGGTCCGAGAGGCAGACGAAGACGTCGGCCGCCGCGTAGTGCGCGGCCAGCTCGTCGTCGTCCACGCCACCGACGAGGTGCACGGCGTCGCCGAGATCGAGCTCGCCCACGAGCGTGCGCAACGCGGATGTGTAGGCGGGCGCCGCGTCGCGGCCCACCAGGTGGAGCTCGGCCGCTGCATCGTGCACCGCTCGGTACCACGCCAGCGCGAGGACGACGTCGTGCTGCGCCTTGTTGGGCACGACGCGCCCTACGAACAGCCACCGTCGCCCGGGGCGATCGGTGCGCACCGGATGGGGGTGCCGCAGGTCGGCCACGTCGAGCAGGATCGGCACCACCGCGGTGCGCGCGAACCCGGCCGCCGCCAGCTCGGCGGTGTTGTACGACGAGTCGCCGAGGCCGAGCACGGAGCGGGCGGCCAGGTCGCCGAGCTGGCCGCGCCCCCAACCCACCAGGTGGGCCATGTCCGGGGCCCAGCGCAGGAGCTGCGCCACCGGTGTGAGGTTGTGGTAGTCGACGATGAGCGGCTCCGGCCGGGCGAGGAGCCGGTCGACCACCTCGTTGCCGATGGAGCACTGGTAGAGCAGGGCCACGCCGGCGGCACCGGCCGCACCGGGCGGGGGCAGGGCGTCGAGGGAGCGGGCCTCGGCCTGGAGGGCCGGAGCGATGTCATCGCTGAAGATCTCCGAGCGCAGCCCCGCGGCCCGCAGCGCGTCTCGGACGGCGAGCGTGTGGCTGCCGACGGCGTCCCCGAGCGAGAGCGTGGGCACGATCTGGTGGACGGTGTCGATGCTCACCAGTGGGCTGCGATCACGTTGGCGCCGGTGGCCTCGTGGACTTGGGCCTCCATCCCGCCGCGGACCTGCAGCAGGTGCACCCAGGTGTCGGGATGGAGCGGGCCCGAGCCGCCGAGGTCTTGCACCACCGGGTCGGCGACGTCGCTCCACGCCGTCGGCGCGATCGACACGATGGCCACCCACCCGCCGGGGGCCACGGCGGCGACGAGGCGATCGAGCACGTCGAGGCGCGCGCCGAGCGGCCCCACGTCGACCAGTCGGTAGCCCACCACGACGGCGGTGTCGGCGCGGGGAAGCGTGTCGAGCTCGCCCACGGAGCCGACGTCGCGCCGAGGACCGGGCCGGCGCGCCTCGAGCGAGCCGAGCACGGTGGCCACGCGGGGCCGCACGTCGGGGACGGCGGCCAGGATCGAGCGGTGGCCGTCGGCCTCGAGGCGCTGCACCCGCTCGTCGAGCTCGCGCACCGCCGCCGAGAGCCCGCCGACGAGCACGGTGGTCTGCTGGGCCAGGTGGCGGGCGACGAAGGCTCCGGCCTTGCGGACGGCGCCCTTCAGCTGCGGGACGACGGGCCGCGACGACTCCACGGGCGCATCGACGTCGATGTTGGCCCGCCGGTCCACGTCGTCGAGCAGTCCGGCCACCCCTGTCCCGCTGGAGCGGAAGCGGCTACCCGCGGCATCCAGCCGGGCCGCCAGCTCGGGGTGGGCGGCCCGGTCGGCGGTGGCCGCGTCGACGATGTCCACCACCGAGCGCCAGGGGTCCGGGACGTCCTCAGCCATCGGACGATCCTCGCACGCCTGCGGTGCCCACCCAGCGAACCTCCGACTACGGCGCCTGGGCGTCGGGTGGCGCCGCCACGTCGACCTCCACGAACAGGTCGGCCAGCCGCATCAGGAACGACGCCATCTGATCCCGACGCACATCCAGCGAGGGCCGGTAGGTGCCGTTGCTGAACCCGGTGGCGATCCCGGCGCTGGCGGCTCGGTCCACGTTGTCGCCGTGCACCGGGTCGGGGTCGCGGAACCAGTGCTGGTCGAGGGGGAGGTCGGCGCCGGTCACGAACCGGTGGGCGCGCACGAGGAACGTCGCCATCTGGCCCCTCGTCACCAGCAGACCCGGCGCGTACGTCGTGGCGGTGCGACCGCCGACGATGCCGGCCGCGGCCAGCCGGTCGATGTTGGCCTCGTGGTCGGCGTAGGCCGGGCCGTCGTCGTCCGTGAAGGCATCCGGCGCGTCAGCCGGGAGGGCGGTGGTGGTCTGGTCGATCAGGCGGGCGATGAACGACGCCATCTGGGCTCGGGTCACCGACCGGGTGGGGTTGTACGTGCCGCCGACGGGCATGGTGAGGCCCCACCAGGCGGCGCAGTCCACGGCCCGCCGGTGCGGGGAGGTAGCACTGACATCGGTGATGCCGGAGGCCGGCACCCGTCCGGCGGGGCAGGCGAGGTCGACGGAGCGGGCGGTGGGCAGGGGACCGGCCGGCTCCAGCCCCTGGCGGGTGGCGTCCTGGCCGAACATGGGCCACGGGGTGCTGGCCGGCGTGGCGATGTCCCAGGCCGCGATGGTGGCGGCATAGCCGGCGTCGGGGTGGAAGCCGGCGGCGACCACGGCCCACCGACCCGGTCCGAGCTCACCCACGGCGGCGGCGTTCTTGAAGGCCGCGCTCCCGAAGGAGTGCACGGTGGCCCCCGAGTCGCCGTCGAGGACGCGCATCTGGCTCCCGGTACCGACGATCACCTCGTTGCCGGGAGCGCTCCACACGTCGGCGATGATGGGCGACGACAGCAGCTCGTCGCCGGCCGGCTCCACCTCCCACAAGGGGCTGCCGCCGCCGTCGATGGCCAAGACGGCGCCGCGGCCACCACGGAAGCTCCCGATCACGACGTCGACTCGGCCGTCGCCGTTCACGTCGCCGAGGGCGGGACGGGACAGGAACGTGTCGTAGCGGGCCGTGCGCGGCCAGCCGCCGACGTCGTTGCCGGTGGCCAGGTCGAAGGCCCACACCTTGGTGGAGTCGCCGCAGCGGGCCTGGGTGACGCAGTAGAAGCGACCCGAGCCGGTCACGACCTCGAGGCGCCCGTCGCCGTTGATGTCCCCGATGGCCGGCGCGCTCTGGAAGGCCTCGCTGCTGAGCCGCACCCACATCTGGCTCAGCTGAGGGGCTCCGGTGAAGCGCAGTGCCCGGAAGAACCCGCCGGAGTGGCTCGTGCCGTTGGACGTGGCGTCGCCGCCGATGAAGATCTCGGCCCGACCGTCGCCGTTGCTGTCGAAGAGGGCGGGGGCTGACCACACCGTGTCGGTGTTGTCGAAGGTGGCCAGCTGGTTGCACGAGGCGTCGAGCACCCGGATCTGGTGATCCCACGAGCCGAACACGATCTCGGGGCGGCCGTCGCCGGTGACGTCGCCCAAGGCCGGCGCGTTGAACACGCCGTCGCTGTAGCCGTCGGGGCCGCCGCCGGTCCACTGGTTGAACTCGTCACCGGTCGAGAAGGCGCAGCGGCGTCCGCCGTCGGCGTTGAAGACGACGATCCCGCCGTGCTGGTTGACCACCTCCAGCGATCCCGTGCCCACCACCACCTCGGTGGTGCCGTTGCCGTCGAGATCGGCGGCCGCCGGCGACGAGGCCACCGCGGAGGGCGCCCCGCTCACGACAGCGGCGGCGGGCCAGCCGGGCAGCGGCGCCCCGTCGGCGTCGTAGGCGTGCACCTTGCCGTCGAGCCCGCCGACCACCACGTCGGCCGCGCCGTCGCCGTCGATGTCGACGATGGCCGGTGACGACCAGTGCACGCGCCCCCCGGGGACGGTCACCGACCACCGCGGCGCGCTGTCCGACAGCGTGGCCTGCGCCGGCCCCGCTCCAGCCAGCGTCCCCGCCAGCAGACCCCCGACC
>JBKJIL010000097.1:0-2563 GCA_046598435.1 Acidimicrobiales bacterium
CGCCTTCGACCACGTCGAGGCGGCCTCGGCCGCAGCGTGGAGCCGTCGGCCCAGCTCGCCATGGGTGCGCTCGAGCGAGCGCGGCCCGGCCTTCAGCTCCGGGAGCACCATCCCACCGTTGCGGGTGCTGGCCCCCCACCCCAGGCCGTGGGCATCGAGGACCACCGCGACGCGGCCGCGTCGGGCCAGCTCGGCGGCCGCTGACAGTCCGCAGTAGCCCGCGCCGATGACGACCGCGTCGGCCGAAGCCGGCAGGGCCGGCGACGAGGTGGGGTGGGGATCGGCGGTGTCGTGCCACAGGACCGAGGCTCGGTAGCGGTCGCTCAGCACGGTGCCCACGGCGCGGGATGCTACCGGGGGCGATCCGAGCGAGGACATGAATCCAGTCGTCTGAGCCTCATCAGACGATGGATTCGATTACGATCGCGGGATCGAGCGACTGATTCCGTCGGATTGTCACCCACGGGGGAGGGGATAGGCCCGTTGTCGACACAGGGGGACGGCCTCCAGGGGACCGCCAGCGCTGCCGACGTCATCGTCCTCGACGGGGTGGCCAAGCACTTCGGGGACTTCGTTGCCGTCCACGATGCCAGCTTCGCCATCGCCAAAGGCGAGTTCTTCTCGATGCTCGGACCGTCGGGCTGCGGCAAGACCACCACGTTGCGCATGATCGCCGGCTTCGAGTCGCCGACCGCCGGCCGAATCCTCCTCGACGGCGTGGACGTGTCGCGCACGCCGCCCTATCGCCGCAACGTGAACACCGTGTTCCAGAACTACGCGCTCTTCCCGCACATGTCGGTGGCTGACAACGTGGCCTTCGGCCTGCGGAGCCGCAAGGTCCCCAAGGCCGAGGTGGCCGGCCGGGTGGGCGAGATGCTGGACATCGTCCGCATGGCCGACTTCGCGACGCGCCGCCCGGCGCAGCTCTCCGGCGGGCAGCAGCAACGAGTGGCGCTGGCCCGAGCCCTCGTGAACAAGCCGTCGGCCCTCCTGCTCGACGAGCCGCTCGCCGCCCTCGACCTCAAGCTCCGTCAGGCCATGCAGCTCGAGCTCAAGCGCATCCAGCGAGACACCGCGGTGACCTTCGTGTTCGTCACCCACGATCAGCAAGAGGCGCTCACGATGAGCGATCGGATCGCCGTGATGAGCGACGGCTGGGTCGAGCAGATCGGCAGCCCGACCGAGATCTACCACCGGCCCACCACACCGTTCGTCGCCGCCTTCATCGGGGACGCCAACCTGCTGCCCGGTCAGGTCGAGGGGCACGACGCCGGCGTCACGACGGTGGACCTCGCCGGCGCACCGGTGGCGGTGCCCGACGCCATCGTCCGCACGGGCGCGGTGCTGGTGATGGTTCGCCCCGAGCGCGTGCGCGTCGAGCGCCAGCCGCCGGTGGCGGCCACGGCCGGGATCCCCGCGACCGTGCGAGAGGTGATCTTCCGGGGCGCCATGGTCCACGTGGGCCTGGCCGCCGGCGACGGGACCGGACTGGTGGCTCACATCACCGACGATCGCGACCTCGACGGGTTGCGTCCGGGCGACGCGGCCTGGGCCACGTGGGAGCGAGACGCCGCCTACCTCGTTCCCGCCGATGTGGGCCCCGTCCACAGCCAACCAGATCTGCTCACCACAGGAGAACCATCATGACCGCGACACCCCGCCCCGCCCGGAGCCCCTCCGGTCCGCTGCTCGGCCGCCGACAGGTGCTCGGCCGGATGGCCGCCCTGGCCGGGGCGGGCCTCCTCGGCCCCACGCTGCTCGCCGCCTGCGGGGGCGGCAGTGACGACGCGGCACCCGGTGGCGACGGCGGCGATGGCGGCGGAGGTGGCTCCAAGGAGCTGTGGTTCAAGAACTGGCCGGGCTACATGGACGAGGAGACCGTCGACCTCTTCACGAAGGCGTCAGGGCTCGACTTCAGGTACACCGAGGACTTCGCCGACAACAACGAGGAGTTCGCCAAGTTCCAGACCGACCTGGCCGCCGGACGCTCGATCGGACCGGACATCATCGCCCCCACCTCCTGGCTGGTCGGTCGCCTCATCACGCTGGGCTGGGTGCAGGAGCTCCCGCTCGACAAGATCCCCAACGCCAAGAACCTGGTGCCCAGCCTCCAGAAGCCCGGTTGGGACCCCACCGGCACGTTCAGCCTCCCCTATCAGTCAGGCATGACGGGACTCGCGTACAACATCTCGATCACGGGCCGTGAGCTGACGAGCGTGAACGACCTGTTCGACCCCGCCTTCAAGGGCAAGATCGGGATGCTCACCGAGATGCGCGACACGGTGGCCCTGGTCATGCTCCTCACCGGCGCCGACCCCAGCGAGCCCTCCATGGACTCGGCCAACGCCGCCTTCGAGAAGATCGAGGAAGCCAAGAACAGCGGCCAGATCCGCCAGTTCACCGGCAACGACTACATGGACGACCTGGCGGCCGGGAACTTCGCGGCCTGCATCGGCTGGTCGGGCGACATCGGCCAGCTGGCCCTCGACAACCCCGACCTGCACTTCGCCATCGCGGAGGAGGGCGGGATGCGGTGGTCCGACACGATGGTGCTGCCCAACGG
>JBKJIL010000196.1:0-23572 GCA_046598435.1 Acidimicrobiales bacterium
ATCGACGTGCCCGGCCTCGTGTCCGCCACCGATCTCCAGGCCACCGTCGACGGCATCGCCGAGTGGCAGCTGCCCTCGGGCATGATCCCGTGGTTCCCCGGCGGCCACAGCGACCCGTGGAACCATGTCGAGGCCGCCATGGCACTCGATCTCGGAGGGCGCCACTCGGAAGCCGACCGCGCCTACGAGTGGCTGGCGAACCTCCAGCGCGAGGACGGCTCTTGGCACCAGTACTACATCGCCGGTGACGACGGCAGCACGCAGGTCGAGCAGGACAAGCTCGACGCCAACGTCTGCGCCTACATCGCTGCCGGTGTCTGGCACCGCTGGCTGCTCACTGCCGACCGCGGCTTCGTCGAAGACCTGTGGCCCACCGTCGAAGCGGCGATCGACTTCGTGCTCGATCTGCAGACGCCCCGCGGCGAGATCCTGTGGGCCCGCCATGCCGATGGCACACCGTGGAGCTTCGCCCTGCTCACCGGGTCCTCGTCGATCTGTCACAGCCTGCGCTGTGCCATCGGGATCGCCGAGCTGCTCGGCCACGAGCGCCCCGACTGGGAGCTGTCCGCAGCTCGCCTGGCCAAGGTGATCCGTGAGGTGCCGGAGGCGTTCGCCCCCAAGCACCGCTGGGCCATGGACTGGTACTACCCGGTGCTGGGCGGCGTGGTGCTCGGCGAGGCCGGCCGGGCCCGCCTCCACGAGCGCAGCGACACCTTCATCATGGACGGCCGCGGCGTGCGCTGCGTATCGGACCGCCCGTGGATCACCGTGGCCGAGACCTGCGAGTGCGCCCTGGCCTACCTCGCCGTCGGCGATCGCTCCATGGCCGAGACGCTCTACGGCTGGGCCCAGCAGTTCCGCCACGACGACGGCCGCTACTGGACGGGCACCGTGTTCCCCGACGAAGCCCGCTTCCCCGGCGGCGAGCGCTCCACCTACACCGCGGCGTCGATCGTCCTCGCCGCCGACGCCCTCGCCGGCTCCACCCCGGCCAGCGCGCTGTTCACGGAGACCGCGGGGGTCCTCCCCCCGCTCATGGACCTCTAGCCCACCGCTGACCCACTGCATCTGTGAGGGCTCAACGGCGGCGCAGCACCCGGAGGCTGCCGACAGCCTGGAGCTCCTCGAACCGGCCCGACGCCAGCGCCGGGCGGTAGATCTGATCGTGGGGGGCCTGGCCGCCGTCGGCCGGGTCCGCGAACACGTCGTGGATGCAGAAGACCCCGCCGGGCACGACGTGCGGGGTCCAGCGCTCGTAGTCCGTGCGGGCCGGCTCCTCTCCATGGCCGCCGTCGATGAACAGGAAGGCCAGCGGGGTGGCCCACGCCGATGCCACGGTGGGCGAGTCGCCCACGACCGCGATCACCGCGCCCTCGAGGCCGGCGTCGTGGATCGTCTTGCGAAAGAACGGCAGCGTGTCCATCTTGCCGACGGCAGGGTCGACGAGATCGGGCTCGTGCCACTCCCAGCCGGGCTGGTTCTCCTCCGAGCCACGGTGGTGGTCGACCGTGAACAGCACCCGACCCAGAGCGCGGGCAGCGGCGCCCAGGTACACCGACGACTTCCCGCAGTAGGTACCCACCTCGAGGAGCGGACCGTCGACGGCGACCGACGATGCCGCCTCGTAGAGCGCCTCGCCCTCGTCGGGCGGCATGAAGCCACGTGCCGCCTCGGCGTGGCGACGCAGCAACGCGTCCATCACCACGAGTCGTGGTGGATGATGCGATCGAGGTCGCGGCGGGGTCCCGGCTTGAAGTCGGTGCCGAGGGTGTGGGCCACGGGGATCAGGGCACCTTGCATCACGTGCGGCGGCAGGCCGAGCAGCTCGGCCGCCTGCTGCTCGAAGATGAGGTGCAGGGTGGTGAAGCAGGTGCCGAGGCCGCGCGAGCGAGCGGCCAGCTGGAAGCTCCAGGCCGCCGGCAGGAGCGACCCCCAGATGGCCGCCTGCATGGCGACCGGCGCGTTGTCGGTGCGGCCTTCGATCACGGGGATGACGTGCACGGGCACCTCGGCCATGTGGTCGGCCAGGTACTGGGCCGAGCTGATGACGCGCCGCGTGGTCTCGACATAGGCCGGATCGTCCTGCGGGAGGTTGCCGACGACGGCCTCGGGGTTGCCGTACATCATGGCGAAGCCCTGGGCGTACCAGTCGCCGAGCTGGCGGCGCTTGTCCTCGTCGGTCACCACCACGAAGTGCCAGCCCTGGTTGTTGCCGCCGGTGGGGGCCTGGGCGGCCAGCTCGATGCACTCGCGCACCAGCTCGGGCTCGACCGGGCGGGTCAGGTCGAGGCGCTTGCGCACCGACCGGGTCGTGGAGAGGAGCTCGTCAGGACCAAGGGTGAGGATCGGCGGCATGACGAGCGACGCTACCCGCCGCTGCAGCCTGCGATCACCGCCGGAGAGTCGCAACGAGCTCGGGCTGACCAGCGTCCTGTGCCGCGCGCAGCACGTCCTCGACCGTCGAGCGCACTGCCTTCGTGTCATCTGCGAGCTCGACGGCCACGACCAGTCGCGCCACGGCGGTCCGCAGGAAGTCCAGGTCTCCGACCATGAGGCACAGGATCGCCGCCTGCGACCACAGCTCGACGACTGCAAAGGTCTCGCCGGCGACCCCGAACTCAGTCGTCGCTTGATCGGCGAGCGCGAACGCGCGCGCCGGGTCACCTGCGAAGTATGCGGCGAGCGCCTGGTTCGTGCGGGCCACTGCGAGCTGACCGGGCGCACCCGCCCGCTGTGCCGCGGCCACCGCCTCGTCGGCTCGCTCGCCCGCGTCGACCACCTCGCCTTCTCGCAGCGCCACCCGGGCCAACCGGTTGAGGCTGTTGGCAACACCGACGTCGAGGCCCAAGCGGCGCGCCTCGTCCAGCGCGGTCTCGGCGGCGACCCTGGCGTCCTCGAGGCGCCCGGCGAGCATCGCCGAGATGGCGAGGAAGCCAAGCGCGTAGATGCGGAAACCCGGCGCGACACCGTCCGCGACAAGGGCGGCGGACTCCTCGTGGAGGGCCATGGCGCGCAGCGGGTCGGCGTGCATCAGGTCCAACCCCGCCATAGCCAGCGCCTGGCTTCGCAGGGGACGGGGCAGCGAGTGTCGGTCGGCTAGCGCGAGGGCTTGCTCGACGTAGCGCTCGGACGCGTCGAGGGCCCCTTGGTCGCCAGCTGTGTTGGCGGCGGACACGAGCGCCTGGCAACGCAGCCCGGGATCGTCCGAGCCCGCCCCGCGGGCGAGCAGCCCGTCGATCCACCCCCGGCTCGCGTAGTAGTGGCCCCGCCCTGACTCCATCCCGTGGATGCCGACGCCCGTCGCCAAGCGCAGGCCGGCATCGAGGTCGCCCCCGTCGAGGGCCCACATGACCGCCGCCTTGAGGTTGTCGCCGTTGGCCGCGAGCGAGCGGAACTCGCCGGCGATCGTGCCGCGCTCGATGCGGTCGAGGGCCTCCCACGACCGGTCCGCGAACCATGCGAGGTGCCGGTGCCGCAGCTCGTCGCGCTCCCCGCTCTCGTCGAGTCGATCGGACGCGAACTCGCGGATGGTCTCGAGCAGCCGGTAGCGCACCTCTCCCTGACCACGATCAGCGGTCACCAGGGAGCGATCGACGAGGCCCGCCATCAGGTCGAGCACGCCCGCGGGCTCGAGCGGCGGTGTCCCGCACACCGCCTCGGCGGCATCGAGGTCGCATCCACCGACGAAGACCGAGAGCCGACGCAGGAGCACCCGGTCCTCCTCGGCCAACAGGGAGTAGCTCCAGTGGACCGTTGCCTCCAGGGTCCGCTGACGTGCTGGCACATCTCGGGCACCGCCGGTCAGCAGGGAGAAGCGGTCGTCGAGGCGATCGGCGATCGCCCCAGGTGACAGCACGGCGACCCGCTTGGCGGCCAGCTCGATCGCCAGCGGCAGGTGGTCGAGCCGCTCACAGATCCGGGCGACCGATGCAGCGTCCTCGCCGGTCTCGTAGCCAGGCACCACCTCGGCGGCTCGTGCCGCGAACAGCCTGGCTGCGGCGTCTGCCGCGAGGGGGGCGACCGAGATCGTCCGCTCTCGTGCGAGCCCGAGCGCCTCGCGACTCGTCGCGATCCAGCGAACCAGTGGTGCTGCGGGTACGAGCGCCGCCAGCGCGGCGGCCGCGCCCGCGATCACGTGCTCGCAGTTGTCGAGCACCACCAGCGCGTTTCGGGTCTTGAGCGCGGCCCCCAAGGCCGCAGTCGTGCTCACGTTGATCATGAGTGCCGACCCGATGGCATCCGCAATGCTCGACGCACCAGCACCGGCGGGCATCGGGGTGAGGTCGACGAACCAGGCGCCGTCACCGAACGAGTCGCCGAGGCTCCGAGCGACGTCCAGCGCGAGGCTCGTCTTCCCTGTGCCACCTGGTCCGAGGAGCGTCGTGAGCGAGTGCTCGCGGACGGAGGCGGCGATCACGTGAAGCTCGCTGTCGCGACCCAGGAGGGTGGACATGGCCGGCGGCAGGTTGCCGGCGATCGCCTCGAGCGTGCGCAGCGGTGGGAAGCCGCTCGGCAGCCCGTCCCCGCTCAGCTCGTACAGCGTGCGGGCTGCCTCGAAGCCCTTGAGCTGCTGGGCACCGAGCGACACCGCGGTGAGCCCAGGCGGCAGGGAGTGCTCAACGAGGCGATAGGTCGCCTCCGAGAGCAGCGTCTGCCCGCCCACCCCCGCACCGCCCACTCGAGACGCCTCGTGCAGAGCCATCCCGACGTAGGTACCTCCGGTACTCGTGAGCCGGGCCTCCCCGGTGTGCAGTCCCATGCGAACGCGCACGTCCGCGTGAGGTGGCCACGGGAAGGAGGTGATCTCCCGCTGCGCCTGTGCGGCAGCGAGCACCGCGTCTGCCGCGGCGCCGAACGCCACGATGAACCCGTCGCCAGGACAGGCGACCTCGGCGCCGTCAAAGGCCTCGAAGGCGGCTCGACAGATCGCTCGATGCTCGTCGAGCAGCTCCTCGAAGTGCGCGCCCAAGCGGTGGTAGAGCTCCGTCGAGCCCTCCACGTCAGTGAACAGGAACGTGACTGTTCCTGTCGGCATCAGTGCCGGCATCTCGTCCCCCATCGAGGGAGAGGCTAACCGTGCAGATCAGTCGATAGCCGTCTGGCTGACGATCTCGTCCTGCTCGGACTGCCCGAACATGATCTGGTCGAGGAAGAGGAACTTGGCCACCCAGAGCACCCCGAACCCGGCCAGGTTGGCCGCCATCACGAGCACCTGCGAGTCGGAGAGCCCGTGGGCGAGGGCGACGAGCCCGGTGGAGAGCAGCAGGCCCGCCAGCGTGAACACCCAGAACGGCAGCACCTCGCGCCGGAGGTCGATCTTGCCGTCGGCGCTCCACACCCAGCGCTTGTTCAGGAAGAACACCGGGACGGCCGTGAGGCTCACGGCCACCACGTTCGAGCCGACCGGGTGGCGGTCGAAGATGCCGACGAACAGCACGAGCATCACCTGGGTGAGGGTCACGCCGACCACCGACACCATCGAGTACTTGATGGCGAGCGCGCCGCGCCCGCCAGTGACGCGATCCAGCACGGCAGCAGGTGACATCCTCACAACATCGGAGGATACGGGCTGGTGCTTGAGCCGACCCAGCCCAGGCGCGGCCTCAGGGAGTCAGTCGACGAGTGCGTTGGCCCGGGCGACGCGACCCAGCCACCGGGCGCTGTCCTTGGGGACCCGAGCGAAGCTCTGCCGATCGCAGTCGACGATGCCGAAGCGAGGGCCGTAGCCCTCGGCCCACTCGAAGTTGTCGAGGAGGCTCCAGTACGTGTAGCCCCGCACGTCGATGCCGTCGGCCAGGCACGCCAGCACGCCCTCGAGGGCGGTGCGCACGTAGGCCATCCGCTGGGCGTCGTCGTCGGTGCCGATGCCGTTCTCGGTGACCAGGACGGGCACGTCACCACCCGTCACGTCCCACGCCCGTCGGATGGTGGCCTCGAGCGCCTGCGGGTAGTACTCGTAGCCCATCAACAGCGTCGGCACGCCCTCCTCCCCGCCGAGCAGTCCGTCGGGGCCCACCCTCGAGCGCGAGTACGTCTGCACGCCGACGAAGTCGTCGCCGCCGGTGGCCTCGAGGAAGATGTCCTCCATCGAACGTCGGATCTGGTCGCGCTTCGACTCACCGCCCTCCACCGCCTGGTAGTCGGACATCGAGAGCGTCAGCCCCACGGGGACGCCGGGCGCCGCCGAGCGGATGGCGGCCACAGCTTTGCGGTGGGCGTCGACGAACACGTCGTTGGCCTGCCGGCGCAGGGCCCGATCCCTCTGCCCCGGTGGGAAGACACCGGCCAGGTAGCCGATGGTGGCGACGATGTTGGGCTCGTTGATCGTGCAGGCCCGCCGCATGACGCCGGCCAGCCGCCCGGCGGCCACCTCGCAGAAGGCGGCGAAGCGGTCGGCCGTCTCTGGTTCGCTCCAGCCGCCGCGGTCGGCCTGCCAGAGCGGGGTGGTGAAGTGGTGGAACGTCACCACCGGCTCGATCCCGGCGCCCAGCAGTGCCTCGCACTGGCGCACGTAGTGGTCGAGCGCGGCCTGGGAGAACTCGCCGTCGGCCGGTTCGATCCGACTCCACTCGATGGAGAACCGGTAGTCGGTGAAGCCCAGGTCGGCCAGGAGGGCCACGTCCTCGGGCCAGCGGTGCCAGCTGTCGCACGCGTCGCCGCTCGACTCCTTGCAGCCGCTCCCAGGCGTGTGCTCCCAGCGCCACCAGTCGTTGTTGACGTTGCCCCCTTCGATCTGATGGGCGGCCGTGGCCGTCCCCCACCGAAAGCCATCAGGGAACGCGCTCGACGTGGCGGACATGGGCGGGACCGTAGCCCGCCGCACCTACGCGAGGATGTCCGCCATGTCCCAGGACGCCGTCGATGCCCTCGTGAAGCTGCTCGACCTCGAACCCATCGAGGTCAACCTCTTCCGCGGGGTGTCGCCCGACGAGGAGCGCCAGCGCGTGTTCGGCGGCCAGGTGGCCGGCCAGGCGCTGGTGGCGGCGGCCCGCACGGTCGACCCCGGCCGTTCGGTGCACTCGCTG
This sequence comes from Acidimicrobiales bacterium, assembly GCA_046598435.1. Taxonomy (GTDB): domain Bacteria; phylum Actinomycetota; class Acidimicrobiia; order Acidimicrobiales; family VFJN01; genus VFJN01. The sequence continues at coordinate 7,026 of JBKJIL010000196.1, forward strand.
CACTCCTACTTCCTTCGCCCTGGCGACCCGACCGTGCCCATCCTCTACGAGGTCGACCGCATCCGCGACGGGCGGTCCTTCACCACCCGACGGGTGGTGGCGATCCAGCACGGCAAGGCCATCTTCAACCTCCAGTGCAGCTTCCAGGTGGCCGAGACCGGGCTCGACCACCAGACCCCCATGCCGGACACCACTCCACCGGACGAGCTGCCCGACTTCAAGGAGCGCATGGCGCCGTACCAGGCGACCATGGGCGACTGGTACCACCGGCCCCGTCCCATCGACACCCGCCATGCCGACTGGAACCCGCCTGACCGCAGCGAACCGCTGCCCCCTCATCAGCGGGTGTGGCTGCGCGCTGACGGGCGCCTGCCCGACGACCCCGTCCTGCACGCCTGCGTGCTGACCTACGCCAGCGACATGACCCTCCTCGACACGGCCCTGCTCCCCCACGGCGGCAGCTGGAACGAGGCCACCTTGTTCATGGCCAGCCTCGACCACGCCATGTGGTTCCACCGACCCTTCCGGGCCGACGAGTGGCTGCTCTACAGCCAGGACACCCCGACCGCTTCGGAAGGTCGGGGCCTCGGCCGCGGCCTCATCTTCACTGCCGAGGGGCACCTGGCGGTCTCCGTCGTGCAGGAGGGCTTGATCCGGGTGAACCGGCCATGACGGCACTCGTCGGTCGCCGCCGACGGCTCGCCGGTCTCGCTGTGTCGGTGCTGCTGGGCTTGGGTGCCTGCAGCGGGAGCGGCGCCGGCGAGGGCGCTGCCTCGACCACCGCCCCCGCCGGCGATGACGGCGGCACCACGGCGCCCCCGACGACGTCGGGCCAACCCACCGTCGAGGGGTCGCTCGACGAGATCGAGCTGGCCACCAAGCAGATCGCGGAGGTCGACCGGCCCACGGCGCTGGCCGCCCGCGCCAGCACGCCCGACCTCTACGTCGCGGAGAAGGGCGGCACGGTGCGGCTCATCAAGGTCACGACCGCGTCCGGGACCTCCACGACCCGCTACCAGCTCCAGACCACGCCCGTGCTCGACCTCTCCGACGAGGTCATGGACAACGGCGAGCAGGGACTCCTCGGCCTGGCCTTCTCGAGTGACGGACGCAAGATGTTCGTCGACTTCACGGCCTCCCCCGACGGGCGCGCGGTCGTGCTCGAGTACGCCCTCGACGACCGCACCACCGTCGACCTTCGCAGCCGACGCACCCTCCTCGAGGTGGAGCAGCCGGCCGCCAACCACAACGGCGGCAACCTGGTGCTGGGCCCCGACGGCTACCTGTACATCGGCCTCGGGGACGGGGGCGGTGCCGGCGACCCCGACGACAACGCCCAGGACCCCACCACCTTGCTGGGCTCGATCCTGCGCATCGACCCGGAGGGAGGCACCGACGACGATCCCTACGCCATCCCGGCCGGGAACCCGTTCGCCGGCGGCGACGACGGCGCCCCCGAGGTGTGGCTCTTCGGCGTCCGCAACCCATGGCGCTTCTCGTTCGACTCGCTCACGGGCGACCTCTGGATCGGCGACGTCGGCCAGGGCGATTGGGAGGAGATCGACCGCCTGTCGTCCACCGATGGCTTCGACGCCGGGCGCGGCCTCAACCTGGGCTGGGACCAGCTGGAGGGCTCCCATGAGTTCGAAGGGGAGAACCCGCCGGGAGCGGTGCTCCCGATCCACGAGTACTCCCACGACGACGGCTGCTCGGTCACCGGCGGCTACGTGTACCGCGGCAAGGCCATCCCGGCCCTCGTCGGCACCTACCTGTTCGCCGACTACTGCAGCGCCGGGGTGCGGGGCCTCCAGCTCGACGGCGCCGCGGTGATCGACCAGCGCACCTGGGACCTGCCCCTCGAGGGCCTGCAGTCCTTCGGCCAGGACCGCAACGGCGAGCTGTTCGTGCTCCTCGAGTCGGGCCCGGTGCTCCAGCTCGTGAACCCTGACGACGGCGACGATGCCTGACCCGGAGGGCGGGGGCGGCCGGGGCGACGGGGCCGGTGAGGCCATCTTCCACCTGGCCACTCCTGACCAGTGGGACCAGGCCCAGCGCCAGGGGCAGGTGACGCCCGCCAGCCTCCACACCGAGGGGTTCATCCACTGCTCGACGACCTCTCAGGTGGCCGGCACGATCGAACGCCACTTCGCCGACGCTGACGAGCTGTGCCTGCTGGAGCTCTCCCACGCGGTGCTGAGCGAGCTGCAGTGGGACGAGAGCCGACCGGGCGAGCGCTACCCCCACCTCTACCGCCCCCTCGAGCTCGACGAGATCCGCCAGGTGGTCTCGTGGCACCGGACCCGCCCCAGCGACCTAGTGACGCGCCACCCGCCGCAGCACTTGCGCTGACCAACCGTCCTCGTCACGGCACTCGACCGTCGTGCAGCCCGGACAGGCGTCGACGACGGCGGCGACCTGATCCACCAGGAGCCCGGCCAGCACCAGCAGACCACCGGGTCGGACCCGCGCCACCAGCGCGGCAGCCAGGCCGCGCAGCGCCGCGGCGCCGATGTTGGCCACCACGAGGTCGAAGCGGCCGACCACGTCCTCGAGCGGGTCGAGCGAGACGGCCACCTGGGCGGCCACGCCGTTGGCGGCGGCGTTGGCCGACGTGGCCGCGATGGCCGCCGGATCGATGTCCACGGCCACGGCGCTGGCTGCGCCCAGCCGGCAGGCGGCGATGGCCAGCACCCCGCTCCCGCAGCCCACGTCGAGCACGGTGTCACCGCCAACGACCACGTCTTCGAGGATGGCGAGCACCAGGCGAGTGCTCGGGTGCGACCCCGACCCGAAGGCGCGCCCGGGATCGAGCAGCAGCACCAGCTCGTCGTCACGGCGCTCCTCCCCCGACAGCCATGCCGGCTGGAGGACGATGCCGCGGCCCGCTCGCACCGGCGCCGCCCAGGCCCGCCAGGCGTCGAGGTGCTCCTCGCTGTCGAGCTCCAGCAGCTCCAGCCGCCAGCGGGGGTCGACCTTGCCCAGCTCGGCGACGTCGGCGGTCAGCCGCACCCTGCCGTCGTCCAGGTCGAGCTCGCTCACCGCGCTGGGCGATCCCTGCCAGAGGGCGTCGGCCGCCAGCTCGCGGTCGGCCGCCGCCACCTCGAGCTGCACGATCTGACGAGCGACAGGCACGGGCGGAACCTAGTGCCGTGTCAGGCAACGTTTGCGATGTCCGACGCCGGCCAGGAACATCGCTGACGGCGTCCTCGACCTCGCATTCGCTGGTGGAGTCCTTCGGCCTGCGTCCTTGTCAGCGGCGCCCCTGACTCGCCGTCAACCACCGAACGTCACCTGACGCGGCACGAGCCCCCGGTAGCGGTCGTGCTGACGGGCCCATCTGCCCATCTGGGGAGGAACCGACCACCCCGTGCTAGAAGTCCCCGTGCGGTCGACCCACCGGGGGGCGGGACTGCCAGGGGGAACATCTGATGCGAGCCACGGCACGCGCACGAGCAGCGGCATACCGACGTACGACCCTGATCGGCCTGAGCTCGCTGGGCCTGCTCGTGTGGGGCCTGCACCCGGCCACCGCCGACACGACGGCGCCGTTCGCCAACGGCACCGCCAAGGCAACCGCCGTGGTGGCCCGGGTGGCGCCCGGCGTGGGGGCCCTCGAGCTCGGACTCGGCAACGGGATCGCGGTCGCCGAGCTCAGGAACAAGCTGGCTCAGGCTCAGGCCCAGTCGCTCGATCTGGGCCTCATCGGCACCACGCTCACCGCCGAGGGGTGCGACGGCAGCGAGGCCAGCATCACACCAGACGACCTCCCCCAGGCCACCCGGGTCGACAACCGCAAGGGCGAGATGTCCGCCACGAGCGACGAGATCCCGATGGCCGGCGCAACGCTCGGCGCGGGACGAGAGGCGGCCCGAGCCACCGCTGCGCCCCTCGCGGGAGCCGTCGCCACCTCGGTGGCCAGCTTCGGGCCGGTGGCGTCGATCAGCGGCGGCCGGGCGGAGGCGGTCACCGAGGTGATCGACGGCGCCGCCCGCCAGGCCCGAGCCACGGTCGACGCCGACGTCGTGATCGCCGGGGTGCTGGAGCTGAGCGGGTTGCGTTGGGACGCCCGCCATCGCTCGGGCGGCGACCCGAGCGCGGCGGCCGCCTTCGACATCGGGACGGCCCACCTGTTCGGCGTGCCCCTGCCCGTCGACTCCCTCGCTGCGCTCCAGGTGATCATCAACCAGGCCCTCGCCCCGACCGGTGTGAGCGTGCTGCTCCCGACCGTCGAGCGCTTCACCGAGCCCAACGACGTGGTGCGGGTGACGCCGCTGCGGGTGGTGCTGAAGGACTCGCCGGCCGGCAAGACCGCCCTCAGCCCGGTGCTCGACCTCACCCGGCAGCAGCGCAGCGACCTCTTCGACGACCTCGCGGCGGCCTACTGCCGCAGCGCCGGCGCCTTGCTGGTGGGTGACATCGCCACCTCCATCGCGGCGGGCACCGGGTTCCTGGCCATCGAGATCGGCGGGGCTGAGGCCACGAGCGGGGAGCTGGTGCTCGAGAACCCGTTCGGTGATCCGGTGGCCCCGCCCGGCGGGCCGCTCCCCTCGCCGGCGGCTCCCGGGCCAGCCGTGCCGGGGGTCATCCCGCCCGCGTTGCCCCCTGCACCCGTGCCCGCCGGCAACGGGCCGAAGCCCACCCCGGTGGCGTCGGTCGGGCCGCTCGAGGCCGTCTGTGAGTCGATCCATCCGCTGCGTGCTCCCGGGTGCTCGCGGGGCGCGATGGCACCCCTCGGGCTGCTCGGGCTCGCGGCCACCGCCGGCGTGGCCACCCTCGACTGGCGCCATCAGCGCCGACGGGCCGCCGCGGTCACGGGCGCGGCGGTGACCGTCTGATGGCCGCGTCGACGCTCACACCCCGCCCGCCGAGCACCCGCCGCCTCCTGCGCTCCTACGGTCCGCTGGCGGCGGTCGCCGTCGCCTTCCTCCTGATGGCGGCGACCGTGCCCGCCGAGTCGCGCGACCATCAGGCCTACGCCGGTGGTGTCACCGTGCCCACCGTCATCGCCGATCCCGGCACCGGGGGCCCCGGAACCACCGTTGGCTCGGCGGGGCCGGGCGGAGGCCCTGGAGGCGGCGACGGATCCGGCCGGCCCAGCGGTGACGGCGGTGCCTCCGGCGGCGCCGGCGCGGTGGGGCCGTGCACCGATCGCACCCTCCAGGTGCCCGGCGACCCGTACTCGCCGCCCTGCTACGCGTTCTCCGGCGACAACGGTGGCGCCACCCACCAGGGGGTGACGAAGGACGCCATCACCATCACCATCCGCACACTCGAGGGACCGTCGGCGGCGGAGATCTTCGCCGACATCTCCGGCCAGTCGGTCAACGACTCCCCCGAGGCCGTCACCGACACCGTCCTCGCCCTCGGTGAGTACTTCTCTCAGCGGTTCCAGCTCTACGGCCGCCGGCTCGACATCAAGTTCTTCCGCGGCGAGGGCAGCGGCGCCTCCGAGCTCCTCGGCGGCGGCAAGGAGAAGGCCCTGGCCGACGCCGTGCGCGCCGCGAAGGAGTTCGGCGCCTTCGCCGACCTGAGCGGCCTGACCATCCCCTACGCCGATGCGCTGGCTCGCCAGGGCGTGGTGAACTTCGGCGCCCCCTACCCGTCGCGCGAGTGGTTCGTGGCCCGGCGCCCCTTCGCCTGGAGCCTCTTCCCCGATGGCACCAACGTGGTGGAGGCGGGCGCGGCGGCGCTCAAGAGCCGCTTCCCACCGGGCTCGAACGTGGAGTACGCCGGACCGGCCCTGAACGGCCAGCAGCGCCACTTCGCGGTGGTCGCCCCCGAGAACGCCGAGTACCAGGAGTCGGTGCAGGCCTACCTGGCTCGGGCCGACGCCATGGGCATCGACATCGAGCTGAACATGCGGTACAAGCTCGACATCTCCTCGATGCCCAACCAGGCGTCGAACATCATCGCCCAGATGAAGGACAAGGGGATCACCACGGTGATCTGCGCCTGTGACCCGGTGATGCTGGCCCTCGGCCTCACCCCGAAGGCCAACGAGCAGAGCTACGAGCCCGAGTGGGTCACCTCGGGGCTGGCCTTCGTCGACCAGGACATCGTCGCCCAGCTCATCGATGCCAAGCAGTGGTCGCACGCCTTCGGCATCGCCTACAACGCCGAGTCGGAGCCCCAGGGCCGCTCGTTCCCCTACGCCGCCTACAAGCAGATGCGGCCCGACGACGAGCCCGCCTTCGGCGTGGAGGAGATCTACTACCAGATGTACATGCTCGCTCTCGGGTTGCAGATGGCAGGTCCGAACCTGACGCCGCAGACCTTCGAAGCGGGGATGTTCGCCTACCCGGGTGGCACCGGACCCCGTGGCCTCTGGGGCTTCGGCGAGGGCGACTACACGCCCACCGACGACTTCCGCGAGATCTGGTGGGACCCGAACCGCATCTCGGGGCAGAACAACGAGCCCGGCGCGTGGGTGCAGCTCAACGGCGGCCGCCGCTACACACCCGAGCACCCCCCGACGGGGCCGGCCGGCTTCTTCAAGGAAGGGTGATCCGTGACCGCCGCTGAGGACCACCACGTGTCGAGCAACGGGCACCTGCGCCCCGAACCAGCAGGGCCGTCCCTGGCCTCGCTGCGCACCGTGCCCGACAACGTCCACCTGTTCCGCGGCTACGGACCGCTCGTGGTCGGCGTCATCCTCTTCGTGCTCATGGTGATGCTGGCGCCCACCGTCGCCCCCGAGCGGGTGGTGGAGCGTCCCGTCGGCGCTCCGAGCAGCCAGGAGGCGCCGTGATCACGGCCTTCGTCGAGGCGGTCCGCAGCCAGCGGACCGTGCAGGCCGCGGCAGCCGCAGCGGTGGCCTACAGCACCCTGTACTGGGTGCCAGGCAGCCCGTTGCCGACCGTGATGCCCTGGGGCGTGATCACCCAAGGCGTGGTCTTCGGCACGTCCTACGCGCTTCTCGCCATGGGGCTCATCCTGATCTACCGCACGACGCGCATCGTGAACTTCGCCTATGGCGCCATGGGCGCGATGCCGGGCTCGTTGACGGTGGGCCTCTTCGTGGCCAAGGGCTGGAGCTACTGGCTGGCCATCGCCCTCGGGCTGGTGGTGGGCGCCGCCTCCGGGGCCGCCATCGACGTGCTCGTGATCCGGCGCTTCGCCCGCTCCTCGCGCCTCGTGCTCACCGTCGCCACCATCGGGTTGGCTCAGATCCTCGGGGCCATCGGGCTGATCATCGGCGTGGCCCTGGGCACCGACGCCCTCATCGGCAACATCGACACACCCATCAGCAGCAGCTTCTTCGTGCGGCCCTATCCGGTGCGGGGCGACCACCTCCTCATGCTGGGCCTGGCCCCGATCGCCCTCAGCGCGCTGGGCTGGTTCCTGCTGCGCACCGACGCCGGGCGGGCCGTGCGGGCGGCGGCCGAGAACCAGGATCGGGCGCTGCTCCTCGGCGTGCCCGTGCGACGCCTCCAGACGCTCGTGTGGGCGGTGGCCGGCGCGCTGTCCACCGCCACGTTCATCACCAAGGCGCCCTTCACCGGAGTGGTGCCCGACGCGCTGGTCGGTGCCACCACCATCCTCCCCGGCCTGGCTGTGGCTGTCATCGCCCGCTTCCAGTCGCTGCCCCGAGCGCTGGCCGGTGGCATCGCCCTCGGCATCGCCGAGTGGACGATCCGCTGGAACGTGCAGGCGGAGTCGATCTTCGACGTCACCTTCCTCCTCGTGATCCTCGGCGCCCTGCTGCTGCGCAAGGAGCGGCTCAGCCGGGCCGAGACAGGCGAGAGCAGCTGGGACAGCGCGGGGGTGCTCAAGCCCGTCCCCAGCGAGCTGCGCCAGGTCCCGGAGGTCCGCTGGGCCCGACGAGGCCTGACCGCCATCGTCGTCGGGGTCCTCGTGCTGGTGCCGCTCACGCTGAGCCCGTCCACGGTGACGACCCTCAGCTTCGCGCTGGTGTGGGGGCTGGTGGCCATGTCGCTGGTCGTGCTGACCGGGTGGGGCGGGAGCATCAGCCTCGGCCAGTTCGGGATCGTCGGGATCGGGGCGATGGTGGCCGGCAACCTGCTCACCCGATGGAACATCGACCTGTTCGTGGCCATGGCGCTGTCGATGGCCGTTGGTGCCCTCGTCGCCGTCGCCATCGGGCTGCCGGCACTGCGCATCCGCGGCCTCTACCTGGCCGTGACCACGATCGCGTTCGCGGTGGCGCTCGACTCGTACTTCCTCAACCCGGTGAACTTCCCGGACTTCGTGCCCGCCACGACGTTCCCCCCGGTGCTGTGGAAGCGCTTCGACATGGAGAGCCAGTGGGTGCGCTACGAGTTCTGCCTCGCCGTGGTGGGGCTGGCCGCGCTCGTGGTGCGGGCCATCCGCCGATCGCGCACCGGACGGGTGATGATCGGCACCCGAGACAACGAGCGAGCCGCCGACGCGCTGGCCGTGCCGACCACCCGCGTGAAGCTCCAGACCTTCGTCTTCTCCGGCGCCCTCGCCGGGCTGGCCGGGGCCCTCTACGTGCTGGTGCTCACCCCGGTGGGCGCGGGGCAGGGCACCTTCCCGCCCGGGGCGTCCATCGAGGCCTTCTCGTACGCGGTGATCGGCGGGCTGGGCTCTGTGGCCGGTGCCATGTCCGGCGTGTTCTTCTTCCGCATCCTCGACTTCATGCTGGCCAAGCAGTTCTCCGGCGAGGTGGTCACCATCGTGCGCTACAGCCTCTCGGGCGCCGGGCTCCTCTGGATCCTGTACTTCCTGCCCGGCGGGCTCTGGCAGTTCGTGCAGCGACGCCGTGATGTGCTCCTGCGCCGCGTCGCCGCTCGACACGACCTGCTCGTGCCGAGCCTCGTGGCCGACAAGCGGGTCGGCGACGACGCGGCGGAGGCCAAGGGTTCCGACGACGAGACCAGCGTCATCTCGGGAGCGCTGTCATGACAGAGCAGCCCCTCCTCCGCGTGCGCGACCTCGATGCATCGTACGGCCCGGTGCAGATCCTCTTCGGCCTGGATCTCGAGGTGCACCGCGGCGAGATCGTCGCCCTTCTGGGCACCAACGGGGCCGGGAAGTCCACCCTGTTCAGGTGCATCACCGGGCTCCTCGCACCGAGCGCCGGGTCGGTCACCTTCGACGGCCAGGAGCTGCGGGGCCTGGCCACCGACGACATCGCGGCGCGAGGCGTCGTGATGATGCCCGGCGGCAAGAGCGTGTTCCCCACGTTGACCGTCCGCGACAACCTGCGCCTCGCCTGCTGGCTGAAGCGCAAGGACCCGGTGGCCGTGCGCGACGCCGAAGAGCGGGTGCTGTCGCTGTTCCCACGGCTGGGCGACCGGATCGACCAGCTGGCGGGGAACCTCTCGGGCGGCGAGCAGCAGATGCTGGCCGTCAGCCAGGCTCTGATCCCCGACCCCACTCTCCTGCTCATCGACGAGCTCTCCCTGGGACTGGCCCCGACGATCGTGGGCCAGCTCATCGAGGTGGTCCACCAGATCCACGAGACCGGGCTCACCATCGTGGTGGTGGAGCAGTCGATCAACGTGGCGTTGCGCCTCGCCCAGCGGGCCGTGTTCATGGAGAAGGGCGAGTTCCGCTTCACCGGCTCCACCCAGGAGCTGTTGGCGCGCCCCGACATCTTGCGCTCGGTGTTCATCGCCGGCGCGGCAGGTGGCGCCGCCGCCGCCGGAGCCGCCACCGACGCGGTCGACACCAACGCGGTCGACGCCAACGCGGTGGCGGCCACGCCCCGCCGGCCGGCGCCGGGTGACGATGCCCCGGTGATCCTCGAGTGCCGGGGCATCACCAAGCGCTTCGGCGGGATCACCGCCGTGCAGCACGTCGACCTCGAGCTGCGCGAAGGCGAGATCCTGGGCCTCATCGGGCAGAACGGAGCCGGCAAGACCACGCTGTTCGACTGCATCTCTGGGTTCCTCCCCATCGACAGCGGCCGAGTCCTGCTCCGGGACGAGGACATCACTGACCTCGCCCCCCACCAGCGGGCCGCCCGTGGCCTCGGGCGGTCGTTCCAAGAGGCGCGACTGTTCCCCTCGCTCACCACCGAGGAGACGCTTGCCGTGGCGCGGGAGCGCCACCTCCTGAGTCGAGGCTTCGTCGCCGCCGCCCTCGGGCAGCCCGTCGCCCGCGACAGCGAAGACGACGTGGCCGACAAGGTGGCCTTCCTGATCGAGCTGATGGGGCTGGGCGCCTTCCGGGAGAAGCTCACCGGCGAGCTCTCCACCGGGTCACGACGCATCGTGGAGCTGGCCGGGCTCCTTGCGGCAGACCCCGCCGTCATCGTGCTCGACGAGCCATCGGGGGGCGTGGCCCAAAAGGAGTCGGAGGCGCTCGGGCCCCTGCTGCGCCGGGTACAGGAGGCGACCGGTGCGTCCATCCTCGTGATCGAGCACGACATGCCCCTGCTCACCGGGCTGTGCGACCGCATGCTGGCCCTCGAGCTGGGCGCGGTGATCGCCTCCGGCACACCAACCGAGGTGCTCGAGCATCCGCGCGTGGTCGAGTCGTACCTCGGCACCGATGCCGCGGCCATCGCCCGCTCGGGGGCCGTGACGGTCTGAGCCGCCGACCGGTTCGCGGCATCTCGCCCTACCCTGGTTCAGCGATGCGACGACGGCTGACCTCTCTGATCACCGCGGCCGCGCTGTCGGCAACCGCAGGCTGCGCCCAGCCCGCCGACGGCTCGCCCCTGGCCGCAGAGCGCCCCCGCCCCACCACGACCTCGACGTCGACCACCACCACTGTGGCGCCGACGACCACCAGCACGGCACCGACGACCACCACCACCACCACGACGGCGCCTGTGGTGCTGTCGTCGCTGCGGCCCCCCGCTGCGGCGGGCGACCCGGCGGCACTGGTCACCCAGATCGTCGCCGCAGAATCGACCCTGCGGGACCCGGGGGCCTCGGAGGTGGCGGTGGCCACCGCGGCCCTCGCCCACCAGGTGGCCTATCGGCAGCTGGGCGTGCACCCCGAGTGGGACGGCGAGGTGCTGGCTGCCCTCCCCCTGGGCCTGCGGGGCGTCGCCGAGCGCAACGTGGCGGCGCGCCGTGAGTTCCGCGCCATGCACACGCGCCTGTCCACGACGATGCCGGCCTGGCAGATCATCGAGCCGGCCCCGTTCGACGAGCTCATGACGGCGTACCGCGACGCGGAGGCCGCCTTCGGCATCCCGTGGCGCTTCCTCGCCGCCATCAACCTCGTCGAGACGGCCACCGGTCGCATCCGCGGCACCTCCAGCGCCGGGGCGCAGGGCCCGATGCAGTTCATGCCTCCCACCTGGGCTGCCTATGGCGGCGGGGGCGACATCAACAGCACCCACGACGCCATCATGGGCGCGGCCCGCTACCTGGCCGCCAACAACGGCGCCGTCGACATCGACAACGCCCTCTACCGGTACAACCACAGCTTGCGCTACGTGCGCGGCGTGCACCTCTACGCCGATCTGATCGCCGAGCACCCCGACGCCTTTCGCGCCTACTACCACTGGGGGGTCTGGTACCTCACCGAGCGCGGGGACGTCTACCTCCCCGTCGGGTACGCCGAGGCCGCTCCGGTCCCTGTGAGCGACTACCTCGCTCGCGGCTGACCGCGCCCCTTCACCTCAGCGCCGCTCGCGCACCGCGTCGGCTCGTTCCTTGAGCTCGGCGGTCGCGGTGGCCGTCAGGTCGACCACCTCCTCGCGGAGCGAGTGGGCCCGCTCGGTGGCCGCCTCCACGTGGGGCGCCATGGCTCGCTCGACCTCGTGCAGACGAGCCCGGGCTCGACGGCCGCGGCGGCCGGCTTCCTCCTGTGCCTTGGTGGCAGCCCGCTGCGACGCCTTGGCCGCCTTGCGAGCCCGCCGTCCGGCCGCCTCCACCTGCTCCTGCACGACCGGCTGCGCCGCATCCAGCAGCCCGGCCACCGCCTCCATGGCCCCCCGACGACGATCGCGCCGCGACGACGTGACCTTGGCCTTCCCGTTCCCCTTCGGCGCCTTGGCCTTGGCCTTGGTCGCCGCCTTGGCCTCGCGCAGCGCCAGGAGCTCGGCCCGTTCTACCCGCTTCTGGGCCGCCTCCACCCGGCGATCGGCGTCGGTGCGGGCGGTGCGCTCGCGCACGAGCTCCGCCTCGGCAGCCTGACGATCCCGCTCCGCTCGACGGAGGAGCTCCTTCCTCGATCGGAAGGGCACGACGCCCAGCGTCGAGATGGACACGGTCTTGCGGATGATGCCCACGGCGGGCCTCCTTGGGTCGGGCGTTCTCGGTGGCTACCCCACTCTCGCGCCGTCTACCCCTCCCCGCCTACGCTCGGCGCCCGTGACCGAGCCCCGCACCTTCCGCCAGCCCCGCTTCCAGGCCCCACCAGGCGCCACCGAGCTGATCCTCGTGCGCCACGGCGAGTCCGCGGCGGCCGTCGACGGCGCCCCCTTCGAGCTCGTCGACGGCCACGGCGACCCCGCCCTGTCTCCCGAGGGGCAGGCGCAGGCGGCCAAGGTCTGCGCTCGGCTGGCCACGGAGCGGATCGACGCCATCTACGTCACCAACCTCCGCCGCACCGTCGAGACAGCAGCTGCGCTGGCCGATCTGCTCGACCTGGCGCCGATCGTCGAAGCCGACCTGCGTGAGGTGTTCCTGGGCGACTGGGAGGGGGGCGAGTTCCGCAAGCGCGTGGCCGAGCTCGACCCGATCGCCCTGCGCATGTTCGAGGAGGAGCGCTGGGATGTCATCCCCGGCGCCGAGGCCGCCGAGGCGTTCGCAGCTCGTGTGCGCGGGGCCGTGGAGCGCATCGCGGCCGCCCATCCCGACGAACGGGTGGCCGTGTTCGCGCACGGTGGCACCATCGGGGAGGTCTTCGCCCAGGCCGCCCGGTCGCGCCCGTGGGCCTTCGGCGCGGCCGACAACGCATCGATCTCACACCTGGTGGTCACCCCGCAGCGATGGGTGGTCCGCCGCTTCAACGACACATCCCACCTCGAGACGGCCCTGACGGCAGCCGCCGAACCCCCCACCTGAGCCCGCCACCGGCGCCGCCGGCCGGACACCGATCCCCGGGGGTTCCGTGTCCGCCCCGGCCACGGGCACTAGGAAGGTGGCGATGGCACCGAGAGCAGACATCCAGCGGCAGCTGCTCGAGCGCGACTCCCGCTTCGCAGGGAACCTCGGCGCCATCTTGTACGTCGTCAGCGGCCTGGTCGTGCTGGCCACATCGTGGATGCTCCCGCCGGAGGTCGACCAGGCGCCCCTGATCGCGATGGCGATGGGCGCCGTGCTCGTGGGGGCGCTCCTCCCCACGCTGCCCTGGGAGCGGTGGTCGCATCGTCCGGCCTTCGCCGTGGTGGTGCTCGCCCACACCCAGATCGCCGTCGCGGGCTGGTGGGTCCCGGGCTCGGTGGAGCACTACCTCCCCCTCTACGTCATGTCGTACCTGTACGTCGGGATGACCCAGGCCCCCCTCGCCTCGCTGCTGGTCGCGCCCCTCACGATCGCGTCGTTCCTGGTGGCGACGGCCGGCGGCACGACGAACCTCGTGAACTTCGTGGCCCTGCTCCCCTTGGCCGTGGTGGCCGCTGAGGTGCTCAGCCGTCTCCTGGCCCGCCAGCATCAGCACCTCGATGAGATCGCCCTCGTGCTCGACGCCACGAAGCGTCTCGTGGCGGCCGCGGACGTGGACGATGCCGCCCGCGTGATCGGCGAGCTCACCCTCGACCTGCTGCACCCTGAGCTCGTCACCGTTCTGGTCGCCGACCGGAACCAGCCGTCGCGGTTCGTGAGCCGCATGCAGAGCGACGGGTTCGCACCCCTCGGAACCCTCGTGCTGGACGTCCTCCGAGAGGCGTCGGGGATCGCCACCGCGGTGCGCAACGGGCAGACAACGCTCATCGCCGACGCGGCGACGTCCACGGCGGTGTCCCGTCGGCTCGTCGAGGCCACCGATGCCGGATCCGTCGTGTACGTCCCCCTGATGGAGCAGACCACGGCGGTGGGCGCCATCGTCGGCGTGTGGCACCGGGCGGGGAAGCGACTCGATGTGTCCTCCACCCAGGTGATGGACCTCGTGGCCGCCGAGGTGGGCCCGATCCTCAGTCGCCTCCGGGATCGGGACCGCCTGAGCTGGGAGGCCGAGACGGATCCGCTGACCGGCATCGCCAACCGTCGCACGTTCAACCGGGCCCTCGATGCCAGTCAACATGGCGATGCGCTGGTCATGATCGACCTCGATCACTTCAAGCAGGTCAACGACCGCTTCGGGCACGCCGAGGGCGACGAGGTCCTTCGGGTGCTGGCGCAGAGCCTCACCCACGCAGCACGGGAGGGCGATTGCGTGTCGCGCTTTGGGGGGGAGGAGTTCGCGGCTGTGCTGGTGGGGGCCGGCGTCGAGGGCTCGCGTTCGTTCCTCGCTCGGGTGCGCGAGCAGTGGACGACCAGCAACCCCCCGACGACCTTCTCCGCCGGCTTCGCCGTGCGCGGCGAGGCAGAGGCCCCCCTCCTCACGCTCGGCCGAGCCGACGCCGCCCTCTACATGGCCAAAGACGGTGGCCGGAACCTCGACGTCGAAGCACCCGCCGCCACCCTCACCCGGCAGCCTTCGGCCTGACGCCTTCTGTCAGAGCTCGTAGCGGTAGACGTTGGTGTCGCGCAGCACGAAGCCGACCTTCTTGTAGAGATGGTTGGCGGCCTCGCGGCTGGGACGGCTGGTGAGGTCGACCGTCACGCATCCGAGCTGGCGAGCCCGGGCGAGCATGGCCTCGGTGAGCAGGCGACCGATGCCCTGGCCCCCGACCGTCTCGTCGACGATCACGTCCTCCACCCAGGCTCGGTGCCCGGTGGGGATCGGGAACACGGCGAGGGTCGACACGCCGACGATCGTCCCGTCCGCGGCCCGGGCCACGAACTGGGTGATCGCCTCGTGGGCCAACATGGTCTGCACGGCCGTCAGGGACGGCGGCGGGTTGGAGCGCGAGAGCTGGGGGACGAGCCGTTCGAGCGCCTCGGTCAGCGCGTCGGCGTCCTCAGCTGTGGCTGGCGAGATCGTGACGCCCGGGGCGCTCACGCGCGGTCGGGGATGGGCTGGGGCGGCGGCGGCCCGACGTAGCGCGCCGATGGACGGATGATCCTGTTGTCGGCGGCCTGCTCGAGGATGTTGGCGCACCACCCGATCACACGGCTCGACGCGAACGTGGGGGTGAACAGCTCGCGCGGCAGGCCGCAGTGATCCATCACCACGCCGGCGTAGAACTCGACGTTGGCGTACAGGTCCCGACCCGGCTTCAGCTCTGCGAGCACCTCGACGACGGTCTGCTCCACGGCCTTGGCGAAGTCGATCTTCTCGGCGCCGATGCGCTCCGCCACGCCGCGCAGGAAGGTGGAGCGGGGATCGTCGGTCTTGTAGACGCGGTGGCCGAAGCCCATGATCTTCTCGCCGCGGGTGACGGCGTCGATCAGATACGGCCGAGCGTTGTCCGCCGTGCCGATGGCGTCGAGCAGATCGAGGGCCCGAGACGGCGCTCCACCGTGGAGCGGCCCCGACAGGGCGCCCATGCCGCCCACCACCGCGGCGGCGACGTCGGCGCCCGACGAGCAGATCACCCGGGCCGTGAAGGTCGACGCGTTGAAGCCGTGGTCGATGGTGGTGATCTGGTACTGCTCGACGGCTCGACCCTTGTCGGCGTCGAACTCCTCACCGGTGAGCATCCAGAGGTAGTTGGCGCCGTACCCGAGGTCCTCGCGCGGGGCGATGGGCTGCTGCCCGGACTGGAGGCGGTGGATGGCCATGATCAGCGTGGGCATCACGGCGCACATCTGCAAGGCGTTGCGCCGACGTTCGGCGTGGCTGATGTCGAGCGTGGGCCGGAAGCCCTCGGTGGCACCCACCATGGACATGGCCGAGCGCACGGCCTCCATGACGGTCTTGCTGGAGCCGGCCAGAGCGGGCAGCAGGTCCTCGATGGCCGCGGGCACGAGGCGCAGGGGCGCCACCTCGGCAGCGAAGGCGGCGCTCTCGGCCCGGCTGGGCAGGCGACCCTCGAAGAGCAGGAACCAGACCTCCTCGAGGGAGAGCCGGTCGGCCAGCTCCACGGCGTTGTACTGCCGGTAGTGGTAGAAGCCCTCGAGACCCCGCACGTCGCCCACGGAGGTCTCGGCCACGATGACGCCCTCGAGCCCGGGGGGCGCCTCGATGGTGGACGGGTGCACGACGGGCTGCACCTGGGCGAACTCCATCAGGGAGCGCAGCGACACGACGCCGACGAGCTTGTCGTCCTCCACCACTGGGAGGTGGCGGTAGCGATGCTCGGCGAAGGCGGCGAACGCCTCCTGCACCGAGAGGTCGGGTGCGGCACAGTCGACCGGCTGGGTCATCCACTCGCTGACCTTGGTGTCGGCGGGCGAGGCACCCGTGGCGTTGAAGCGCACGAGATCGCGCTCGGTGAGGATCCCGATGGGACGCTCACCGTCGACCACGATGGCCGAGCCCTTCTTGCGATCTTCCATCCGAGCTGACGCCTCGGCGATGGACTCTGAAGACAGGGCCGTGACCGCCGGCGAGGTCATGACGTCCGCAACCGTGCGGGTCGTGGTGGGTGGCGTGGTCGGTGCTGGCATGGTGCC
>JBKJIL010000293.1:0-9347 GCA_046598435.1 Acidimicrobiales bacterium
CGGTCGGAGAAGGTGCGGTCCTTGCCCGACGCCATGGCCAGCCGGCGTAGGAGCTCCCCGCGCAGGTCCCCGAAGTCCACCACGGCGTCGACCACCAGCTCCGACGCCAGCCGGTACAGGTCGACATCCTCCTCGTAGAGCTTGCGCTGCTCCGCCACGAAGGCGGCTCGTTCGTGCGGGTCGTCGATGGCGGCGATCTTGTTGGCGAACACGGCGTTCACGGCCGCCTCCGGGCCCATCACGGCGATCTTGGCGGTGGGCAGGGCGAGGGTGGCCTCCGGCTCGAAGGCTGGGCCCGACATGGCGTACAGACCGGCTCCATAGGCCTTGCGCACGATCACCGAGATCTTGGGCACGGTGGCCTCGCTCACCGCCGTGACCATCTTGGCGCCGTGGCGGATGATGCCCTGTCGCTCGACCTGGGTGCCGATCATGAACCCGGGCACGTCGGCCAGGAAGATCAGCGGCACGTTGAAGGCGTCGCACCACCAGATGAAGCGCGCTGCCTTGTCGGCCGAGTCCACGAAGAGGGCGCCACCGAGCGCCATCGGGTTGTTGGCCACCACCCCTACCGGGTGCCCGTCGAGGAGGCCGAGCCCTACGATCAGCTCCGGGGCGAAGAGGGGCTTCACCTCGAAGAAGCTCTCCGCGTCGACCAGCGCATCGATGAGGTCGTGCATGTCGTAGCCCTGCGTGTCGACGGTGGGCACCATGTCGGCGGTGAGCAGCCGGATCGGGGCGACCGCTTCGTAGACAGGCGGCGATTCCCGCCACGTCCGCGGGAGGTACGAGAACACGGCGCGGGCCTGCTCGATGGCGTCGGCGTCGTCGACGGCGAGGTTGTCCCCGCACCCTGAGACGGTGGCGTGCATCCGGGCCCCACCCATCTCCTCCAGCGTGGCCTGCTCGCCGATCACCATCTCGGCCATGCGGGGCGAGCCCAGGTACATCGAGGCGTTGCCCTCGACCATGATCACGATGTCGCAGAACGACGGGATGTACGCCCCGCCAGCCGCCGAGGGCCCGAACAGGCAGCAGATCTGCGGCACCTTCCCTGACAGCTTGACCTGGTTGTAGAAGATCCGCCCGGCCCCACGGCGACCGGGAAACAGCTCCACCTGATCGGTGATGCGGGCACCCGCGGAGTCGACCAGCCAGAACACCGGGAGCTCGTGGCGCAAGGCGTGCTCGGTGAGGCGCACGATCTTCTCGACAGTGCGGGCGCCCCAGGAGCCCGCCTTCACCGTCGGGTCGTTGGCCATCACGCAGACCGGCCGCCCCTCGATGGTGCCGACGCCGGTCACCACGCCATCGGCTGGGAGGTCCTCCGCAGCGGCATTGGCCAAGAGGGCGTCCTCGACGAAGGAGCCGGGGTCGAGCAGGAGGTCGAGGCGGTCGCGCACGAACAGCTTGCCCTGGCGCTCGAGCTTGGCGGCCTCCTTGTGGAGGTTGCCGGCACGGGCTCGGGCGATGCGCTGGCTGAGCTCGGAGTCGGGTTCGGTCATGTCGGACGGCATCGGTCAGCGGCGCCGGATGGCGAGGATCGCCACATCGTCGGTCATGGGCTCGGTGGCGAACTCCCGGGCCGCCTCGAGCAGCGACTTGCACAGGACGTCGGGCGAGACGCCCGGGTCACGGCGCAACATGTTGGCCACCCGGTCCTCCCCGAAGAGCTGGTCGCCAGAGCGGGCCTCGGCCAGCCCGTCGGTGTAGAGCAGCAGCAGGTCGCCCGTGTTCAGCGGGATCTCGCGGCTGGTGTAGTCGCCGCCGGGATCGAGCATGAGCAGGGGCCCGGTGGCCCGCAGGCCGCGCACCTCGCGGTCGTGCCAGAGCCACGCCGCCGGGTGCCCGGCCGACGCCACCCGCAGGGTCGACGCTTCCGTGTCGAAGACGACGACGCACAGCGAGATGAGCTCTTCGGCCCGCTCCAGTGAGGACATCTGTCGGTTCAGCTCCTCGAGGGCCTGGGCCGGATCCCGGAACTGCCGGAGGAACACCCGGAGGAGGTACTTGGCTTGGAAGGCGGTGATGGAGGGCTCGATGCCGTGCCCGGTGACGTCGCCGATGACGGCCGCGATGCGCGTGGGCGCCACCCGGAAGACGTCGTAGAAGTCGCCCGCCATCAGGCCCGTGCCGGCCTGGTACACCCGGCCCAGCTCGAAGCCGGCGAAGTCGGGCAGCTCCTCTGGGGCCAGGCGGGCGGCCCAGCGACGGGGCGCCAGCTCCTCCTGCGACAGGACCTCTTCGGCCCGCCGCTCCAGCATGATCCGGTCCTCTGCCAGGCGGGCCTCCCGGCGGAAGTCCTTGGCGAAGGCCACCGAGAGCACCACGGGGATCAGCACGAAGCCGAAGAAGAAGTCGGCCTCACGGATCTTCCACACCGCCGCGATGGCGGACGCCACTGCGATCACGGCGTAGAGCGTGACCGTGTGCAGCTCCTTGCGGTAGGCGGAGCGGGCCAGCACGGTGGCGTCGGCCTGCGAGCCGAGCTCCGCTTCGATGCGATGCCAGACGCGCTGGAACCGCTGGGCGGATCGGCCCCAGACGAGAGCAGCCACCAGGGCGGCGATGGCGACCACGGCCAGGATGGGCTTGTCCATGTCCGAAGCGAGGTTACCGGGCTGCGCACCTCAGGGTGGTAGCCCGGGCACCGGGACAGCTCAGGGCGTGCCCGGGACTGGCACCGGGGTGCGCTCGCCGGTCCATGCCGACACATCGACACCCAGCTGCTTCATGCCGAAGATCACGGCCTTGGGGTTCAGGGTGGCCGGCGCCCAGTCGGGGTCCCACATCCGTGCGTCGCCGGTGGCCTTCACGAAGGCGGCCGTCTGCTCGATGGTGAGCAGCACCCCGCGGCGGCTGACGATGCGCTCGTAGCGCTCGGCGTGAACAGCATCGAGGACGTAGTTCATCGAGTCGCACTGGTGGACGATGTCGTCGTTGTTCCAGTCCCACGGGCTGGTGCTGATGTGCACGAGGACGCCGTCGGGCGCCGTCACGCTGCCGTCGACGGCGGTCAGATCGATGGGCGCCAGGCAGCAAGCGCAGTAGCTCCTGAGGGTGAGCTCCCTGCCCGCGAACGGGGGCATCTTGGAGATGGCCACCGACTCCAGCGCGCATCCGGCGTAGCAGTGGAAGGCGCCGCCGATCCACACCTCGACCTGGCTCGGATAGCTGGAGAAGGGCTGAAACTTCAGCAGGTTGACGTTCTGCGCGTCCTGGTGCACGACGCAGATGATCCCGAGCTGGAGCTCCTTGTAGGCCTGCACGATCTGGCGCCGATCGAGACCAGTCCCCTCGTGGACAGCCCGCAGGTTCGGACCACGGCCAGTGGTGCACCAGTGCTCGTACACGAAGGCACGCAGCGCCTTGGCGGGGTCGGAGAACTCGAAGGCGGGGACGTCCTGCGGCATGGAACGAGTCTGGCACCAGCCTGACGGACCGTCAGATCTCCTAGCGTGAGGCCGTGCAGGAGATCGATGTCGACCGAGCCCGTGCCCTCACCCCGGGGTGCCAGCGCGTGCTGCACCTCAACCACGCCGGCGCCTCGCTGATGCCGCAGCCCGTCCTCGATGCCGTGGTGGGCCACCTCGAGCTCGAGGCGCAGGTGGGCGGCTACGAGGCCGCCGCCCGCCAGGCCGACGTCATCGACGACGTGTACGACTCGGTGGCCACCCTCCTCGGGTGCGGCCCCGACGAGGTGGCCCTCACCGACTCCGCGACCCGGGGCTGGACCAGCGTCGTCTACAGCCTCCCGCTGGAGGCCGGCGATCGCCTGATCACGTCGCGCTCGGAGTACGGGTCCAACGCCATCGCCCTGCTCCAGCTCCAGCGACGCACCGGCTGCGAGATCGTCCTCGTCGAGGACGACGAGCACGGCCAGATCGACCTCGACGCCCTGACCATCGCGCTCGACTACCACCGCGTCGGCCTGGTGTCGCTCACCCACGTCCCCACCCAGAGCGGCCTCGTGAACCCCGCAGCCGCCGTCGGTCGGCTGTGCCAGGAGGCCGGCGCACTCTTCGTGCTCGATGCCTGCCAGTCCGCCGGCCAGCTGCCGCTGTCCGTCGACGAGCTCGGCTGCCACGTCCTCACCGCCACCGGCCGCAAGTTCCTGCGCGGGCCCCGCGGCACCGGGCTGCTCTACGTGCGTCGAGAGCTGTGCCAGCAGCTCGAGCCGCTCGTGCTCGACCTTTTGGCCGCCACGTGGGTCGCCCCGGAGCGCTACGAGGTGCGGCCCGACGCCCGCCGCTTTGAGATGTGGGAGGCCGACATCGCGGGCCGCATCGGCCTGGGCGCGGCGGTGGACCACGCCCTGTCCTGGGGCCTCGACGCCATCGAGGCCCGCACCGCCGCCCTGGCGGCCGGGCTGCGGGCCCGGCTGGTCGACATCCCCGGCGTCACGGTGCAGGACCTCGGGGCGCGGCTGTGCGCCATCACGACCTTCACGGTCGAGGGCATCGAGCCGTCGCACGTGGCGGCGAGGCTGCGCGACCTGGGAGTGAACGTCAGCGTCGCCACCGCAACCAGCGCACAGCTCGACCTCCCTCACCGGGGCCTCGACGCGGTCGTGCGAGCCAGCGTCCACTACGTCACCACCGACGACGAGCTCGACCGCTTCGCCCAGCTGGTCGGCGACCTCACCGTCGCGAGGCAGTAGCCGGGGTCAGCGCTTGCGGACTCGCATCTTGATGGGGGTGGCGCCGAGGTCGAAGCTCTCTCGGAGCATGCGCTCGAGGTAGCGCAGGTAGGTCGGCGGCACCTCACGGTTGGCGAAGAGCGTGAAGGTGGGCGGGTCGGTGGCGGCCTGCGTGGCGTAGAGGACCTTCACGCCGTGCGGACCGGGCTGGGCCTGCTGGGCCGCTCGGATCACCTCGTTGACGCGCCGCGTCGGCACCCGCCGGTGGTAGTCCTCGATGCTGAGCGACAGGGCCGGCAGCAGCTTGTGCACGCCCTTGCCCGACAGGGCCGAGATCTTGAGCACGGGCGCCTCGCCGATGAAGCGGAGCCGCTCCTTGACCTGCCAGTCGAGATCGGCCCGGGCTTCGGCGTCGGCGAGGAGCTCGTGCTTGTTGAGCAGGACGACGACCGGGCTGCCGGCGGCGTCGATGCGCTCGGCCAGGCGCTGGTCCTGGGCGGTGATCCCCACCGTGGCGTCGATCACCAGCAGGGCGACATCGGACTGGTCGACGGCCTGCAGCGCCCGCACCAGCGAGTAGTACTCCGTGCCCTCGTCGATCTTCGCCTTGCGTCGCATCCCGGCCGTGTCGACGAAGCGGATCGGGCCGTCGGGGGTCTGCACGATCGTGTCGACGGTGTCGCGGGTGGTGCCGGGCATGTCGTGGACGACCGCTCGCTCCTCGCCGATGAGGCGGTTGAACAGCGTCGACTTGCCCACGTTGGGCCGGCCCACGAGGGCTACGGAGAACACCCGCTCCTCGGGCTCGTCCTCGTCGTCCTCGTCGCGCTCCTCCACCGGGTCCGGTGTGGGAAGTAGCTCGAGGAGCCGGTCGAGGACCTCGCCGGAGCCGCGACCGTGCAGGGCGCTGATGGGGAGCGGCTCGCCCAGGCCGAGGGACAGGGCCTCCCAGATGAGCCCCTCACGGCCGGCGTCGTCGACCTTGTTGACGACGACGAGCACGTTGCCGTGGGTGAGGCTGCGGACCACCTCTGCCACGCGGGCGTCTTCTTCGGTGACCCCTGTGACGGCGTCCATGAGCATGATCACGGCGTCGGCGTCGCGGATGGCCTGCTCGCTCTGGCGGCTCACCTTCATGTCGAGGTCGCTGCCGCCGGGCATCCAGCCGCCGGTGTCGATGAGGCGGAAGGGCACGCCGAGCCAGTCGGCGTCCACCTCCTTGCGGTCGCGCGTCACGCCGGGCTTCTCCTCGACGATGGCGACCCGCTTGCCGACGATGCGGTTCACGAGGGTGGACTTGCCGACGTTGGGGCGGCCGACGATGGCGACGGTGGGCAGCTCGTGGGGGGACGGGCTCATCAGACGCCTTCCAGGGCAGGGGTGGAGAGTGCGAGGGCGGCCCGGAGGGCGTGGCCGTCGGTGGGGATGATCTCGACGGGCCGCGGCAGGTCAGCCGGCGAGAGCCCGTCGAGGAAGCGGCCGTTGGAGAGGCACACGTCGGGCAGCAGGTAGCGGTGCCCGGACGGCTCGGCGCTCAGGGTGCGAGCGAGGTCCTCCCCCACCATCAGCCCGGTCACGCCGGTGGTGCCGCCGAAGAACTGGTTCTCGACGGACACGACCCGCACGTCAGGTCGCTCGAGACGAGCCACCAGCGGCGCCAGGACCCGCGCCCCGTAGGGGCCGGTGAGGATGCCGATCGGGGCGCGACGCGACGGCCGGATCTGCAGGAGCTGATCGGCGGTGGCCCGCTGGCCGCGGTAGGGCTCGTAGTCGGCATCGCTCGAGCTCGAGCCGTCGGCCCAGGAGAAGAAGCCGTCCTGCGTGCCGGTGGCGTCAGCCTTGTGACCGAACAGCTCCAGCTCCAGGGTGCGGGCCATGCCGATGCCGTCCTCGTGCATCGGGAACCCCTCGTAGGAGTCGGCGGCCGGGAAGGGGCGGTCGGCCAGGAGGTAGTACTCGTCCCCGGCGAAGACGAGGCGTCGGCCGAGCACGGTGGCGAACACGTCCTGCCAGTCCTCCACCGTCTCGACGACGACGCGCGCCTCCTCCACGGTGTGGGGACGCATGCGGCTCTCGGCGTTGAACTTGCTGATCCCGAGAGGGACGACGCACAGCGAGGCCAGCTCCGGGAACCGGTCGAGCACGCCGGCGAGGGTGTCGTCGAGCACGGCGCCGTCGTTGATCCCCGGGCACACCACCACCTGGCCGTGCACCTCGATGCCGTGATCGAGCAGCGCCCGCAGCCACCGCAGGCTCGTCGCTCCCCGGCGGTTGCGCAGCATCTCCACTCGCACCTCGGGGTCGGTGGCGTGGATCGACACGTGCAGCGGGCTGAGGCGCTCGGTGACCACGCGCTCGAGGTCCGCCTCCGTGAAGCGGGTCAGGGTGGTGAAGTTCCCGTACAGGAACGACAGGCGATAGTCGTCGTCCTTCAGGTACAAGCTCGGCCGCAGACCGGGCGGGAGCTGGTAGATGAAGCAGAACGAGCAGTGGTTGTCACACGTGCGCACCTGGTCGAACAGCGCCGAGTGCACCTCGACGCCGAGGGGCTCCCCGGCCCGCTTGGTCACCTCGAGGGTGAGCTCCAGGCCCCCCCGCTCGATCTCGAGCACGGGGTCGGCTTCGTCGACCAGGAAGCGCCACTCGATGATGTCGCGCGGCACCTGGGCATCGATGGCTCGCACCTCGTCGCCAACCTCCACGCCGGCGAGCGCGGCCGGCGACCCGGGCGCGACAGCGACGACTCGAGGAAACGACATCTGGCCAGGCTACGGCCCGGAGGGGCCACGACCGCAGTCCGCCGGGCGTGCGCCGCCCGGTACCCTGGCCCGCGATGGCCGTCGACAAGGTGCTGCTCGCCGCCCCCCGAGGCTTCTGCGCGGGTGTGGAGATGGCCATCAAGGCCCTGGCCTGGATGGTGCGGGCCTTCGAGCCGCCCGTCTACTGCTACCACGAGATCGTGCACAACCAGCTCGTCGTCGACCGCTTTCGCGACCTCGGCGTGGTGTTCGTGGACGACATCGCGGAGGTGCCGCCGGGACGCCCCATCATGCTGTCGGCCCACGGCTCAGCCCCCGAGGTGGTGGCTGCCGCCCGGGCCAGCGGCGGCTACGTGGTCGATGCCGTGTGCCCCCTCGTCACCAAGGTGCATCACGAGGTGAAGGTACGAGCCGGCAAGGGCTACCAGATCGTCTACGTGGGCCACGAAGGGCACGAGGAGGCGGTGGGCACGATGGCGGTCGCGCCCGACGCCATCCACCGGGTGGAGTCGGTGGACGAGGTGGACGCCCTTCCGGCCTTCACCCAACCCGTCGCCCTGCTCGCCCAGACGACGCTCTCGCACCGCGACTGGGACGCCGTGGCCAACCGCACGGCAGAGCGCTTCCCGCAGGTGTGGACCCCGGGACGGAGCGACCTCTGCTTCGCCACCACCAACCGCCAGTCCGCCCTGGGCGCCATCGCGGAGCGCTGTGACGCCGTCGTGGTGATCGGCTCCGCCAACTCGTCGAACACGCGGGCCCTGGAGCGCCTGGCCCGGGAGTCCGGTGCCACCCACGTCTACCGGGTCAACGGTCCCGACGAGCTCCCCACCGGGCTGACGGGCACGGTCGGCGTGACGGCCGGCGCCTCTGCACCGGAGCAGGTGGTGCAGGCCGTGATCGACCACCTCGCACCCCGCGAGGGAGTGGAGGAGGTGCGCATCACCGAGGAGGACGAGTACTTCCCGCCGCCCCGCGAGCTGCGCGATCTCCTGACGGCGCTCGACGTGCTGGCCACGTTCTCGGTGGGCGGATCGGTGCCCGATCGTCCGGCGCTGCTCGACCGCGACCTCCAAGCCAGCGACGTCCTGGCCGCCCTCTAGCCACCCGCACGCCGCGTCCTCGGTACGCTGGCCGGATGACGGGGACCAGCTTCACCTCCATGGACACATCGACCGCCGAGCAGTGGGCGGTCATCGGCGTCGAGACCGCCCAGAACCAGACACGGGTGGCCGAGCGGGTGCTCGATCTCCTGCGATCACTGGGTGACATCACCGACGGCTTCTCCACGGACCAGCTCACGCACTGCCTCCAGACGGCCACCCTCGCCGAACGGGCCGGTGCCGACGACGAAGTGGTGGTGGCCAGCCTGTGCCACGACATCGGCAAGGCCATCAGCGTGCCGAACCACCCCGAGATTGCGGCCGCCATCCTCAAGCCGTACGTCCGGCCGGAGGTGCACACCATGATCCGGGTGCACCAGGACTTCCAGGGCCGCCACTACTACGGCCACTTCGGCGGTGACCCTGACGCCCGCGAGAAGCATCGCGAGGCGCTCAGCGACGACGAGTGGCGCCTCGCCGAGCAGTTCGCCGACGAGTGGGACCAGAAGGCCTTCGACCCGGAGTACGACACCCTGCCGCTCGAGCACTTCGAGGCGAGGGTGCGTGAGGTGTTCGCGTCGGCCAACCTGATGCCCAGCGCCAGCACCGGCTCGCGCTACGCCGACCGCTCCTAGGTCACGTCCCCGCTAGCGAGGTGGGTGAGGGCGCCCAGCTCTGCGCTGGGCCTCGTCGAAGAGCTCCTGCAGCTCGTCGTGCAACCGGGCGCTCAGCGCCGTCACCGCGCTCCTCGGCACCCGGCCGGCCTCGGTGGGCTCGGGGGCCGGGATGGGGTCGCCTACTACCAGCACCAGCTTCGTGCGATGCGGCCTCTTTGTGCCCTTGGGC
>JBKJIL010000018.1:0-12896 GCA_046598435.1 Acidimicrobiales bacterium
GGCATGGCGGCGATGGTCCGCATGTTGTGGAGGCGATCGGCGAGCTTGATGATCAGGACCCGGAGGTCCTTGGCCATCGCCACCAGCATCTTGCGCATCGAGGCGGCCTGCTGGGCCTCCTTGGTGTCGAACTTGATGCGGTCGAGCTTGGTGACGCCGTCGACGATGGCGGCCACGTCGGCGCCGAAGTCGGCCTCGAGATCCTCGAGGGTGAGCCCGGTGTCCTCCACCGCGTCGTGGAGGAGGGCGGCGGCCACCGTGATGTCGTCGAGACCGAGGTCGGCCACGATGCGGGCCACGGCGAGTGGATGATGGATGTAGGCCTCGCCGGAGCGGCGGGACTGGCCCCGGTGCGCCTCGGCCGAGCTCAGGTAGGCCCGGGTGATCAGGGCCGTGGGCGCCTTGGGGTGACGGGCCCGGTAGGCGCCGATCAACGGGGCGACCTCGTCCGCTGGTGGGCGCTCGTTGCGCCGCCAAGGCAGGACTCGATCGACCGTCGGCATCGCTCTCCTCTACGCCTCGACCAGCACGGAGCGCACGTCGCGCCCCTGCAGTCTCGCCCGGCCATCGAGGAACCCCAACTCCAGCAGCACGCCCACGCCGATCACCTCGGCCCCGAGGCCCTCGAGCAGCTCGCAGGCGGCGCGCGCGGTGCCCCCGGTGGCCAGCACGTCGTCGATCACCAGCACCCGCTCACCCGTGGCCGCCGCGTCGCGATGGGCCTGGGTCCGGTCGATGCCGTACTCGAGCTCGTACGCGGTCTCGACCACCTCCCAGGGGAGCTTCCCGGGCTTGCGGATCGGGATGAGCGCGGCTCCGAGCTGGTAGGCCACCGGAGCGGCGAGGAGGAACCCCCGGGCCTCGATCCCCGCCACCCGGTCGACGTGCTGCCCACCCCACTGCTCGCTGAGGGCGTCGACGGCGGCCCGGAAGGCGCGCCGCTCGCCGAGCAGCGGGGTGATGTCCTTGAAGGTCACCCCCGCCGTCGGGAAGTCCGGGATGTCGCGGAGGTGCTCGCGCAGCCAGGACGCGTCGGTGACCATCCCCGCAGGCTACGGGGTGCAGCAAGGCTGGCTAGCGCTTCTTGCCCTTCTTGCGGGGCCTCGGCGGGATGGCTCGGCCCGAGAGCTGCGGGGCGACGCCCGGCGTGACGCGCCTCGCCTCCGGTGCCACGAGAGCGCCGGCGCTGTCGACCTCGTCGCCGTCCGGTGCGACCATGGCCGCGACGGCCGGCGCCACGACCTGGCGGGAGGCCAGCTTGGCCTTCAGGTCCCGGAAGCGGGGCTCGCGCTCCTTCAAGACGGCGAGCAGGGGCGAGGCGATGAAGATCGACGAGTAGGCCCCGGCGAAGAGGCCGATGAGCAGGGCCAGGGCGAAGTCCTGGAGGCTGGTGGCTCCGAGCACGAACGAGCCGAGCACCAGCAGGGAGGCAACCGGGATCAGGGCCGTGATCGAGGTGTTGAGCGAGCGCATGAGCACCTGGTTGAGCGACAGGTTCACCATGTCGCCATAGCTCAGGTTGTGCGTCGTGCCGACCAGCTTCGTGTTCTCGTCCACCTTGTCGAACACCACGATGCCGTCGTAGATCGAGTATCCGAGGATGGTCAACAGGGCGATCACCGTGGCTGGTGTCACCTCGAAGCCGGCCAGTGAGTACACGCCGATGGTGATCAGGACGTCGTGGATGAGGGCCACGAGCGTCGGCACCGCCATGCGGAACTCGAAGCGCAGCGAGATGTAGATCGTGATGGCGATCAGGAAGAACACCAGGGCGCGCAGCGCCTTGTGGCTGATCTCCTCGCCCCAGGACGGGCCCTTGGAGCTGAGGCTCACGGAGTCCACGTCGGAGCCCGTCACCTCCGCCAGGCGCGTGCTCACCGCCTCGGCGTCGGCCACCTTCTCGAGGGGCTCGGCCGAGACCCGCAGGCGGGTCTCGCCACCCGACGTCAGGCTCTGCACCCGGAGGCCCTGCAGCCCCTCGTCCTCCATCTCGGTGCGGACCTCGGCGAGCGAGCTCTCGCCCGCCGGCACCTCCCACACCACGCCGCCCTCGAAGTCGATGCCGAGGTTGAGGCCGCGGATGTACAGCGACACCAGGCCGATGACGATCACGGCGGCGCTGATCGCCACCCAGCGGCTGAAGTGGCGCACGAACTGGAAGTCCGTCTCACCGTGGTAGAGGCGGGAGAGGATCGACCCACGGGGCGTCACGGGTGCGGTCATCGGGCACCTCCCATGGGCGCGGTCGTCGGTGTTCGGGGCGCATCGAGGCCTCGGGCCACGCCGAACCAGTGCGTGCCGGTGAAGAACCGACTGGTCGAGAGCATGCCGACCATCGGCCGGGTGAAGAACCACGCCACCACCACGTCGAGGATGGTGGAGAGACCCAGGAAGAAGGCGAACCCGCGGACCGGGCCGACGGTGAGGGTGAACAGCAGCGCAGCACCGATGAAGCTGGAGATGTCGGCGGCCAGGATGGTGCGGAACGCTCGGGTGAAGGCCCGATCGGTGGAGCTGCGCAGCGTGCGACCGGCCCGCAGCTCGTCCTTGAGGCGTTCGAAGTAGACGACGTAGCTGTCCACCGTGACGCCCACCGACACGACGATGCCGGTCACGCCGGCGAGGCTCAGCGCCACCCCCAGCTTGGAGATGATGGCGTAGTTGAGGGCGCTCCACACCCCGAGGCCGAGGATCACGACGAGCCCCAGCGAGCGGTAGTACAGGAGCATGTACAGGCAGACGAGGCCCAGGCCGAGCAGACCGGCCAGGAGCCCGGCGCGCAGCGAGTCCTCGCCGAGCGTGGGCGACACGGTGTCGACGCTCTGGGCCTCGAGGGTCACCGGCAGCGAGCCGTAGCGCAGCACCAGGGCCAGGTCCTTGGCCTCGCTCTCGGTGAAGCTGCCGCTGATCTGGATCTGGTCACGCTGGAAGGATGCCTGCTGGATGGTGGGCGCCGACACGACCCGGGAGTCGAGCACGATGGCCAGCTGGCCCGACGGGCACACCTGGGTCTTGCCGAAGCACTGGGCGGCGATGCTGTTGAAGGTGTCGATGCCGTCGCCGCCCTTGATCTCGAGCGCCACCGACCACTCGCCTGCCTGGCTGAGCTCGGCCCGGGCAGTGCTCACGATCTTGCCGCTGGCCGCGCTGGGGCCGAGCTGGTAGGTGGAGACCACCTTGCTGTCCTGGTCGTACTCCGCCAGCGTGACCCCAGCCTCGGCGACGTCCTCGTCGCGCGGCGTGAGCTCGAACCCGGTGGTGGGTGCCACCGTGGTGTCGGTGGTGGGCGCCGTCGTGGTCGTCTCGCCGGCGACGGTCGTGGTCGTGGCGGCCGGATCCTGGTACGGCGTAGCCGGGTGTCCGGCCGACTGCCCGGTCACCGCCCCCGAGGTGGTCGTCTCGCCAGGCGCCGTGGTCGTGGACTCGCCGACGCCCGTGGTGGTCGAGTCCGCCGGCGCCGTGGTGGAGGTCGAGGCGAGGAGATCCTCGATGCTGCCCGGGATCGACGTCATGACGGGGCGGAACCGCAGCTCGGCGGTGTCGCCCACGAGCTCGATGGCTCGCTGCTGGTTCTTCACGCCAGGGAGGTCCACGACGATGGCGTCGCCCTGGCGGGAGATCTCGGGCTCGGCCACACCGAGCGCGTCGACGCGGCTGCGGATGATCGAGATGGTCTGGCTCAGGGCCTCCTCGCTCGACTCCTTGGTGGGCTGCAGCACCACCGACACGCCGCCCTGAAGGTCGAGGCCCAGCTGCGGGGAGGTGTCGGTCGCCAGCACACCACCGAGAGCGGCGATGGCGACGACCACGATGAAGACGAGGGGGGTGAGCTTCTTGCGTCGCATGTGTGGATCAATCCGCGGGGGGTGGTCGGGAACCGGAGGAGAACGCCGGGTGAGGCTACTCGTAGGCCGCACGGACGCGCGAACGCACCAAATCGAGCGATCCGTTCGAGATCGCCGCGCGCGCGTCCTCGATCAGTCGCAGGGTCCACGCCACGTTGTGGATGGTGAGCAGGCGCGGCGCGGTGGGCTCGTCGACCACCAGCAGGTGACGCAGGTAGGCCCGCGACCATCGGGCGCAGACCGGGCAGGCGCACTCGTCGTCGAGCGGCGAGGCGTCGTCGGCGTTCTCCGCCCGCTTCAGGTTGTAGCGCCCGCCACTGGAGAGCACGGTGCCATGGCGGGCGAAGCGGGTGGGCAGCACGCAGTCGAACAGGTCGATCCCCATGGCGATGGCCTCGACCATGCCGATGGGGTCGCCCAATCCCATCAGGTAGCGCGGCTGGTCCGCCGGAAGGTGCGGGAGGGTGGCTGCGAGCGTCTCGAGCATGGCCTCGCGCGACTCCCCGACGGACAGCCCACCCACCGCGTAGCCGTCGAAGCCGATGGCCACGGTGCGCTGTGCGCTCTCCACCCGCAGCGCGGCGTCGGTGCCGCCCTGCACGATGCCGAACTGGTTGAGCTCGGGCCGCTCCAAGGCGAGGAAGGCGGCTCGGGCCGTTGCCGCCCAGCTGGCCGTGCGGTCCACCGCCGAGCGCAGCACCTCCGGGGACGACGGGAGCGGGGCGCACACGTCGAGCACCATCTGTATGTCGCTGCCGAGCTGGGTCTGGATCTCCACCGCCGACGCCGGGGTGAGGCGATGGGTGCCGCCGTCGTAGGTGGACCGGAAGGTGACGCCATCGTCGTCGAGACGCACGTTGCCGCCCGGATCGAGCGAGAACACCTGGTAACCGCCCGAGTCGGTGAGCAGGTGGCCCCGCCAGTCCTCGAAGCGATGGAGGCCGCCGAGGCGCTCGATGCGCGCCGCGCCCGGCTTGAGCATCAGGTGATAGGTGTTGCCCAGGATGATCTCGGCGCCCAGCGCCTCCAGATCTGCCGACGACAGGGTGCGCACCGCACCCCGGGTGCCCACGGGCATGAAGCAGGGCGTGCGGATCGCGCCCCGTGCGGTGCGGATCAGGCCGGCCCGGGCGTCGCCCCAGCGGTCGGTGATCTCGATCGAGAGCGTCATCCCCGCTCCCCCCGCAGGAACATGGCGTCGCCGAAGCTGAGGAAGCGGTAGCCCTCCTGGAGCGCCTCGGCGTAGAGCGCCCGCCAGCGGGGCCCGATGAAGGCGTCGACGAGCACCAGGAGCGAGCTACGGGGCTGGTGGAAGTTCGTGACCAGCGCATCGACCACCCGGAACGGGCGGTCCCCATGGATGAACAGCTCCGTGCGGCCGGCCAGCTGCCCGCTCGCCGCGGCCGACTCCAGCGCCCGCACGGCGGTCGTGCCGACCGCGACCACCCGCTCCGCCGCCTGGCAGGCAGCCATCGTCTCCGCCGGCACCTGATACCGCTCGGCGTGCATCTGGTGCTCCTCCACGGTGGCGGTGCTGATGGGCCGGAACGTGCCGAGGCCAACGACCAGCTCGACGGGCACCACCGTCGCCCCGCGGGCGGCGATGCCGTCGAGCACCGCCGTGGTGAGGTGCAGCCCGGCCGTCGGAGCGGCCACCGATCCCGGCTGCACCGCGTAGGTGGTCTGGTACCGCTCTGGATCGGCGAGGGGCGTGGTGATGTAGGGCGGCAGCGGCATCGACCCGTGGCGACCGAGGGCGTCGAGGAGTGCCACGCCGCGGCCCAGCTCGAGCTCCACCTGGCGGCGTCCCTCCCCGAGGTCGGCGCCCACGGCCACCGTCAGGTCCGATCCGGCGTGCAGCACCGTGCCGGGAGCGACCTTCCGGCTCGGGCGGACCAGGGCCTCCCAGGTGCGCTCCTCGGGGTCGAGGGGCTCCAGGAGCAGCACCTCCACCGCACCGCCCGACGCCTTGGTGAGCTTGAGGCGGGCCGGGAGGACCCGTGTGGTGTTGAGCACCACCACGTCCCCCGGCCCCACCAACCCGGGGAGGTCGGTGATGCGACCGTGACCGATGGCGGCGTCAGGTCCGTGGTCGATCAGCAGCCGGGCCGAGTCGCGCGGCTCGAGCGGCGTCTGGGCGATGGCCGTCGCAGGCAGGTCGTAGTCCACGTCGTCGGTGTCCATGAGCGCCGACCAGTGTCACGACTGGCGCCGTGGCGAGGCGAATCAGCCGAAGAGGCCCGGAGGGGCGTCGTCGCCCACGGCGCCGCGGGGCACGCCCAGGCCGAGGTGCTGCCAGGCGGCGGCGGTGGCGATGCGGCCCCGCGGCGTGCGCATGATGAGGCCCTGCTGGATGAGGAAGGGCTCATAGACGTCTTCGACGGTCTCGGTCTGCTCGCCGACGCTGATGGCCAGGGTGGACAGCCCCACCGGTCCGCCACCGAAGCGCTCGCAGATGGCCGACAAGATGGCCCGGTCGACCTTGTCGAGCCCGCGCTCGTCGACACCGAAGAGGGCCAGACCAGCCGATGCCGTGACGACGTCGACCTCGCCGTCTCCCCGCACCTCGGCGAAGTCGCGGACCCGGCGCAGGAGGCGATTGCCGATGCGGGGGGTGCCGCGAGCGCGCCGCGCGATCTCGTGCGCCCCCCCGGTGTCGATGCACACGCCGAGGATGCCGGCGGCGCGGGTGACGATGGCCTGCAGCTCGAGGGGCTCGTAGTAGTCGAGTCGGGCCACGAGGCCGAAGCGATCGCGCAGCGGCCCCGTGATGGACCCGGTGCGGGTGGTGGCCCCGACGAGGGTGAAGCGAGGCAGGTCGAGACGGATGGATCGAGCTGCCGGCCCCTTGCCGAGCACGATGTCGATCTGGAAGTCCTCCATGGCCGGGTAGAGCACCTCCTCCACCACCCTGGGCAGCCGGTGGATCTCGTCGATGAAGAGCACGTCTCCCTCGCCCAGCTGCGAGAGCATGGCCGCCAGGTCGCCGGCTCGTTCGATGGCGGGGCCCGAGGTGATGTGCATGGCCACCCCCATCTCCGCCGCGATGATGCTGGCCAGGCTCGTCTTGCCGAGCCCCGGGGGACCGGCCAGCAGCACGTGGTCGACGGCTTGGGCTCGCCGCCGGGCCGCCTCCAGGATGATGGTGAGGTGGTCCTTCAGCTCACGCTGACCCACGAACTCCGCCAGCGTCCTCGGCCGCAGGCTGACCTCGGCCGTGCGCTCTGTGTCGTCTTCGTCGGGCAGGTCGGCCCGGAGGAGCTCTTCTCTCATCGGCGCGCCGTCGCCAGCCGTTGCAGCGCGTCGCGCAGGAGCGCGCCGGCGTCGCCGTCGTCGTCGGGGAGGTCGGCCATGACCTCGCGCACCTCGCCGTCGGTGTAGCCGAGGCCGGCGAGGGCCTCGCGCACGTCGGCCCGGGCTCCGGAGCCGGCGGCCGGGGCCACGCTGCCGGTGACCGTCGGCGCGTGGCCGAGGTCGGGGATGGACAGGCGGGACTTGAGGTCGAGCAGCAGCCGGGCCGCCGTCTTCTTGCCCACGCCGGGCACGAGGCACAGGGCCCCGAGATCGTCCTCGGCCAGGATGCGGGCGAGGGCGACAGGCGCGTGGACCGACAGGATGGCCAGGGCCAGCGAGGGCCCCACGCCATGGGCGCCGATGAGGGCCTCGAAGCACGTCCGCTC
The DNA here is from genome assembly GCA_046598435.1 of Acidimicrobiales bacterium. Classification (GTDB taxonomy): domain Bacteria; phylum Actinomycetota; class Acidimicrobiia; order Acidimicrobiales; family VFJN01; genus VFJN01. The sequence continues at coordinate 7,526 of JBKJIL010000018.1, forward strand.
GTCCTTGGAGGAGAAGCCGTAGAGGGTCTGGGCGTCCTCGCGCTGGTGGTGGTGGATCCAGCAGGCCACCTCGTCGCCGACGTCGCCGAGCGACACCACCGCCGTGGGGGTGACGGTGACCCGATAGCCCACCCCGCTGACGTCGATCGTCACCTCCGCGGCGCCGCGGTCGAGCAGGATGCCTCGCAGGAAGCCGATCATCGGCCCACCAGTCGACGGCGCATCGGCGCGTGGGCCAAGTAGCACAGGGCCAGGCCCACGGCGTCGGCGGCGTCGACGGGACGAAGGGGCTGGGCGATGCCCAGGAGGATCTGCACCATGCGCTCCATCTGGTCCTTGGTGGCGCCGCCGACGCCTGCCACCGCCTGCTTCACCTGGTTCGGCGAGTACTCGACGACCTCGCACCCCGCCGCCACCGCCTCGGCCATGGCGATCCCGGCCGCCTGCGCCACCGAGATGGCGGTGCGCACGTTCACCTGGAACAGCACCCGCTCGATGGCGACCACCTGGGGCCGGTGCTCCTGCAGCAGCGCGCGCACGTCGAGCTGCAGCTCGGCGAGGCGGGCCGGCACGGGCTGCGTGGGCTCGGTGCGGAACACGCCGACGGCAACTGCGCGGGGGCCGGAGGGGCGCTGCTCGACGAGGCCGTAGCCACAGCGGGACAGCCCCGGATCGATGCCGAGGACGTACACGCGTTCGATGCTAGCGACCGCCGTCCGACCACGGGTGGATGCCTGTCGCCAGACCCAGGCTCAAGAACGTCCTCACCTGCGCCGAAAAGCCCTTTCGTGACCACGATCACGAGCCCTCTCGCGTCTACCGTCCCTGCCGTGGAGCCTGCGGTCCCCCTCATCGCCCTCGACGGGGTCGTCAAGTCGTTCGGCCCCCACCGGGCCCTTGCCGATCTCACCCTGCGGGTCCCGGCGGGAGAGATCACCGTGCTGCTGGGGCCGAACGGTGCCGGCAAGACCACCGCCATCCGCATGATCACCGGCGCCTTCGCCCCCGACGCAGGATCGGTGCGGGTGTTCGGGCTCGACCCGGCTGTGGACGGCGACGTCGTGCGGGGCCGCTGCGGGGTCGTGTCGGCCAAGCCGTCGCTCTACGACCGGCTCAACGGCTGGGACAACCTGCGCTACTCGGCTGAGCTCCACGGCCTCGGTCGCGGTGCCGCGGTCGACGCCCGGATCGCCGCCGGCGCGGGGCGCTTCGGCATTCACGCGGCCCTCGACGATCAGGTGGGCAGCTACTCGACGGGCATGAAGACCCGCCTGGCGCTGGCTCGCTCGGTGGTGCACGAGCCCGACCTGCTGCTCTACGACGAGCCGACCTCGGGACTCGACCCGGAGTCGTCCCATGCCGTGCTGGAGCTGATCCGGGAGATGACCGGCGACGGCTCGACGGTGCTGATGTGCACCCATCTCCTGCTCGAGGCAGAGGGCCTCGCCGACCAGGTCGTCGTCTTGCAGGACGGCACCGACATCGTCGATGGCTCCCCCGGCGCGCTCACCCGACGGTTCTGGCCCGACGACATGGTGCGCATCGGCGCCGTCGACCCGGCCGGAATGGACATCCTGCAGTCCCACGACGGGGTGCTGGCCTACGAGCGCGTCGACGGCGTGGCGACCCTGCGGCTCGACTCGGCCGACCGGGTACCCGACCTCGTCGCGACCCTCGCTGCCGATGGCGTGCGGGTGACCCGGGTGGAACCCCACGAGCCCACCCTCGAGGACCTCTACTTCGCCGTTCGGCAGGCCTCGGGCCACAGCCGGCTCGGCACCGTCGCCGGGAGCACCGTCTGATGGCCGCCACCGCCCGTCTGGCTGCCGCCGGCCGTCGCCCCTTGCAGTGGGCCCACATCCGCACCGTGGCCCGCACCGACCTCAAGCAGCTGGCCCAGGCCCGCGACTACTGGATCCCCATGCTGATCCTGGGCGGGATCTTCTTCGTGTTCGTGCCCACCGTGCTGCTGCTCACCATCACCCAGATCGGCGACGTGAACGCCGTCTCGCAGCTCTCGCAGGCCCTCGAGATCCTGCCCGCCAAGGCCCAGGCCCAGATCCAGGGCGACACCGAGTCGGGTCGAGCGGCCTACGCACTGGCCGTCTACCTCTTCGCCCCCGTCGCCGTCGTCGTCCCCATCACGATCTCGACGGCCGTGGGCGCGGCCACCATCGTCGGCGAGCGCGAGCGCGGCACCGGCGAGTTCCTGGCCCACAGCCCGGCGGGCATCCGGGAGATCTTCTACGGCAAGCTGCTGGCCAGCCTCCTGCCCGGCTACGCCACCACCATCGTCGGCTTCGGGATGTACTCCCTGATCGTCAACACGATCGTGGGACCCGACGTGGGGGGCTGGTTCTTCCCCACCAAGCAGTGGTGGGTGCTGATGCTGTGGGTGGTGCCGCCCTTCTTGGCCCTGACGCTCTCGCTCGTGCTGCGGCTGTCGGCCAAGGTGAAGTCGACCGCGGCCGCCCAGCAGGCGTCGGCGCTGGTGAGCCTCCCGCTCATCATGGTCGCCTACAGCCAGGCCACCGGCAGCCTCTACGGCGGCGATGCGCTGGCCTGGTACGTCGGCGGGTTCGCCTGGGTGCTGGCCGTCGTGGCCCTGTGGCGCGGCGTACGGGTGGTCACCCGCGCCCGGCTGCTGGGCGTGGCCGACGAGCGCTGATCGGCTGACGAGCGAGCCAGCCCGGGTGCTACCGTCGCCGCCCGTGTGCCCCGTGTGTCCTGGTTCGGGTCGAGCTCTGTGACAGAGTCGCACGGACTCTCCCGCCGCTCGTTCGTCGCCGGGGCCACGGCCACGGCCGGCGTGGTGGCCACCCGGTCACCGGCGGCGTGGGCTCGGCCGGCGGTCGCTCCGACTGACCGACCCGTCGTGATCGTTGGCGCGGGCTTGTGCGGGATGACCCTCGCCCTCGACCTCGTCGAGGCAGGTCGCGAGGTGGTCGTGCTCGAAGCGCGAGACCGGGTGGGCGGTCGAGTCCTCACCCACCACTTCGACGACACGCTGCACGCCGAGCTCGGCGGTGAGTCGATCGACGACAACCATCACGACCTGTTGGCCCTGCTCGATCGATTCGGGCTCCCCACCGAGAATCGTCCCCTCCAGAAGCCCTACGACTCCACGGTGTACTACGAGGGCACCAGGGAGCCGATCGCCACCTTCCTGCTCCGCAACGGCGGCCAGACGGCCACCGACTACCTGGGGTTCTTCGATTCCCTCGATGCCGCATCGGCCGGAGTCGACCCCATGCAGCCGCAGCTCGCCGCCAACGCCGCTGAGCTCGACGCCACGAGCCTCGACAGCTTCATCTCCGGCCTCGGGCTCGTACCCGAGGCGGAGTTCCTCGTGCGGCTCGAGTACCGGGGCGCCTACAACGCTGAGGCTGCCGATCTGTCTCTGTTGTTCATCGCCCAGCAGCACAACGGTGAGTCGCCGGGCGAGCTCGGGGTCGAGTCGATGCGCGTGCAGGGGGGCAACAGCCGGGTCACCGCCGCGCTGGCCGGTGCCCTGGGTCAGCGGGTCCGCCTCGCATCGCCCGTGGACAGGATCACCGTCGGCGCCGACGGCGTGACCGTGCGCTCCGGATCGACCGTCGTCGAGGGATCCCACGTCGTGCTGGCGGCACCGCTCATGGCCCTGCGCGACGTGGAGTTCGACCCTCGCCTCCCCCCCGCCGCCGAGGCCCTCGTCCTCGGCCTCGATCTGGGCCCTGCGGCAAAGGTCGTCAACGAGTACAGCGCTCGCTTCTGGACTCCCCTGAGTCCCTCTGGCTTCACCCTGACCGACCTTCCGTTCCACATCGCCTGGGCGGCCACCGACAGCTACGCCTCGACGGGTGGACTCCTGGCCCAGTTCATCACCGGCGACGGTGCCGTCACGGCAGCGGCCCTCGATGACGGCCCTCGCGTCGCCGCCTTCGGGGCGCAGCTCGACGAGGTGTACCCAGAGGGCGCATTGCTGCGCACCGGACGAACCGCCACGACGGCATGGGCCCGCGAGGCGCACACCGGTGGCGGCTACGCCATCTTCCGACCGGGCCAGATGGTGCCGTTCTGGCCCGTGCTCCGCGAGGGTGTGGGGAGGTTGCGCTTCGCGGGTGAGCACACGGAGGTGCTCATCGGCTACATGGAGAGCGCCGTCCGGAGCGGCCACCGCGTAGCCAAGGAGATCCTCGCCGACGACCTCGCTGGCGGGGAGGCTCCGCCGGCGACGGGACCCACGACGCCGACCGGCCGCGAGCCGGTGCTGCCGGCCACTGGCGGCAGCAACCGCCATGCAGGCGCCGGCGCGGTCGCTGCCGCCCTCGGCCTCTTCGCCGCCCGGGCCGTGCGTCGAGCCCATCGCTGAGCCCTCGAGCGGCGCCTCAGCTCGCCGCTCGCACCGCCTTGATGAGCTCGTCGGCGCTGCGGAAGCTGAGACCCGCCACCGCCTTGTGGGCGTAGCGGACGATCCCCTCGGCATCGATGACGAACACCGACCTCCGGTAGAAGCCGAGCGGTCCGAGGATCCCGTAGGCCTCCCCCACCGCCTTGTCGGTGTCGGCCAGGAGCGGGAACCCGAAGCCACCCTGCTTGCAGGAGAACTCGTCGTGGCTCTGGACCGACTGCGGGCTGATGGCCAGCACCTGGGCCCCCGCCGCGTCGAAGGACCCGATGTCCTCGGTGTAGCTGTTCAGCTGGCGGGTGCAGACCGCGGTGCTGTCCGCGGGATAGAAGACCAGCACCACGACCGTGCCACGTAGCTCAGCGAGGGAGTAGTCGCGCTGACCTGCCTCGGTGCTGTCCGTGCCGGCGAGCGTGAAGTCAGGGGCCGGCTGCCCGACGGCGGCGGCCATCAGGCGTCGAGGGACTCGAGGATCGAGTCTGCGATGTCGAAGTTCGCGTACACGTCCTGCACGTCGTCGTTCTCATCGAGGATGTCGATGAGCTGCAGCACCTTCTTGGCCGCCTCTGGCGTCTCGAGAGCGATCGTCGCCGTGGGCACCATCGTGAGCTCGGAGGACGACACCGCCAGGTCGGCCGCCTCCAGCGCGGTGCGGACGGCGTGCAGATCTGTGGCTGGGGTGGTGATCCGCCAGGCATCCCCGTCGTCGGCGATGTCCTCGGCACCCGCATCGAGGGCGACGAGCATCAGGTCGTCCTCCTCGATGGCCCGATCGGCCATCACGATCCCCTTGCGCTCGAACTGCCAGGCCACCGCGCCCGGCTCGGCCATCGAGCCACCGTTCTTCGTGAACAGGTTGCGGATCTCCGAGCCGGTGCGATTGCGGTTGTCGGTCAGCACGTCGACGAGCACTGCCACCCCACCCGGGGCATAGCCCTCGTAGGTGATCGACTCGTAGATCACCCCTTCGAGGTCGCCGGTGCC
>JBKJIL010000085.1:0-10405 GCA_046598435.1 Acidimicrobiales bacterium
TGAGGGGGGGGGGGGGGGGGGTGGGGGGCTGGGGTCAGGTCACCCGGCCGAGGATCATCGGGGGAGGCTCGGCTGGGGTGGGGGACACCTCGATGGCGCCCTCGAGCGCCTCGAGGGCCGACGGGAGCCGGGTCGGGTCATCGAGGTGCAGCTCGAGGAGCGGCTCGCCGGCGACGACCTCGTCGCCGACGGTGGCCCGCCAGGTGACGCCGGCGATGGCCGACACGGCGTCCTCCTTGCGGGCTCGGCCGGCGCCGAGGCGCCACGCGGCCACCCCCACGGCCATGGCGTCGAGGCGGCTGAGGGTGCCCGATGCCGGTGCCGGCACGATCTCGATCTCGCCGGCGCGGGGGAGCAGGGCCAGCGGGTCGCCGCCCTGGGCCCGCACGAGGGCTCGCCAGGCGTCCATGGCTTGCCCGTCGGCGAGCACGTCGGCGGGGTCGATGTGGCCCATGCCGACGAGCTCGAGCATCTCTCGGGCCAGGGCCAGCGTGAGCTCGATGACGTCGCTCGGTCCACCCCCGGCCAGCACCTCGATCGCCTCCACCACCTCGAGCGCGTTGCCGGCGGTGCGCCCGAGGGGTACGTCCATCTGGGTGAGAAGCGCCATCGTGCGCACGTCGTGGGCCGCGCCCAGGCCGACCATCGTCTCGGCCAGCTCCCGCGCCCGCTCCTCGTCCTTCATGAATGCGCCGCTGCCGACCTTGACGTCGAGCACCAGCGCACGGGTCCCCTCCGCGATCTTCTTCGACATGATCGAGCTGGCGATCAGCGGGATGGACTCGACCGTGCCGGTGATGTCCCTCAGGGCGTAGAGCTTGCGGTCCGCGGGGGCCAGGTCGGGACCCGCCGCGTTGATCACGGCGCCGCTGTCGGCCAGCACTCGGACCACCTCGGCCGGCGACAGCGTCGACCGCCAGCCCGGGATGGTCTCCATCTTGTCGAGGGTGCCCCCCGTGTGGCCCAGGCCTCGACCGGCTGTCTGCGGCACCGCGGCGCCACAGGCCGCGAGCAGCGGGCACACGATGAGCGAGATCTTGTCGCCTACGCCACCGGTGGAGTGCTTGTCGACGGTGGGCTTGTCGAGCGACGACAGGTCGGCCCGGGTGCCCGTCGCGATCATCTGAGCGGTCCAGCGGGCCAGCTCGGAGGGGTCGAGGCCCCGGAACAGGATGGCCATGAGCAGGGCGGCGGCCTGCTCGTCGCCGACAGCACCCTCGGTGTACGAGCGGATGAACCAGTCGATCTGCTCGTCGCTCAGGCGAGCGCCGTCGCGCTTGGTGAGGATCACGTCGATGGCGTCCATCAGCTGCGCTCCAGGTGCGCGGGGCCAAAGGCGTCCGGGAGCAGCTCGCCGAGCCGTCGGCGGTTGACGAGCAGCTCTGGGCCGCCGTGCTCGTGGAGGAGCTGGCGGCAGCGTCCGCAGGGCACGAGAGCCTCGCCGGCGCTGTCGACGCAGGCCACAGCGGTGAGCCGCCCCCCGCCGGTGGCGTGCAGGGCGGAGACCAGACCGCACTCGGCGCAGAGCGTGAGCCCGTAGGAGGCGTTCTCCACGTTGCAGGCCGTGAGGACCCGCCCATCGTCGACGAGGCCGGCGACCCCGACCGGGTACCTCGAGTACGGGGCGTAGGCCCGTCCGCAGGCGTCGAGGGCGAGCGCTCGGAGGGCCTCCCAGTCGATGATGGGGCCGTCGGTCACCGGGACCGCTCGTACGGGACGCCGTCGGCGGCCGGGGCGAGGGCCCGGCCGACCGCACCGGCCACCACGATGATCGTCACGACGTACGGCAGTGACTGCAGGAACTCGCTCGGGATCGAGAAGTCACCGATGCTGACGTTGAGGATCTGGAGGCGAGAACCAAGCGCTCGGGTGAAGCCGAACAGCATGGCGCCGGCGAATGCCGTGGCCGGTCGCCACTTGCCGAAGATGAGGGCGGCGAGCGCGATGAAGCCGGTGCCGTTGGTCATGTTGTCCTGGAAGCCGGCCTGGGACTCGAGCGAGAACCAGGCTCCGGCCAGGCCCGCGATCAGCCCGCCGATGATGACCGCCATGTACCGGATGCGGATCGGGTCGATGCCGAGCGTCTCGGTGGCGTGGGGGTTCTCGCCGACGGCCCGCACCCGCAGGCCGAACGGCGTGCGGAACAGCACCCAGGCGGTGGCGCCGACCACGAGGAACATCACGAAGAAGATGGGCTTGTTCGTGAACAGCTGCTCGCCGAGGATCGGGATCTCCGACAGGAGGGGGAGCGCGATCTTCCCGGTGGGGACGCCGGTCGAGATCCCGGTGTCCACGATCACCTCGGAGCGGATGAACCCCGTCATCCCCAGGGCGAGCAGGTTGATGACGACGCCGGAGATGATCTGGTCGACGCGGAAGCTGACCGACAGGATGGCGTGGACCAGGGCCATGAACCCACCGGTGAGGATGGCCACGAAGATGGCGAGCCAGAGGGCGGAGGTGGAGCTGGCGTCGCCGACCACGGCGTAGGTCATGAAGCCGGTGCCGGCTGACATCAGCATCATCCCCTCGATGCCGATGTTGACGACGCCAGAGCGCTCGCACCACAGCCCGGCCATCGCGCCGAGGGCCACGGGCGTGCCGAGCCGGAGGGACTCCACGACGAGCTGCATCACGTTCGTCTCGCGCGCCTCGGACAGAGCGAGCGACAGCACCATGACGAGCGGGATGAACAGGATCGTGGAGAGGATCAGCGCCCCGCTCGCCACCCGGGCCGACCGCCGCTCGAAGAACGCCGCCACCATGGCCAGGATGAAGATGACACCGATCGCGGTGACCGTGATGGGAGGGTCGACGACGATCTTGAGCGGGTCGGGTGGGGGTTCGAAGGCGAGGCCCTTGTCGGCGGCGTCGAGGTTCGGGGCGACGTAGCCCACGAGCATCACACCGAGGATCCCGAAGATCACACCGAGCGTCTGCCGGCGACCGAAGCGGAAGGCGTTCATGTCGCGGACCCCCAGCCCCCGGTGATCTGCGTCGTCTCGAGGGTGGTGGCGCCACTGCGGCGGACCCGGAAGATGGTGCGGACGATCACGTCGGCGGCCACGAAGAGCAGCACGAGCGCCTGCACGATCTTGACGGCGTCGATCGACAGCCCGCTGTCCTGCTGCATCAGCCCCGCCCCGGACAGCATCGAGCCCCACAGGATCGCGGTGAGGATGATCCCGAACGGGTTGGCTCGGGCCAAGAGGGCGATGGCGATGGCATCGAAGCCGACCCCCGCGAACACGCCGGGGCTGAGGGAGCCGGAGGTCCCCGTGATCTCGCCGGCGCCGGCCAGCCCGGCGAACGCGCCCGAGAACGCCATCACCAGGATGATCGTGCGGTTGACGCCCATGCCGGCGTACTTGGCCGCGTTGGGGTTCGTGCCGACGGTGCGGACCTCGAACCCGAACGTGGTGCGCCGGAGGATGAACCACACGAGAGCACAGAGGGCGACGGCGATGAAGAAGCCGAGGTGCACCGGGGGATCGGTGGAGATGATCTCGGGGAGTCGGGCCGCCGACGGGATGTGTGCGGTGCGGGGTGCCGTGGCCGTCGGGTCCCGGAGGATGAGCGGGTCCTGCGAGTTCACGAGCCAGCGGACGATCAGGATGGCGATGTTGTTGAGCATGATCGTGACGATCACCTCGTGGGCGCCCGTCTTGGCCTTGAGGAACCCTGGGATGAAGCCGTAGGCCGCGCCGCCGAGCACCCCGGCCAGGACCACGATGGGGATGACGATCGGTCCGGGGACGTCGGCCAGCCAGCTGTAGGTGCCGACCCACGCGGCGGTGGTGGCACCGACCAGGACCTGGCCCTCGGCGCCGATGTTGAACAGACCCGCCCGAAAGGCGAAGGCGACCGCGAGTGCGGCACCGATGTAGGGCGTGGAGCGTCCGAGGGACGCTGCGACGCGGTCGGGGTTGCCGAACATGCCTCGCAGCAGCGCCCAGTACGCCTCGAGCGGGTTGCTGCCCACCAGGACGATGACGATGCCGGCGATGAAGAGGGCGAGGACGATGGCGTAGAGGGGCACGAGCACCGACTGGAGCTGGATGGACTCGCGCAGCGCGGCCATGACGTCGGTACCCGAGCGAGAGGGGCGCGGCTCGTCAGCCATCAGGCCGCCACCTCCGGGTCGGCACCGCTCGCCATCAGGAGACCGAGGCGGTCGCGGGTGGCATCCGCCCGGTCGAACGTGCCGACCAGGGCGCCTCGGTAGATCACCCCGATGCGATCGGAGAGGTTGAGCACCTCGTCGAGCTCGGCGGACACCAGGAGCACAGCGGCGCCCTGGTCGCGCATCTCCACGATCCGACGATGGATGAACTCGATGGATCCGACGTCGAGGCCCCGGGTGGGCTGCGCCACGACGAGGAGCTTGTCCACGCCCTGGAGCTCCCGAGCGATGATCACCTTCTGCTGGTTGCCCCCGGAGAGGGTCTCGACGGCGACCTGCGAGCTCGGCGTGCGGATGTCGAACTGCTCCACGAGCTCGAGGGCGTAGCGGGCGACGGCGTCGTCGCGCCGGAGGCCCCGCCGAGCGAACGGGCTGTTCCGGTACTGGTTGAGCACGAGGTTGTCGGCGATGGTGAAGGGACCGACCAGCCCGTGCTTCGTGCGGTCCTCGGGGACGTGGCCCACCCCCAGCTCGATGATCTCGCGGGGGTCGGCGTGGGTGACGTCGCGCCCCGCGATCTCGACGGTGCCACCGCGCTTGGCGCGCATGCCCATGAGCGCTTCGACGAGCTCGCGCTGGCCGTTCCCCTCCACGCCGGCGATGCCGAAGATCTCACCGGCCCGCACCACGAGGTCGAGTCCGGTGACGGTGGTGACGCCCCGGTCGTCATCGACCGCCAGGCCGTGCGTGCGCAGCACGACCTCACCGGGTGTGGCGGGCGCCTTGTCGATCGTGAAGGAGACGTCGCGCCCGACCATGAGGGTGGCCAGGCTCTGCTGGGTGGCCTGCTTGGGATCGGCCTCGCCGACGACCTTCCCACCCCGGAGCACGAGGATCTGGTCGGCCACCGACAGCACCTCGCGCAGCTTGTGGGTGATGAAGATGATCGACTTGCCCTGGTCGACCAGGTTCCGCACGACGGCGAAGAACTCGTCGACCTCGCCGGGGGTGAGCACCGCCGTGGGCTCGTCGAGGATGAGCACCTCGGCGTCGCGGAACAGCGCCTTGATGAGCTCCACCCGCTGCTGCTCGCCCACGGAGAGCTCACCGACGATGGCGTCCGGGTCGATCTCGAGGCCGTAGCGCCGTCCCAGCTCACGGATGCGCTCCCGGGCCGTGTCGAGGTCGAGCATCGGGCCCTTGCGCAGCTCGTTCCCGAGGACGACGTTCTCGACCACGGTGAACACGGGGATCAGCTGGAAGTGCTGATGGACCATGCCGATCCCCGCCGCGATGGCCTCCCGCGAGCTGGCGAAGTGCACCGGTTTCCCGTGCAGCCGGATCTCGCCCTCATCGGGCTGGTAGAGCCCGAAGACGACGTTCATGAGGGTGCTCTTGCCGGCGCCGTTCTCGCCGAGCAGGCACAGCACCTCACCCCGATGAAGGGTGAGGCTGACGTCTTCGTTGGCGACCACGCCGGGGAACGTCTTGGTGACGCCCCGAACTTCGAGGACGGGCGCCCCGCGGTCCTCGCTCATGACCCCTCCCGGTGGTGCGGTGGAGATGGGTCGGTGGGGGAGGCCATGGCCTCCCCCACCGCCCTCCGTGCCTAGAGGGGCAGGCCCGTGGCGGGGTCGAGCCCGGTCTTGATCGAGCCGTCGGCCAGGCCCAGGCGGGCCTCCTCGACCGCTGTCGCGACGTCGTCGGGGACGTCGGCGTCGTGGAACGGGGCGTAGGTGATCCCGCCGTTCTCAGCCGTCAGGGCGAAGATGCCGCCGGCGAAGTCGCCCTTGAGCAGGTTCACGATCTGGGTGAACACGCCCAGGTCGACGCGCTTCACGGCCGAGGTGGCCAGCTTGTCGGCGCCGGGCGCCGAGCCGCCGTTGAAGGTCGAGAAGTACTCGTCCTGGTCCACGCCGATGCCCCAGACGCCCTGCTCGGTCGCAGCGGCGACGCCGCCCGAGCCCGTCTGGCCACCAGCGCCGAAGATCACATCGGCGCCCTCACCGATGAACTGCTGCGCATCCGACGCCCCCTTGTCGGGAGCGGTGAAGGACTCGTTGTAGATCTTCAGGACCGTGATGTCCGGGTTGACCGACTTGGCCCCGGCCTCGTAGCCGTTGACCAGCTTCACGACCGGCGGGACGTCCTCGCGGCCGCCCACGACGCCGATCACGCCGCTCTGGCTGAGCGAGGCAGCCATGACGCCGGCCAGGTACCCGCCTTCGTCCTCGTTGAAGAGCACACCGACGTAGTTGGCCGGGAACTCGGGCTGGAACTGGTCGATGCCGATGAAGCTCGTTCCGGTGTTCGCCTGCGCCGCTGCCAAGGTGGCGTCGGCAAGCAGGAACCCGACCGTGATGACGGCCTCGGGCTGACCCTCGAGCGCCGTGGAGATGTTCTTGGCGTAGTCCGCCTCCGAGACGGTCTCGATGAAGCTCGTCTCGAACCCGAAGCACTCCTCGGCGGCCGTCATGCCCTCGTAGGCGTACTGGTTGAAGGTGCGGTCGTCGACCTTGCCGATGTCGGTGACCAGGCGGACCGTGAAGCCGTCGGGGGCCGTCACCCCGGCGTCCTTGGCCTCCTGGCAGAGGTCGTCGAGCGACACCTGAGCGTCGGTGGCCGACCCGCCGTCGCCGGCGGTGGTGGTCGTCACGTCTCCGCCCCCGGCGGTCGTCGTTGTCGCGTCGCTGGTCGTCTCGTCGTCGTTGCCGCAGGCTGCGGTGAGCAGGCCGAGGGCAAGCAGAGCCGAAGCGATGCGCGTCGAGCGCTTGATCACAGAAGTGCCTCCTGGTTGGCTGTTGCGCGGTCACGGTACCCCTCGTGATCCAGCCGTGGGAGGGCCAAAGGTCCTGACTGTCGGTGGGACCGGTTGGCAGCGCCTGGCGGCGCAGCGTCAGACTCGGACCATGGGCCGAATCCTGGTGACCGAGAAGATCGCAGACGGCGGGCTGGACCGCCTTCGGGCCGCCGGCCACGAGGTCGACCTGCAGCTGGATCTCACGCCCGAGACGCTGCTCTCTGCGGTGATCGGTGCCCATGCGCTCATCATCCGGTCGGCCACGATCGTCACGGCTGACGTGCTGGCCGCCGGCCGCGATCTTGTGGTGGTGGGACGGGCCGGCATCGGTCTCGACAACGTCGACACGGCGGCGGCCACGGCCCAGGGCGTGATGGTGGTGAACGCGCCGCAGTCGAACATCCTCACCACGGCCGAGCACACGATGGCCATGCTGTTGGCCCAGGCCCGCAACATCCCCCAGGCCCACGCCGCGCTCGTCGCCGGGCGCTGGGAGCGCTCGAAGTGGGAGGGCGTGGAGCTGGCCGACAAGACGCTCGGCATCGTCGGCCTCGGTCGGATCGGCAAGCTGGTCGCCCAGCGGGCGTCGGCCTTCGGCATGCGCGTGATCGCTCACGATCCGTTCGTGGCCCCCGAGCGGGCCCGTCAGATCAACGTCGAGCTGCACTCCCTCGAGGAGCTCGTGGCGGCATCGGACTTCCTCACGCTGCACGTCGTCAAGACGCCCGAGACCCTCGGCATGATCGGCAAGGACCTCCTCGGGCGGGCCAAGCCGAACCTGCGCATCGTGAACGTGTCGCGCGGCGGCGTCATCGACGAAGACGCCCTCGCCGAGGCCATCCGCGATGGGCGGATCGCCGGCGCCGCCATCGACGTCTTCGCCACGGAGCCCACCACCGTCTCGCCGCTGTTCGAGCTCCCGCAGGTGGTCGTGACGCCGCACCTCGGCGCCAGCACCGCCGAAGCCCAGGACAAGGCGGGCGACACGATCGCGGAGCAGGTGGGCCTGGCCCTGGCCGGCGAGTTCGTGCCGTTCGCGGTCAACGTGAGCGCGGCCGAGGCCTCCACCACGGTGCGCCCGTTCCTGCCCCTGGCCGAGCGGCTGGGCGAGCTCTACGCAGCGCTCGCGGCCTCGGTGCCCGACATCCTCGAGGTCACCTACGAGGGACAGCTGGCCGACTCGGACACCCGCATCCTGACCCTGTCGGTGCTGAAGGGCGTGTTCGGTCGGGTGAGCGAGGAGCCGGTCAGCTACGTCAACGCGCCTCGCTTGGCTGAGGAGCGCGGGGTGGAGGTGCGGGAGTCCTCGAGCTCCACCTCCCACGACTACGTCAACCTGGTGACGATCCGTGGAGGAGGGCACTCGATCGGCGGCACGCTCGTCGGCCTGCGCGGCGGCGCTCGCATCGTGATGGTCGACGAACACTCGGTGGACGTGCCCCCGGCCGACCACATGCTCGTGGTGCGAAACGACGACGTGCCCGGCATGATCGCGGCCGTCACCGGCGTGGTGGGCGGCGCGGGCATCAACATCGACGACATGCACCTCGGGCGGTCCGCCGCCGGCACCGCCGCCCTGATGATCCTCGCCACCGACGTCGACGTCAGCGACGACGTGCAGATGGCGATCCGGGCGCTCCCGGGCGTCGTGAGCGTCAGCGGCCTCTGAGGCGAGCGGGGTGGCTCAGCGCTTGGCGGCGCGAAGGCCGTCCGTCTCGGCAGCCGTGGCATCTCGGTAGCAGCGGTCGGGGTTGGTGCGCTCGTAGTTGAGCATGCCCGGCAGGTGGAAGATCTTGGAGGCCAGCTTGCCCTTCACCGGGTGCGAGGTCGGGCACACGGCGCCCGCGGGCTCCACCCACGCCGCCGCTGGTGCCTTCTTCTTGGCCGGAGCCTTGGCCTTGGCGGCCGCCTTGGCGGGGGCAGCGGGGGCAGCGGGGGCAGCGGGGGCAGCAGCCGTCGGCATCGGGTCGGGCTGCAGGCGCGGCCACGGGTCGCTCGGCACGGCGGCGAGGGGTGTGTCGCGCTCGCCTCGGCTCCCCAGCATCTTGACCACAGCAGCGGCCAACCCAGCCAGCAGCCCCAGCGTCAGCCCCACCTGAAACGATCGTCTGATCACGATGCGGACACTACTGCCACCTTGACGGATCGTCAGCCGCAGCGAGATGATTGCTCGACATGACCCGGTCCTTCGCTTCCGATCTCCTGCTTCTTATGTAGGCGAGCGTCCCTCACCGGCGCTCGCCCCGACGACCTCCTGCCTTTGGCAGGGGGTTTTTTGTTGCCCTGGTTACAGCTCACCACCGAAAGAGGAACCCTGATGGCCCCGGAACCCGTGACCCCGAAGCGCATGCCCTTCGAGAAGTACCGGCCGTTCCTCCCGCTCGAGCTGCCCGACCGCACCTGGCCGGACAAGCGGATCACCAAGGCCCCGCTGTGGTGCTCGGTGGACCTGCGTGACGGCAACCAGGCCCTCATCGACCCGATGGATCCCGCCCGCAAGCGCCGCATGTTCGAGACGGTCGTGCAGATGGGGTTCAAGGAGATCGAGGTGGGGTTCCCCTCGGCCAGCCAGCCCGACTTCGACTTCGTGCGCCAGCTGATCGAAGAAGACCTCGTGCCGGACGACGTCACGATCCAGGTGCTCACCCAGTGCCGCCCGGAGCTGATCGAGCGCACCTACGAGTGCCTGCAAGGCGCCCGAGACGTGATCGTGCACTTCTACAACTCCACCTCGGTGCTGCAGCGACGGGTCGTGTTCGGCCTGGACAAGGACGGCATCACCCAGATCGCCACCGACGCCGCGAAGCTGTGCAAGAAGCTCGAGCCCACCCTCCCGGGCACGAACGTGCGCTACGAGTACAGCCCCGAGAGCTTCACCGGCACGGAGATCGACTACGCCATCAAGATCTGCGCCGCGGTGTCCGACGTGATCGAACCCGACACGGATCGCAAGCTCATCCTCAACCTGCCGGCCACGGTGGAGATGTACACGCCGAACATCTACGGCGACGTCATCGAGCACTTCCACCGCCACGTGCCCAACCGCGACCGCATCTGCCTGTCGTTGCACCCGCACAACGACCGCGGCACCGGAGTGGCGGCAGCTGAGTTCGGCGTGATGGCAGGCGCCGACCGAGTGGAGGGCACGCTCTTCGGCAACGGCGAGCGCACGGGCAACGTCGACGTCGTCAACCTGGCCATGAACCTGTTCAGTCAGGGCGTCGATCCCGAGCTCGACATCTCCGACATCGACTCCGTGCGGCGCGTGGCCGAGTACTGCAACCGCCTACCCGTGCCGGCCCGGCACCCCTATGTGGGCGACCTCGTCTACACGTCGTTCTCCGGCAGCCACCAGGACGCCATCAAGAAGGGCTTCGACGCCCTCGGCTACGGGGACTACGAGGAGTGGGGCGTGCCCTACCTGCCCGACGTGCTTCGGATCGATGGGCAGGTAGGGCACGCCCCACTCCTCGTAGTCCCCG
>JBKJIL010000137.1:0-20863 GCA_046598435.1 Acidimicrobiales bacterium
GTCGAGCAGTCCGGTGAGGGCTGCTCGACGGCGGCGAGACGACGTGACCACCACGAATCCTGGCGCAGCCGCACCGCAGACATGGCTTCGCCGAGCCGGGCGACCGGCACGCACCACTCGTATCACCGCTGAGCTCGTGTGGTTCCTGGCCTCTGCGAGCCGGCGCGCCGACCCATACCCCGTCTACGCCCGGCTGCGTCGACTCGACCCGGTCCACCACAGCCCGATCGGGGTGTGGCTTGTCTCCGGCCATGAGGAAGTGAGCCAACTCCTCAGAGACCCGCGGCTGAGCAGCAACGAGAAGCACATCGATCTCGACACCCTTCACCTCGGGCCTCTGCGCCGACTGCTCGGCCGCTCCGATGCCACCGAGACCGGAGCGTTCTTCGACCGCGCACAAGACCTGCTGCTGTTCCTCGACCCGCCTGACCACACCCGGCTGCGCCGACTCGTGAATCGCGCCTTCACCCCCCGCCGGGTCCAAGAGCTCGAACCCCGCATCGAGGCCATCGCCTACGAGCTGCTCGACCCCATCGTGGACCGAAGAGGCTGCGAGCTCATGGCCGACTTCGCCTACCCATTCCCGGCCAGGGTCATCTGCGAGCTCATCGGCGTGCCGCCCGCCGAAACTCACCACATCATCGAACCCGCGCCCGCTCTCGCCGCAGGCCTCGAACCCGGACCCCTCCTCACCCTCGAAGCACGCGATGCCGCCAACACCGCCACGCTCCAATTGACCGACTACCTACGCGACCTCATCGCCCGCCGCCGACACGACCCAGGCGACGACCTGCTCTCCGCGCTCATCCACACCGACACCGATCCCCTCAGCGACGACGAACTCATCTCCATCGCCCTGCTCCTGCTCATAGCCGGCCACGAGACCACCGCCAACCTCCTCGGCAACGGCATGGTCGCCCTGCTCCACCAACCTGAAGCCGCCAACAGACTCCGCCGCGAACCTGCGCTCGACACCAACGCAGTCGATGAACTGCTCCGTTACGACAGCCCGGTACAGATGACGATGCGCATCGCTACCGAGCGCATCGAGGTCGGCCAACGAGTGATCGAACCCGGCGCGGTCCTCGTCCTGTGCACCGGGGCCGCCAACCACGACCCAAACGCGTTCCCGCACCCCGAACGCCTCGACTGGCAGCGAGACTCGAACCCACACCTGGCTTTCGGCGGAGGAATCCACTACTGCCTCGGAGCGCACCTCGCCCGCACCGAAGCGCGGATCGGACTCCGCGCCCTCCTGGACGGGCTCCCGACCCCAGTGCTGGCCGGCACACCCCTTCGACGCCCCAGCTTCACCATCCGCGGCTTGGAACGACTCGACCTGGTCTGGTAGCGCCCAGCCGCTCACCCTCCGACCCGCGTCCGACCTTGTCCCCTACCGCGGCTACGCGACGGCGTCGTAACGGCTGACGTGTCCCCGAAGACCGTCGTCGGTCGTCCCCGAACATGCGCCGTTAATGACTGGGCGGGACGGTTCGATTCGGGACCTTTGGCTCGGCTGAGACCTGGCCCTCGGCCGGCACACGAACGGCATGAACCGGCGCGTGTCCTCGGAGCGTCGCCTTGCTGTCCACCCGTCAGTAGCGTCCGTCAGGTGCGCGTCACCTCATGCCCCGTCGGCGGCACCTCGTCGGTCCGTGGCGGCGCCGGACATGACGTCTCGGAGCAGCTGGCCGAACGAGCGTCGATGACGGAGATCCTTCCCGTCGCGGCGGCCGTCCCGCCGCTGACCGGTGCGACGGCGAGCGATGGATGAAGCCGGGATGCCCGAGGTGGGCGACGTGTTCCTGACCGACACGCTCATCTTCAACAACGGCGACCACGCCGCAGACCGACGCGTCGTCGTCGTACGGGCTCCGCGCACCAAGCTCGACTACGTCACCGTCATCCAGCGCTCGACGACAGCGAAGGACAAGAAGGGCGTCGAACACCCCGTCGACACCACGCTCGCCTGCGACCTGCCCGGCAAGTGGGTCCTCGACTACCAGCGGTCCGGCCGGTGCGATGAGTTCCTCGCATCCGCCGACCACAAGGGCGAGCTCGACGACGTGTACCTAGTGCCGCTCGTCGAGATGTGGGAGCAGACGTGACCGGCGCGTGGGAAGAGCTGCGCACGACCGAAGAGGTCGGGCCGCTCACCATCGAGCTGGTGTACGACACCGTCGACGCCGTGCGCCGATTCGATCGGTACCCGCCGCCCGACGGCTCCGACCGGTGGGACGAGACGGCCGTGCAGGAGTTCGCGCACGAGTTCCTCGTCGGCGACGGGGCGACGGAACGACTCACGCGCCTGGTCGCGACAGCGACCGACGAGGAGTCGTTCGAGCGGCTGCTCGAGACAGCCGTCCGCAACGAGTTCCGCATGCAGGCTCGTCGCACCGACACTGGAGCTGCCCTGCGAGCCCTGACCCACGCGGTTGGGCAGGACGACGACATCGTGGTGGCCGGCACGACGACGACGACCCGGACGTGGTCGTTGTCGGAGCACAGGGACAACGCCACCTACAGCGGCTCCCATGAGGACCTGGTCAAAGCTGCCTATGCGGTTCCCGACGTTCGAAGCGCACGTTGGTCGCACACGTCGCGTCGCCGCGCGCCAATCGCGGAGCCGGACTCGCTGCGCCGCGTCATCCGAGCCGTCCTCGATCGCGCAGCAGCGCCGGTGCCGCCACGCCTGATGCTCGACGTGACCCTCGCCCGATTCCCGCTCATCGCCGGCGGCGACATCGAGCTGTCCGACGAGGTGGCCCCGGACGACAATCACTCGCCTGCGGCGCGGCTCCTGGCGGCTGAGGTGTGGGAGCAGCTGACCGACAACGAGCGGCTCGTCGCCGGGATCCTCGACCAGCCGGTGCGCGACATCGCGGACGCCACGGACCTTTCCCGCAGCACCGCGCACCGGGCGGTGACCTCAGTGCGGGAGGTCCTCGCCGCGTTCCTCTCCGACCTGGATGACCAGGCCGGCGTCGTCGCGGCATTGGCAGCCTTGTCCGCTTCTGTCCGGTCGCGTGGGACAGATCGCGCGGGTTCGGCATCTACTAGCCAGGAGGAGGACTGATGCCGGGAAAGCACCCGACTGACCGGACACTGGCCGCGTTCGTCGACGGCCGCCTGAGCAACGACGCCGCAGCCGCCGCGCGTGAGCACCTCGCCGACTGCGCTCGCTGCCAGCTACGGATCGGCGCTGCGGACGACCCCGTCGTCGGCGTCCAACGCCGCGACATCCCACCGGTCGCCATCCCGCTCGCCGAAGAGTCGGCTGCGTCCGATCCGGTCGCCGGCGACGTTTGGCGTCTGGCATGGGAGACGAACCTGATGCTCGCCGTCATCTGGCGGGTCGAGCCGGACCGTGTCGCTGTCCTGCCTGTCGTGGAGAGCGCAGACGCCGACGAGTGGTGCGCCTTCCTCGACCGGCGTACGACTGGTGGCCTCGGTGACCTAGCGGTGTCGGTCGCCTACGAGACCACGGTGCCATGGGCGGTCCTCGACTCGCGGGTGGCGCACCTCGAAGAGACTGGCCCTCTAGCCGAGCTCCGGTCGGCGTTCCGTACCGGGGCGGCGACGACAGCCATGCGAGGCGATCCGGTCCACAGCCCGCTCGACGAACGGCTCGTCGGCCTGGACGAGCTCGCCGAACGCCTCGCTGAGCTCGCGAACGCGGTGTGGTCACCGCCGGTCACAGCGACCGCCGCTGCGGCACTCGACTTCGACGCTCTCCTTGACGCTGGGCTCCCTCCGAACCGGGCTCTCGCGATCTCCTCCCGAGGCGCAGCACCCACAGACGAAGAAGCCGACGCCATCGCGGCCGCCACCGGCACCCGCCCCGCCGCCCCGGCGATCGACGACGACCTCCGCCGCAAGATCGACCAGCCCCGCCGCAAGGCCGCGATCCGGGCCCGGGCCCGCGCGAACCGGCGAAGCGAAGCAGCGGAACGTCGGGCCGTTGCGCAAGAAGCGCAGCCAGCGCTCGCAGCCGCCCGCGGCACCCGCGGCGCAGCTCCGGACTTCGACACGATCCTGGATCGGCTGCTGCGTGCCTGACACGCAAACCCTCGCCCGGATGCTCTGCGACACCCTCCACGGTGACGAACTCGAGATCCTGCGCGAAGACCCGTTCGAAGCGATCCCTCTGATCGAACCCGAGGTCACGATCGACCTCGTGGCCTACGAGCTCGGGGAAGGCTGCTCGGTCGAAGGGCTGTACCACGAGCCGACCCGGTCCATCACCGTCCAGGCGGCACGAAGCGCCCGGCGCACGCGCTTCACGGCGATCCACGAGTTCGGCCATGACCGCTCCCGGCACGTGATCCCCGTCGCTCGCCACCTCGCATCCCTCAGTGAAGGCGCCGGCCGCCGCGAGGAGGAACGGATCGCTGACGCTTTCGCCGGCGCCGTCCTTATCCCGGACGACGTCGTCGACGCCGTGCTCGACGGGCGCCGGCCGACCGCTCAGCACCTCGTCGAGCTGTTCCACCACGAACGTGCCGCGGGCTCGCGGGAGGCGTGCTGCGTCCGGATCGCGCAGCGCATGAACGGGGAGGGCTACGTCGGCGTCGCCGAAGGCGACGTCCTCAGGTTCTGCGCCACCGTCGGCGGCGCTTACTCCATCCGGCGGAACACCACCCAGACGCGGGTCGGGCTCCTGACCCGTGCCGCGGCGCACGGCTCGGCCATCGACGTGAACGCTCAGCTGCAGTTCCCCGACGGCCGGCTCACCCGCGAGTACGCCGGCCAGGCCGTCACCGATGACATCTACACGTTCGCGGTCCTCACCGACGCGTCGTCGCCGCCGTGGGGCGGTTGGGTGCCGCCTCGCCGCACCCAAGGCGAGGCGCCGGAGATCTTCTGCCTCGACTGCGACGAGATCACCGAGGCGTGGCAGCGCTGCGACACCAACGGCTCCCACCGCGTGTGCAGCGCCTGCGGCTGGTGCGAGTGCCGAACGCCGAAGGTGAAGGTCCCTGCGCAGGTGTGCGAGGTCTGCTTCATCCCGAAGCGCATCGACCTGTTCCCCGACGGCGGGAAGACCTGCATCGACTGCATCTGACGCCGTCGAAGGAGGCGTGGGACAGATCGCCGAGGTTCGTCATCTGGTCCTTGTGAAGGCCGAGGTCCGGCCACAAGAGGGAGCAGACATGAGCAACGACAAGCACGATGACCACGGCAAGCCAGCCGACAAGGTCGTCATCCACATCGACCAGACGAAGTTCGACGCCACCCAGCCGGTCATGACCGGCGCCGAACTGCGGACGCTCGCCTCGGTCGCCGAGAACCGCACGCTGTGGCGTGAGATCCCCGGTGGCGACGACGACCTCGTCGACGACGGCGAGCCGGTCACCCTGAGGAACGGAATGCACTTCTACACGGTCGCCAAGACCGTCAACCCGGGGTAGGCGATGACGTCGCTGTCCCTCCGTGACCGCACGTTCCTCGAAGCGGATCACCCCGACCACGAGGTTTGGTCCGAGGACAACCACGTGTGCGTCGTCATCAAGGCGGTGCCCCTCGAGCCGGGGCTGCAGCCGGACACGAGCGACCTGCTCATCCGGCTGCCCGGCGGCTACCCCGACCAGCGGCCCGACATGTTCTGGTTCGCCGACTCCATCACACGCACCGACGGACGGCAGATCCCTGCGATCCAAGCCCAGGGCACCTACGGCGGCCGTGTCTGGCACCGCTGGTCCCGGCACATGGTCGACAGCGAGTGGCGCAGCACCGACGGCATCCGCGGCTATCTCCGGTACGTGCGGCTGTGCCTGCGCAACGCCGCCCAGGTGGCAGCATGACCGGCCGGACGACGCTCGTCCTCGCCCACGTCACCGCCGAGACGATCAAGCAGGAGGGCGGCACGACGACGCTCCAGCTCCGGCCGGTCCTCGGTGACGATTACACCGTGCTAGGCCACCTGACCACGCCCCACGAGACCATCAGCGTCACCATCGGCGGCGACGACGCAGACATCACCGTCGACTGGACCGCGGGCCGCGTCACCGGCAGGGTGCCGCACCCCGACGGCAGCAACCGCCACCTCGACGCCCTCCGCGTCGTCGGCGACCGCGTCCTCATCCTCCTCGACGACGAGAACAAGGACCTCGCGGACCTCTTCGGCCGCCAGGTACTTGCCCTCGGCGGCGACGGACAGCTGGTCCTCGGCCGCATGCACATCGGCGTCGTCGGAGCGGGCGGCACCGGCTCCGCCGTCTGCGAACAGCTCATCCGGCTCGGCGTCGGCCACATCACCGTGATCGACCCCGACGTCATTACCGACACCAACGTGACCCGCGTGTGGGGCTCCACCCTCGACGACGTCGACGCCCCCAAGGTCAACATCGTCGCCCGCAGCGCCACCACGATCGGCCTGGGCACGAAGGTCACGGCGATCCACGACACCATCGCCAACGAAGCCGCCGCTCGAGCTCTCCGCCACTGCGACGTCGTCCTCGGCTGCACCGACGACAACGTCGGCCGGCTTGTTCTCAGCCGGCTCGCCTACATCCACCTCATCCCGGTCATCGACATGGGCGTCCGCATCGACACCGACGGCGACCATGTCACCTCCATCGACGCCCGGATCACCTACATGGCCCCCGGCTCCGCCTGCCTCGACTGCCGCGGCTGGATCGACCACGAACGTCTCGCCGCCGAAGCGCTACCCGACGACGAACGAACCGTCCTCGAAGCCGAGGGCTACGTCGTCGGCCTCGGCGACCCGGACCCGTCCGTAGTGCCCTACACCACCGCCGTCGCCGCCCATGCCGTCAGCGACCTCCTCAATCGTCTGTTCGGATTCGCCCCGGCACCCAACGACCAGATCATCCAGTTTCACGCACACACCATCCGGACGCCTGGCCGCCCTGCACGGGACGACCACTTCTGCACCGACCCGTTCTTCACCGGCGCCGGCGACCTCGACCCGTTCCTGGACCGCCCATGGGCCTCGTAGACCTCCTCATCGACTGGTGGCGTCGCCGCCGCTGGACCCGGCCCCGCTTCGCGCGGGTCCAGCCGTTCGCATCGCGCGGAGACGTCCCGAGGCGGCTGTCCCGCCGCGTCATGGCGATACTCGACGGAAACCCCGGTTGGATCATCTTCGAGTGCCCGTGCGGGACCCGTCACGAGCGCATCGAGCTGATGCGGACGCCGCTCAGCGGGCTGCCTGCGTGGCAACTGTCACTCCACAGCGACAGCCCGACCGTGCACCCGTCCGTCGACTACGTCGGCGACCGCCAGTGCCATTACTGGATCCGAGACGGACGTGTCCACTGGGTGTGACGAGGGTGGTGGCCGGGACGATGCTCGGCCCGATCCCGTCACAGGGCTCGTCAGCAGCGGCTGCGTGGACGGACGCCAGCAACGCTCGGTAGCCGTGGACGTTGCTGCTGTGGTCTAGTCCTACTCACAGTCACAGATTGGCACCACTCCCCGCCCCTATCAGGGGTTGATTTTCGAACCGTTACGGGGCGCTGAGCCGCACAGAACCGGCATCGAGAGTCGCTAGCGGAGCGTCCGACAACGCTCGTCGAGCACCCACCGGTGACCATTCGGGAAGCGACCTCAGTCGGGAATCCAATGCCCCCGCTCCGCGCGGTGGTGCGGTTGGCGGACAGCAGAATTTGCCCGCTGGCGGCCAGCAGCCGGTGTCAGCTGCCGGGCCCGTCATCGATGCCACTTGGGGCACTCGAGATTCGTCACGCGGGACGCTGCGGGATGGCGTTGGACCCGGCGCCGGCGGCGCTACGGACCGTGCTGTGTCATGGACGTGTCATGGAGGGCATTTTTCGGCCAGATTTCATCGCCGATTCCGGGCCCGAAAACCCGTCTTGACCTGCACTTTTGTAGTTGGAGGTGGCGGCGGGAATCGAACCCGCGTTCAGGGCTTTGCAGGCCCTTGCCTAAGCCACTCGGCCACGCCACCAGGGAGCGGTCACCCTAGCGCCATCGCCAGGGAGCGCCCCACCCTGGTCACCCAGCGGTGGTCGTCGTGGTCTCCGCCGTCGTGGTGGTCGTGGTGTCAGCCGTGGTCGTCGTGACCTCAGCGGTGGTGGTGGTCGCCTCCGGATCGGGCTCGGGCTCGTCGCTTCTGGTCGTCTCGTCGGCGTCCAGATCGGTCTCGAGCCCATCCACCGCCTCGTCGTCCTCACCGCACTCGGCGACCCGGGCCGCCTTGGCGGCTGCTACCTCGTCGTCGGTCATGGTCTTGTTGCCGGCCCAGGACGGCTTGCCCTGGCAGGGGCCCTTGGCGCGGCCGTTGCCCTTGCCGCCAGCGGGGCCGGTGCCGCTCGGGTCAGCGTCGTCATCGGCGCCGGTAGCCGCCTTGTCGGGCTTGCCACAGCGACTCTGGGCCAGCGAGTGATCGTCGCGCACGTAGGCGCCATGGTTCTTCTTCACCTCGGCGCCGCACTCTGCACCGTGGTAGCGGGGCGGGTTCGGCACCTCCACCCCCACCTGGGAGAGCACCGTGTGGGCGACGTGCTGCGCCGGGTCGGGCAGGGCGTCGGCCGCGGCCAGGCCCGTGCCGCCGAGCAGCAGCCCGGCCAGGAAGGCCGCCGCCACCCGCACCTTGGACCCGAGCAGGCTGCGCCGTGCCCGGGGGCTGACCTGGGCCATCGCGGTGAGGTCCGCCGATTGCCTGGCCCGGTCCACGGGCCGGCTGCCGAGGTGGCGGAGTCGTTGCTGCAGATCGTCGTGCTCAGTCATCGCCTGCTACAGCGCAGCGCGGGTCGGCGAGGATACGGGCCAGCTGATCGAGGGCACGGTGCTGCATCGACTTCACGGCGCCGGGACTGCGGCCGGTGATCGACGCCACCTCCTCGAGCGACAGGTCGGCCACGAAGCGCAGGCCCACCACCTCACGCTGGTCGGGCGTGAGGCGACCGAGCGCGGCGACGAGCATGGGGTCGATGGCATCGACGGGCTCAGGTGCGGGCCTGTCCGGCGGCCGCGTGCCCGACAGCGCGGGACGCACCCGTCGCCGACGGTGCCCATCGATCACCCGGTTGCGGGCGATGGTGAAGACCCAGGCCCGGACCTCCGCCTCCGTCCCCGGGAACCGAGGCAGGGAACGGGCGACCTGGAGGAACACCTCGCTCAGCACGTCCTCCGGCTCGGGCACCCCCTGGCCCCGCAGGTAGCCGAGCACCGCGGGAGCGTGCTGTCGGTACAGCGCTCCCGCGTCCACGATCAGCCTCGGATGGCCTGCATGGTGGACACGACGATCGGCACGAGCATGGCCAGCGAGACCACCACGGCCACCCAGCGCTCACGCCGACGCGTCCGGCGGGGTGCGACCCACTGGCCCTCGCCGTCGGAGTCGTCGTCGATCATCGGCGAGTGGTGGTCGCCACGAGCTCACGGGCCTCGATGGCGAGCAGCTCGTCGAAGCGGCCGCGCAGCTCGTTGCGGCGCCCGTTGTCCATGGCCAGGTTCACGACTTCAGCGGGATCCTCGTGCTGGTCGTACCACTCGTGCTCCTGGTCTTCGAAGGCCGCGTCGGGGCCGTAGAGCATCGGGGTGGGCACCCCGCTGAAGTCATCGTTCGGCAGCCCCCCGCCGACGCCGAAGTAGCGGGCGTACTTGTGGCGGCCGTCGAAGATCCCGCGTATCGACCAGCGCGTGGTGCGGATGTTGGACGTGTGGGCGGTGGCGTGGGCGAAGAGCACGTGGTCGCGCACGGTGGTGGCGGGGTCGCTGACGAGCGGACCGAGGTCAACTCCCTGGAACCCCGGATCGGCCTCCACCCCAGCGAAGCCGCAGATCGTGCGAGCCAAGTCGACGTGGGAGGAGAGGGACTCGCTGCGCTGCCCCGCCATTGCGGCGCCGCCAGCCGGCTTCACGTAGCACGGCACCCGCATGATCTCGTCGTAGACGAACGGACCCTTGGAGCGCAGCCCGTGCGACCCGCACATGTCGCCGTGATCAGACGTGAACACGACGATCGTGTCGTCCCACGCACCGCTGCGCTCGAGGGCCGACAGCACCGTGCCGAGGGAGTCGTCGGCCATCTGGTGGAGACGCACGTAGTAGTCGAGCTGGCGCCTCCACAGCTCGCGGTCGGTGGGCTCGAGGTAGCCGGCCAGCCAGTGCTGCTGGTCCCAGCGCCACTGCCGATGGCACGCCGGCTTGGTGAGGAGGTCGTCGTCGAAGTTGGTGGGGAGGTGCTCGACGACGTGGTCGTAGTCCTCGGTGAACGCCGGCACCGCTTCCCCGTCCTTCCAGCGCGCCTGGCCCAGCAGCGCTTCCGTGGCCGCCAGCGCCTCGGGGTGCGCCGCTCGGTAGCCGGGCTGGTCCATCGGGAACCACATCACGTCGTGGGGGTTCACGAGGGCGACCGTGAGGAACCACGGATCGGCCTGGCCACCGTTCACCTCGAGCCAGCGGGCGGCCGAGTCGGCGATCAGCGGGTCGAAGTGCACGCCGGTCCCGGCCCAGCCCATGAAGTGCTGGTCGTTGCCGTCCCAGTCGGCGTAGCCGTACTCGTCCATCGGTGGCGTCGGTCCGTAGGTGAGGTGCCACTTCCCGATGTACGAGGAGCGGTAGCCACCGTCGCCCAGCACCGAACCGATCGTGGGGATCGACGTGTCGAGGCCGTGGTGCCACGGGAACACGGTGTTGTCGTACACCTGGTGCCCCGGCAGGTACCGCCCGGTCATCATCGTCGCCCGCGACGGTGAGCACGGCGCGGAGTGCGTCCAGTGATTGGCCAGCTCGACGCCCTCGGCCAGGAGGCGCTCGCGCCACGGCAGTCGGACGGACGGCGGCAGCCACGAGCGCTCGCGCTCCTGGTCGGAGACGACGAACAGGACGTTGGGCCGGCGCGGCGTCATGCCGGGGAGTCTGACACGACGCTCGCCGACGGCGAGGGCCTCAGAGCCGGGCGAACACCTCTGCCACCCACACCCGTCCGTCGGCGCCGCGAGCCACCCCGACCCCCATGTGGTCGAACTGGGTGCTCAAGAGGTTGGCTCGGTGGCCGGCCGACGCCGCGAACATGCTGTGGATGCTGAGCAGCGTGTCACTGGTGGGCGTGCTCACCCCGACGTTCTCGGCCAGCGCGCTCCACCGGAGTCCCTCGAGGTCCTGGGAGAGCTGGGAGTGCGCCAGCACGCCGGTGTCGGCCATGTGCCGGGCCCATGCCTCCGCCTTGGCGGTGAGCGCGTCGTGATCGGCCACCGGCGCCACGTCCTGGGAGATCCGCAGCGCATTGGTGCGGTCGAAGAAGGTGAGCTCCTCCGGGGGCATGCAGCCCGCCGTGGTCACTGCGAGCAGGACGACGCTGGCCGCCGCCAGCACGGCGCGCCGGCGAGGTGCAGTCGAGGACGGGGCTCCCGGGGAGAGGTTGAGAACAACAGACATGGGTGGAGATGCCTCCAAGGCGTGCGGGTGTGTGCTCGTTATGTTGCGGCCCACCGACACAATAGACACACGATCGCAACACACTGATCATCCTTGACCCAAACGAGCGTTTGATGGACAGTGCTCGGATGACGCCGCCGCCCCCCTGCGAGATCGATGCCCTCGACCCGCGCTTCTACGACGATCCGTGGGATGCGTACCGGTGGCTGCGGCAGCACAGCCCGATCCACTGGGACGCCAAGAACGAGCTGTGGGTGATCTCCCGGCACGAGGACGTGTCACACATCTCCCGGCACCAGGAGCTGTACTCGGCGGCCGACGGGGTGCGACCCCGCGTCGCGGCGCCGATGTCGATCATCTCGATGGACGACCCGGAGCACACCCGTCAGCGTCGGATCGTCAGTCGGGGCTTCACCCCCGCCACGGTGCGAGCCCTCACCGATCACATCCGGGAGCTCTCGAACCAGATCATCGACGAGGTGGCCGAGCGGGGCGAGCTCGACTTCGTGGCCGACTTCGCCATCCACGTGCCGCTCATCGTGATCGCCGAGATGATGGGCCTCGACCCGGCGCAGCGGACCGACCTCTACCGCTGGTCCGACGCCATGATGGCGGGCGACAGCGCCGTTGATGCCGACGACCCTCGCCTGCTCGCGGCCGCCGAGGCCTTTGGGGAGTACGCGGTGATGTGCCAGGCGCTGATCGACGAGCGCCGCGCCGCGCCCGACGCCAACGACGACATCATCAGCGCGCTCACCCGCGCCTTCGACGACGGCGCCCTGACCCGCCACGACCGCGGCGGCGCTGCACGCGAAGCCGACGAGCTCCCCCACGGAGAGCTCACCGACGACGAGCTGTTCATGTTCCTCGTCCTCATCGTGGTGGCCGGCAACGAGACGACCCGCAACGCCCTCACGGGCGGGCTGCTGGCGTTCTCGGAGTTCCCCGACGAGAAGAAGCGGGTCATCGAGGACCCGGCTCTCTGGGACACCGCCGTCGACGAGATCATTCGCTTCGTGTCGCCGGTGATGTCGTTCAGTCGCACCGTCACCCAGGACCACACCTACCAAGGCGTCGACCTCAGAGCCGGCGACAAGGTGTTCATGCTCTACCAGTCGGCCAACCGCGACGAGACGGTGTTCGTGGCGCCCGACGAGCTGCGGGTCGACCGCAACCCCAACCCCCACCTGGCCTTCGGCGTGGGCACGCACTACTGCATGGGCGCCAACCTGGCCCGGGCCGAGGTGCGGGTGGTGTTCGAGGAGCTGTTCCGGCGCCTGAGCGACATCCATGTGCCCGAGGGCGCCGTCCGCCACCGTGGCGACTCGTCGCTGGTGCTGTCGCTCGACCACCTGCCCGCGGTGTTCACCCCCGAGTCGCGCGGATGGTGACCGCAACGCCCACCGTCGACGCTCGCACCCGCATCCTCGACGCCGCACTGGCGCTGATGAGCGAGCAAGGCTCCGCCGGGGCGTCGATGCGCCAGCTGGCGGCGGCCAGCGGGCTCAACGTGGCCACGCTGTACCACTACTTCCCCTCCAAGGCCGATCTGCTGCGGTCGGTGATGGAGGAGCGTCGCTACGGCGAGCGGCTTGCGGTCGACCATCCTCCCCTCGATCGTGCGCTGTCGCCCCGTGCCCGCCTGGCCGGGCTCCTCGAGTGGCTGTGGTCGAACGCGCTGGAGGAGGAGGCCGTGCTCCGCCTGCTGGTCGGCGAGGCGCTGCACGGCGAGGAGTCGGCCACCGAGGCCGCCGCCCAGGTCGTCGATGCCCTCGTCACCACCATCGAGGTCTGGCTCCGGGACGGCTTCCCCGAGCTGACCGCCGACCCGGCGACGTTGGCGCGGGTCGTGCAGGGCCAGGTGCTGGCGCTCGTGGTCGAGCACCTCGCCCTCGGCGGGGTGACTCCGGCCGTGGCACGCCAGCGTGCCGAGGAGCTGGCCAGCGTCGCCTTCCCCGAAGCAGCCCATCGTCGCAAGCGCTGATCGGCACGTCGTCCCCAGGATGTCCACCGGCGATCCACCGGACATCCAGAGGGTTGTGCCCCTTCCTCCTCACAGGGATGTCGTCGTACGGTGCGCCCATGGCCGAGCTCGTGCGCTACGAAGTCACCGTCGCCGACGGCACCGTCGAGATCGACGGGGCCGACGCCTACGCCCCCGACGGCGCCATGACCACCTTCTACCGCTGCCGCGATGGTCGCCACACCATCGATTCGTGGGCCACCCGCGTGGCCAGCTTCCGCACCGCCGACATCCGCCGCATCGTGCGGGTCGAGGTGCCGGCGGCCGCCTGGGTGGCGTGACCGATCTCGACTCGGCCCGCGCCGACCTGGGAGGCTGTCGCACTCCGTGACCCCCCGACGATGAGGTAGTGCGATGAGTCAGCTGAAGGTGTGGATCGACCAGGACCTCTGCACCGGCGACGGGATCTGCGTCGAGCTCCAGCCCGGGATCTTCGCCCTCCACGAGGACGGCCTGGCCTACGTCAAGGAGACGGGCTGGTCCGACATCTACAACGGCGGCGGGGGCGAGCCCGCCTACAAGATGGCCGACGGCGTGGCGACGGTGCCCAAGGCGGCCGCCGACAGCACCATCGAGGCCGCCGAGGAGTGCCCCGGCGAGTGCATCTTCCTCGAGATCGTCGAGTAGGCCCCGACCCTCAGCTGGTGGCCTGGTAGCGGGCGATCTCCGCCCGACCCACCACCATGTGGTGCACCTCGTCGGGCCCGTCGGCCAGGCGGATGGTGCGCTGGCTGGTGTACATGCTGGCCAGCGGCGTCCACTGCGACACACCGGTGGCGCCGTGCAGCTGGATCGCCTCATCGATGATCTGACAGACGCGCTCGGGCACCATGGCCTTGACCGCGCTCACCCACACCCGCGCCTCGGCGTTGCCCATCAGGTCCATCGCCTTGGCGGCCCGCAGCACCATCAGGCGCATTGCCTCGATCTCGATGCGAGCCCGCGACACCACCTCGGTGTTCTTGCCGAGCGAGATGAGCGGCTTGCCAAATGCCTCGCGGCTCAGACCGCGCTCGACCATGAGCTGCAAGGCCTTCTCGGCGGCACCGACGGCCCGCATGCAGTGGTGGATGCGACCGGGGCCGAGCCGCAGCTGCGAGATCTCGAAGCCGCGCCCCTCGCCGAGGAGCATGTTCTCCTTGGGCACCCGCACGTCGGTGAGGCGCAGGTGCATGTGCCCGTGGGGGGCGTCATCGTGGCCGAACACGTGCATCGGGCCGAGGATCTCGAGGCCGGGTGCGTCCATCGGCACGAGGATCTGCGACTGCTGCAGGTGCGCAGCCGCGTCGGGGTTGGTGCGCACCATGCAGATCATGATCTTGCAGCGGGGATCGCCGGCGCCGGAGATGTAGTACTTCTCACCGTTGATCACCCACTCGTCGCCGTCGAGCACCGCTGCGGTGGCGATGTTGCGGGCGTCGGACGACGCCAGGTCAGGCTCGGTCATGCCGAAGCACGAGCGGATCTCCCCGTTCAGGAGCGGCTCCAGCCACTGCTTCTTCTGCTCGGGCGTGCCGACGCGCTCGAGCACCTCCATGTTGCCGGTGTCGGGGGCCGAGCAGTTGAGGCACTCCGAGGCGAGCGGGTTCTTGCCCAGCTCGGCCGCGATGTAGGCGTAGTCGAGGTTCGACAGGCCCTGGCCGGTCTCGGCATCGGGCAGGAAGAAGTTCCACAGGCCGTTGGCCTTGGCCTTGGCCTTGACGCCGTCGAGGAGCTCGAGCTGACCGGGGACGTAGCTCCAGCGGTCGACACGGTCGGCACCGAGCGCGAAGAACTCGGCCGTGATGGGCTCCACCTCCGCTGCGATGAACGCCTTCACCTTGTCGAGCAGGGGACGAGCCGCCGCCGACATCCCGAGGTTGTAGAGCTCGCCTCCGAAGTCATCGGTGTTCAACGGGTTGGCGGGCATGGCTGCTCCTCGAGGTCGACGGCGTGCGGGTGCCCTGAGTTTCTACGCCATCGACGACCTGCCCGTGATCAGAGGCCAGGCGCGCACGAGCCCCCGGCGGGGGGCCGGGGGCTCGTGCGGGCGGCGGTGCTGCCGCGGGAGGATGCGGAGCGCTACTTGGCTCGCTCGGCGAGCTCCTGCTCGGCTTCCTTGACCTCAGCCTTGGCCTCGTGGGCCTTGGCCTTGGCCTTCTCCTGATCGGCCTCGCGCTCGGCCTGGCCCTTCTCCTTCTGAGCCTCGCCTTCGCGCTGCAGGGCCTCGTTGTCGGTCACGTCACCGATGACCTCCTTGGCCTTGCCCTTGATCTCCTCGAATGCGCCCATGAGGGCCTCCTTGTGGTGGTGCTTGTGGGGTTGACTTGCGGGACTTGCAGGGGGTGCGGCAGCGCCGCGCGACGTCAGCGCTTGGCCGCGGCGGCGGCCTTCTGGCGCTCCTCGAGCACGTCGGCCTTGGCCTCCTTGACCTGGGCCCGAGCCTCGGCCCGCAGGGCACGAAGGGTCTCGGTGGCCTTCTCCTGCTGCGCCTCGCCGGCGTCCTGCATGCGCTCGTTGCCGGTGATCGTGCCGAGCAGCTCCTTCGAGAGCCCAACCGCCTTGTCGCCGATGCCCTTGAGCTTGTTCACGTCCACGGTTCCGATCTGCATTGCTACCTCCAGGTTCGATGCGTACCGACGCCGTGTACCCACGCCCGCCGGGCTCCAACCGAGCCATCCGTCACACCACCGATGGCGAAGCGACGCCGGCTCGCGGTCGCCCGCCTCTAGGTTGGCCTTGTCCCGGAACGACCCGGGATCGACCACGGCGCAGGCGCCAGACGAGAGGCATCCACGTGGCAGGGCTCGGGCGACACGACACAGGCGGGCACCCGCTCGCCATGGTGTACGGCGGGGGCGGCGTGTTCGGCATCGCCTACGGCATCGGGGTGGCCCATGGGCTGGCCGAGTCGGGCATCCCCGTGGCGAGCGCGCCTGCGCTCGGCACCTCGGCCGGCTCGTGGGTGGCGTCCGCGGTCGCGCTGGGGCTCTCCTACGACGACTTCAACGACATGCAGTCGCCGCCGCTGCCCACTCGGCGCGACGTGCTCTACGACGCGGCCCGCACCCTCTTCGGCGACCAGCACCATCCCCTCGTGGCCGCCTCCGCCGTGTGCCTCAACAGCCGTCGCCGCCACATCCTCGACGGAGCCAGGTATCCCCTGGCCGACCTCGTGGCGGCGTCCTCGGCCGTGCCCGGGCTGTTTCCACCCCACCGGGTGGACGGTCGGCTGTACGTGGACGGCGGGATGTGGTCGGCCACGTCCGTGGATGCCGCGGCCGATGCCGACCAGGTCATCGTGGTCGCCCCGATCGCCGGACCGGTGCTCGGACCGGTGGGCCGCGGCGCGGGCTTCCTGCTCGACCGGGAGCTGCGAGGGTGGCGGGGCCGTCACCCTCACAAGCGCATCACGATGATCCGGCCTGGCCGGGCCATCGCCCGCCTGGCGGGCCGCAACCCCATGGGCATCTTCGACGTGCCGCGCGCCCGTGCCGTCTACCCCTTGGCCCGTGCCCAGGGCCGGGAGTGGGGCCAGCGGCTCCAGGAGCGGCCAGCAGCCTGATCAGCTCCGGGTGGCCACCACGACGATCTCATCGCCGCCCCGCCGGTGGGGTGTCTCGGTGGCCCGATCGGCTGACCGGGAGGGGGGCGGGAGCAGCGGCCATGATGGCGGCCGTGCCCCGCCGCGCTCGTGAGCCGACCCTGCGCCAGCCTGATCACGAGCTCGTCCTCCAGGTTGCCGGCGTACTGGTCGGGGCCGGTCGGGTGGTGCCGGGCCTCACCGTCGACGACGAGGGGCGAAGCCGTTCCTGGTGGTGGCCCCTGCCCGCCGCATCGGACCGCTCGCTCGTCGCCTCACTCGTGGTCGACCCGTCGACGGCCGGCCAGCAGCTCGCCGCGACGCACCTCGCGGCGGCCGTCGACGCGATCGTGCGAGACCACCTGTCGGCAGCCGAGGTCACGCTTGCGCCCAAGCGGCCGGGACGGCCCACCGTGACCGAGGCGTGGGCTCGGTCGCTGGTCACCACCGATCCGTGGCTGTCGCCCTCGCTGGACGATGCCAAGGTGCGCGCCCTCGCCGCAGAGGTGGCGGCGTGGGTCCGCACCGGAGCCGTGCTCGGAGGCCGGTTCCGGTTGTGCCTCCGCGTGTGCGACCCGGAGCGCGCCGACGACTGGACGGTCGAGCTCTTGGCCCAGGACCGTGACGAGCCGAGCCTCATGCTCTCGCTCGCCGAGGTGTGGGCGGGACGGACGCCGTTCGGCGGCTCGGTCATGGAGGACACGCTCGCCTCCCTCGGTCGGCTCGCTCGGCTGGCGCCCGAGCTCGCCGGCGTCCTCGATGAGGCGGCACCGACCGAGGTCGGCCTGACCGGGGATGGCGTCGTGCGGCTGCTGCGCGAGCGGGCCGCCGTTCTCGACGACGCCGGCATCGGCGTGCTCCTGCCGTCATGGTGGTCGCAGCGGCCCCGGGTGGGCCTCCGAGCGCGCGCCAAGGCGGCGTCCTCGTCCCCGGCGTCTGCATCAGCCGCAGGCCTTGGCATGGACGAGGTCGTGCACTTCACCTGGGAAGCCGCCCTCGGCGGCCAGCGCCTCTCCAAGGCGGACCTCGCGACCCTGGCCCGCGCCGCCAAGGCGAAGCGCGCCGTCGTGCAGCTCCGCGGCCAGTGGGTGGAGGTCGACGCGGTCGGGATCGCCACGCTGCTGGCCCAGGCCGGGACGGCTGGGGCGGCGACCGCCGGCGAGCTGGTGCGCGCCGGGCTCGGTCTCGACGACCTCGGCCTGCCCGACGACGTCGACCTCGTGGGCGTTGACGCGGGTGCCGTGGCGTGGCTCTCGTCGATCCTCGACGATGCGCTGCACGCCACCGTCGCACCGATCCCGACCCCGCCGGAGTTCGAGGGCGCGCTTCGTCCGTACCAGGAGCGGGGCACGGGTTGGCTCACGTTCCTGGGTCGATTGGGCCTGGGGGCCTGCCTGGCCGACGACATGGGGCTCGGCAAGACGGCCCAGCTCATCGCCGCGCTCCTCGCCGATCCCACCGACGAGCCATCGCTGGTGGTCTGCCCGGTGTCGGTGCTCGGCAACTGGGAGCGGGAGCTGGCCCGGTTCGCGCCCTCGCTCACCGTCCTCGTCCACCACGGCGCCGACCGCCACGCCCATGACGCCCCGTTGGCCGAGCGGGCCGCCGTCCACGACGTCATCCTCACGACCTACTCGCTCGTGGCGCGTGATCTGCCGACCCTCAGCGCGATCGAGTGGGGGCGCCTCGTGCTCGACGAGGCCCAGCAGGTGAAGAACCCAGGCGCCGCCCAGACCAAGGCCGTGCGCCAGCTCCGCGCCGGACGCCGGATCGCCCTCACGGGGACCCCGGTGGAGAACCGCCTCAGCGAGCTGTGGTCGATCATGCAGGTGCTGAACCCCGGTCTGCTCGGCTCCGCCCGATCGTTCCGGGAGCGATTCGCGCTCCCGATCGAACGAGATCACGACACCGAGGCGACGGAGCTCCTGCGCCGAGCGACGGGACCCTTCGTCCTGCGCCGGCTGAAGACCGACCGCTCGATCATCACGGACCTTCCCGACAAGATCGAGACGATCGACCACTGTCCCCTCACCCGCGAGCAGGCGACCCTCTACCAAGCCGTGGTCGACGACCTCATCGAGAGCGCCGAGCAGGAGGAGGGCATGGCACGACGCGGCCTCGTGCTGGCGGGGCTCCTGCGACTCAAGCAGGTGTGCAACCACCCTGCTCACTTCCTGGCCGACAGCTCCCCGTTGCACGGCCGCTCCGGCAAGCTGACCCGCACCGAGGAGCTCCTCGAGGAGATCCTGAGCGAGGGCGACAAGGTGCTATGCTTCACACAGTTCACGGCGTGGGGCAACCTCCTCCTGCCCTACCTCCAGCGCCGCTTCCACACCGACGCCCTGTGGCTCCACGGCGGTGTGCGGCGGCCGAATCGCGACGCCATGGTGCAGCAGTTCGAGGCGCCCGACGGCCCGCAGCTGTTCCTCGTCTCGCTCAAGGCGGGCGGCACCGGCCTCAACCTCACCGCCGCCTCCCACGTCATCCACCTCGACCGGTGGTGGAACCCCGCCGTCGAGGACCAGGCCACCGATCGCGCCTATCGCATCGGCCAACGCCGCACCGTCCAGGTCCACAAGCTCGTCTCGAGCGGCACGATCGAGGAGCGCATCGACGCAATGATCACGGGCAAGCGGGATCTCGCCCAGCGCGTGGTGGGGACCGGCGAGGAGTGGCTCACCGAGCTGTCGACCGACGACCTGCGTGAGCTCATCGCCCTGCGACCAGGCGAGGCCGACTGATGCCGAGCCGACGGTGGGATGACCCATGGCAGAAGTACCCGGCCTCCAAGCCGCTGCCGGTCAAAGGCGGGCTCGCCACCTCCAAGCAGCGCGGCTCGATGGCCGAGTCCTGGTGGTCCCGACGCTTCGTCGAGGTGCTCGAGTCCTACGGCCTCGGAGCGCGGATGCAGCGAGGGCGGCGATACGCCCGTAGCGGCCAGGTGGTGAGCCTGGATGTGCGAACCGTCACCATCGCCGCCCAGGTGCAGGGATCGCGCCCAACGCCCTACCTGGTCACGATCTCGCTACCGGAGCCGACGACTCGACAGTGGGCCGAGATCGACCAGGCCATGCGGTCGAAGGTGGGGTTCGTCGCCCAGCTGCTCGCCGGTGACGTTCCCGCCGATCTCGAGGCCGTGTTCGAGAGCGTCGGCGTCGCGCTGTTCCCGCGCACGTGGACGGAGCTCCGGGCCGACTGCAGCTGTCCCGACTGGGAGAACCCGTGCAAGCACATCGCCGCCGCGCTGTACCTCTTCGCCGATCGCCTCGACGCCGATCCGTGGCTC
The DNA here is from genome assembly GCA_046598435.1 of Acidimicrobiales bacterium. Lineage (GTDB taxonomy): Bacteria > Actinomycetota > Acidimicrobiia > Acidimicrobiales > VFJN01 > VFJN01. The sequence continues at coordinate 20,242 of JBKJIL010000137.1, forward strand.
CTCCTGGCGTGGCGGGGTCGCACCCGCGAGGAGGTGCTCGCGCCGCTCGGTGGACCGGGCCCCGATGCCGCGCCGACCGACGAGATCGCGCCCTGGTGGCCCTTCCCTGGCGGACAGCTGCCGGGGTCAGCCGATTGGTCGACGTCCGACGTCCGACCCTCAGACCCGGAACGGCCCGCCGCCGTGCTCGACGGCATGGAGCCGCTCGAGGTGCTCATCGCCGGCGTTCCCCTCCGTGACCGGATCACCCCGGCCTACGAAGCGCTGTCGATGATCACGGTCGAGGACCCAGCGTGACCTGCGTGTTCTGGAGCGGACGACGGGATTCGAACCCGCGACCCCAACCTTGGCAAGGTCGATAGGGCCGTCCAGACAGGCTCGACACGTGCCGCCACATGGGCTTCCGTCCAGCCCGTTGTCCGCCCGCGTCCGCCCTGTAGTAGAGCGGTCTACTGAAGATCCGCCGCGCTGCGGGAGCTTAAGTGGCGACTTATGATCCTGGTAGAATGGCGTCATGACAGAAGTCGGCATCCGTGAGCTTCGAGACCACCTCAGCCGCTATCTCGACCGCGTCCAGGACGGCGAGGAAGTCGTGGTGACCGATCGAGGGCGTGCGATCGCC
>JBKJIL010000167.1:0-18637 GCA_046598435.1 Acidimicrobiales bacterium
ATCAGCACCCGCACACCGTCACCGTAGGCACCGGACGACCCCTGCGCCATGGCACCGGCGACGCCGCCCCCGACCGCAGACGCCACCTCACTACGATCCGGGCCCATGACGACCACCAGGTACGAGACCGTGTCCGCTCGCGACGGAGGGACCTTTGCCGCGTACTGCGCGATCCCTGCGGCCGGGCGTGGCCCAGGCCTCCTGCTCTTCCAGGAGATCTTCGGGATCAACGACAACATGCGGGGGCTGGCCGAGCGACTGGCCGGCGAGGGCTACGTCGTGCTCGTGCCCGACATGTTCTGGCGGCTCGAGCCGCGCTTCGAGCGCAAGGACGAGTCCGGCATGGCCGACGCCTTCGCCATGGTGCAGCGCTTCGATCCAGAGCTCGGCGCCGCCGACATCCAGTCCGTGCATGCCCATCTGCTCGGCATGGACGAGTGCACGGGCAAGGTGGGAGCGGTCGGCTTCTGCCTGGGCGGCACCCTCACGTTCGCATGTGCGGCCCGCAGCCGCGTCGACGGCCGGGGCATCGACGCCGCCGTGTCGTACTACGGCTCCGGCAACAACGACCTGCTGGGCCTGCTCGACGCAGTGGAGTGCCCGCTCCTGTTCCACTACGGCGCCGAGGACCCCTTCATCCCCGAGGAGAAGATCGCCGAGGTGGAGCGGGCCATCGCCGGCCGTCCCCACATGGAGCTCGATCGCTACGCGGCCGGCCACGCCTTCAGCAACTGGGACGCCCCGAGCATGTACCAGGCCGAGGCTGCCGAGGCGGCCTGGACCCGCACCCTCGCCTGGTTCTCGGCCAACCTGCACTAGCTGGCGCGCCAACGCGCAGAGGGGGCGCCGGGTGGCGCCCCCTCTGCGACTCTGCTCGTGCTCTGCTCGTGGCTCTGCTCGCGCTTGCGCCGACTACGAGAGGCGCTCGATCACCATGGCCATGCCCTGGCCGCCACCGACGCACATCGACTCGAGGCCGTAGCGGCCGCCGGTGTCCTCGAGACCGTTGATGAGGGTGGTCATGATGCGGGCACCGGTCATGCCGAAGGGGTGACCGAGGGCGATGGCGCCGCCGTTCACGTTCAGCTTCTCCGGATCGATGCCGAGGTGCTTCATGCTCGGGAGCACCTGGGCGGCGAAGGCCTCGTTGATCTCCACGAGGTCGATGTCGTCGATGGTCAGGCCGGCCCGCTTCAGGGCCTGGCGGCAGGCCTCGACCGGGCCCATGCCCATGATCTCGGGGTTGAGGCCCGTGACGCCCGACGACACGATCCGTGCCAGCGGCGTGATCCCCAGCTCGGCGGCCTTGGTGTCGCTCATGACGACCACCGCGGCAGCGCCGTCGTTCAGGGGGCAGGCGTTGCCGGCCGTCACCTTGCCGTCGGGGCGGAACACCGGCTTCAGCTCAGCCAGCTTCTCGACGGTGGTGCCGGCCCGAGGACCGTCGTCCTTCGACACCACGGTGCCGTCGGCCAGCGTGACCGGCGTGATCTCCCGATCGAAGAAGCCGCGCTCCTGGGCGGCCACGGCCCGCTGCTGCGAGCGGGCGCCCCACTCGTCCATCTCCTCACGGGAGACGTTCTCCGCCAGCACGACGTTCTCCGCCGTCTGGCCCATGGCGATGTAGATGTCAGGCAGGCCGGCCGGCGGCTCCCAGCTCCCAGCCCCACCGGAGCGCTCGGCCGTGCGGGCCTCGGCATCGGCGAACAGCGAGTTGTGCGGGCCCGTGTCAGCGGCGCCGTACATGTAGCGGCTCACGGTCTCCACGCCGGCAGCGACGAACACGTCGCCCTCACCGGCCTTGATGGCGTGGGCCGCCATGCGGATCGTCTGGAGCGACGACGAGCAGTAGCGGTTCACGACCACACCGGGGACATCGGGCAGGCCGGCCAGCAGCGCGGCGACCCGGCCGATGTTGTAGCCGGCCTCACCGCCGGGCTGACCGCAGCCGAGGATGACGTCCTCGACCAGCTGCGGATCGAGCTGCGGCGTCTTCTCCAGGACCGTCTTGATGATGAACCCGGCGAGGTCGTCGGGGCGGCACTCGGTCAGGCTGCCCTTGTTGGCACGGCCGATCGGCGTGCGGGCGGTCGAGACGATGACGGCTTCGGGCATGCGAGCCCCTCCTCATGCGATGCGAACAAACGTGAGCGTCAGTCTGGCCGGGGGACCGTCCCCCCACCAGTCTGACGGCGTTCTGTGCACCGTCACGTCCGATGGGCATGGTTCCGTGTGCACAGATCGAGTGGGATCATGGCGCCGATGTCGCTCTTCGAAGATCCGACCGTCGGCGCGGTGGCCGAGCCGACCTTCTCGGTGGGCGAGCTGTCCGACGCCATCGGCAACGCGGTGCGAGCGGCGTTCCGCGACGAGGTGTGGGTGCGGGGCGAGATCCACGACCTGTCCCGACCCGCCTCCGGGCACGTCTACCTCACCCTCGTGGAGGAGCGCCCCGAGGGGGGCAAGGCGACGCTGTCGGTGATGCTCTCGGCCGCCAACAAGGTGGCCGTGAACCGGGCCCTCACCCGAGCCGGCGGGTCGGTGCGCATGGTCGACGGCACGGAGGTGCGGATCCGTGGCCGGCTCGACTGGTACGGCCCCCGGGGCCAGCTCCAGCTGCGCATGACCGCCATCGATCCCGCCTACACGCTCGGCCAGCTCGAGATGGCCCGAGCCGAGCTCCTCGCCCGTCTGGAGGAGGAAGGCCTGCTCGGCCGCAACGGGGCCTTGCCGCTCCCACTGGTGCCCCTGCGCATCGGACTCGTCACCAGCCGCAACAGCGCCGCCGAGGCCGACTTCCTCGACGAGCTCACCCGCAGCGGGATCTCGTTCCACGTGATCGCGGTGGATGTCCGCGTGCAGGGCGTCGGGGCACCCCGTCACATCGCCGCCGGGATCGCCAGCCTGGCCGCCCGGGCGTGCGACGTGATCGCCGTCGTGCGTGGTGGCGGGGCCCGCACCGACCTGGCCTGCTTCGACCACGAGCTGGTCGCCCGGGCCATCGCTCTGGCGCCGGTACCCGTGGTCACCGGCGTCGGCCACGAGATCGACCGCTCGGTGGCCGACGACCTCGCCCACACCGTCGCCAAGACGCCCACCGCGGCGGCCCAGGTGCTGGTGGATCGGGTGGGCGAGTACTGGGGTCGGGTGGAGGAGCTGTGGTCGGTGGTGGCCCGGGCCGGTCAGCGCGAGCTGGCCGCCCACGCCGCCACCATCCGCACCCATGCCCACCGCGCCAACCGCAGCGCCGTCGCCGCGCTGGCGGGTGCCACCGCCCGGCTCGACGGCCTCGGAGACCGGGCGCGCCGGGCCGGGTTGCTGGGCACGAGCCGGGCCGACCAGCGCCTCCAGCGCGACCTCGGGCGGCTCACCGGCGCGGCGCGCGTGAAGGTGCGCGACGCCGAGACCGGCCTCACGACGGCCTCGCGCCGACTCGTCGCCCGAGCCCCCCGCGGCATCGCCGAGGCCGCCCGCGACCTCGACACGATCGAGGCCCGGGTGCGGGCCCTCGACCCCGAGCGGGCGCTGGCGCGCGGCTGGTCGATCACGCGCACAGCCGACGGTCGCGTGGTGCGCGCCGCCACCGACGTCGCCGCCGGCGACTCACTGGTCACCCAGCTCGGCACCGGTGAGGTGCGGTCTACGGTGGACGGCGATGGCTGACTCCGACACCACCACCGACCCGGCGATCGGCTACGGCGACGCCCTCGCGGAGCTGGAGAGCATCCTCGCCGAGATCGAGGACGACTCCGTCGACGTCGACGTGCTGGCCACCCGGGTGCGGCGGGCCGCCGAGCTCCTCCGGGTCTGCCGCGATCGCATCACCTCGGCCCGCATCGAGGTCACCCAGATCGTCGCCGACCTGGAGCCGGCCGTCATCGACGGCCCTGACGGCGGCACCGCCACCGCCGTTACCGACGAGTAGCGCGCCGGCCCTGATCGCCGACGCGTCACCAGCCTGACGATCCGCCGCCGTGTCGCCCGCCCCGTCGGCCCGGTCCAGCCCCACCAGCGGCGCTCCCGCGATCTCCCTCCGAGGTGAGCGGCCCCGTACGATCACCGGCGTCATGACCCGACCTGCCGTCGCTGTCCCGGCCAGCCTGCTCACCGTGGCGGCGCGGGTCGAAGCTCGCCTGGCCGAGCTCTTCGAGCTCGAGCTGCACCGCTGGGCCGAGCTCAGCCCCGACCTCGTGGCGCCGCTCACGTCGCTCCAGCGCCTCGTGATGGACGGCGGCAAGCGGCTGCGGCCGGCGTTCTGCTTCTGGGGGTTCCTGGGCGCCGGCGGCGACCCGGAAGCGGAGGTGGTCGTCGACGCCGGTGCCGCCTTCGAGCTGCTGCAGGCGTCCGCGCTCGTGCACGACGACGTGATGGACGGCTCGTCGATGCGTCGCGGCTCCCGTACCGCCCACCTCGAGTTCGACGACCGCCACGAGGCGTCGGCCTGGCGCGGCGAGGGCCGCCGCTTCGGTGAGGGCGTGGCCATCCTGATCGGCGACCTGGCCCATGTGTACGCCGACCAGATGCTGCCGCGCACCTCCCCGGAGGTGGCCCGGGTGTGGGACGAGCTGCGCATCGAGCTCAACGTGGGGCAGTACCTCGATCTGCTGGGCACGGCGCGGGCCGACACCGACCGGGAGAGCGCTCGGCGCATCGCCCGCTACAAGTCCGGCAAGTACACGATCGAGCGGCCGCTCCACATCGGTGCCGCCCTTGCCGGACGGCTCGACGCGCTCCAGGAGCCGCTCTCGCACTATGGCGACCCTCTGGGAGAGGCGTTCCAGCTACGCGACGACCTGCTCGGAGCGTTCGGTGACGAGACGGCCACCGGGAAGCCTGTCGGCGACGACCTGCGCGAGGGGAAGCCGACGCCGCTCCTCGCCATCGCCACCGCGGGCGCCGACGGCGCTCAGACCGAGGTGCTGGCCCTCGTCGGACGGCCCGACGCGGGCGACGACGAGGTCGCCGCCATCCAGCAAGTGCTCGTCGACACGGGCGCGGTGGATGTGATCGAGGCTGCGATCGACCGGCTCACCACCGAGGCGCTCGACGCCGTCTCCCGCATCGACGTCACCGAAGATGCCCGCCGGGCGCTCGTCGAGCTGGCCGAGTTCGTCGCCTGGCGCCAAGCCTGACCGGGACCCCCCGACGGGGCGGCAGCCGGGGGGCGCTGACGCGCCCCGTCCGGCTGCGACCCGAGCGTCGTTACTCGACTGTGAACACCTTGTACATCTGGTGGCCGATGGCGTGGGGAGGACCGCCGGCACGGTCCTGGATGAAGCACACCGCGACGTAGGTGCGGCCCGACTCGAACCCGCCGGGAACCGTCATCCGGGCGCCGAGGCCGGCGCTGAAGATGCCGCTGAACGAGATGTCCTCTGGTTCGACCGTCCCCTCGGGGGGCGCCGACCCCTCCTCCGAGGCGAGGAGCGCGGCGAAGGACTCCTCCGCGGTGGCCACATCCGTGCCCTCCGGGAAGACCGACAAGGACGCGAAGTGGATCTCGTCCGGGCCGTCGTTCACGAAGTTGATAGCGGTGTCACCCGCGGCGACGTCGGGCTCGAAGGTGTAGTCCTTCGCCGTGATGGTGCCGTCGGCCTCCGGGAGCTCGGTGACGTCACCCGCCGGGCCCACCGTGATCGCCTGGACCATGCCCAGGGCGTAGTGAGGGTCGCCCTCGACAGGCTCCTCGCCCTCGGCGGGCGCGGGTGCATCGGCGTCACCCGTGAGGGCGCAGAACATGGCGTAGGAGCCCTCCGACAGGATGAAGGTCTTGTCCTGGGACTCACCGCCTGGGACGTCCACCGGCACGGCCACGTGCCCGACATACTCGGGGAAGGGCCCGCCCTCGAGCACGGGCGGGAAGTCCTCGAGGAACTGGTCGATGGGGGTGTCGCCGATCTCGACGAAGGCCACCTCGTGGTCCACCTTGCCCTGGTTGTCGAAGCTGAGGTCCACGACCCCGGCCGCGACCTCCTCGGGCGCTCCCTCGAAGGCGTAGTCGACTGCGGTGATCTCGAGGGTCTGGCCCGCGCCGTCCCCGCCATCGTCCTGGCCGGTGTCGTCGCCACCGTCAGCCTCAGCCGCCGTGGTCGTCGTGGCGGTGTCGTCGTCATCGTCGCCGCACGCCACCATGAGCGTGAGCACTGCCAGCGCCGCAACGCTGCGCACCATTCGTCCCTGCCCCATGTCCCCCCCTTGTCGACCGGGCCCATCGCCCCAGGTCTCAGCGGGACGGTACCGCTTCCGGTCGCCGCGCACCGCGACGAACGCCGCGTTCAGCTCCCGGCGGCAAAGAGGGCGAGTGCGTCGGCGAGGCTGCACTCGATGACGCCGGGCTCGTCGGCCACCGCCTCGAGCCACGGCGGGCGGTTCACGCCGACCACCGCGATGGCGCTGTCGAGGCCCGAGCGGATGGCGGCCTGGCGAGCGAAGGTCGTGGCGTAGTCCGGGGGGCGCACGTCGCGCGTGAGCTCGTAGATGGCCCACGGATCGGGGGTGCCACCGGGCGGGGCCTCGCCCACCGCCGAGGCCACCGTGGGCGAGACGGGGGTGGCGCCGCCGCCGGCCAGACCGGGGCCGTCGGCGAGGATCGCTCCCCGCACGGCCTCCGCCCGCCCGCCGGCAGCCAGCAGGCCCACGTAGGCCCCCAGGCCGCGGCCGAAGATCGTCACCGACCCGAGGTGGGCGATCGCCATGTCGACGTCCCCCATCAGTGCCTCACAGAAGTAGCCGCCGCCGATGGCGACGTCGGAGTCGCCGTGGCCCGACAGGTCGAGCGCCCAGATCGGTCCGGGCCAGGGGTCGAGGTGCGCCGGCACGCTGGCCGGTGAGCGCTCGGCCAGGCCGTGCAGGTGCAGGAGCGGCCGGCCCTCGCCGGCGCGGAGCTCGTGCAGGGCCAAGCGGATCCGGTTGTGACGCAGGAGCACGGGGACAGGGCTCATGCCAGGTGCTCCAGGACGAGGTCGGCGACCTGGCGGGGCTTCTCGATGTGCAGGAAGTGGCCCGCTCCCTCCACGATCACGAGGCGGCCACCGGCCGGTAGGTGCGACCGGACGTCGTCGGGCAGCGTGCCCCACCCCATCGGATCCACCTCGGTGCCGAGCAGGGCGAGCACCGGCACGCCGATGTCCGGCAGCCGCATCATCGACCACTCGGGCCGCCAGGGGCCGAAGCCACCGAAGCGGATCGTCGGGTCGATCTTCCAGCGCCAGCCATCGGGGTCGAGGCGAGCCCCGACGGTGACCAGGTAGCGCAGCCACTCGATCGACAGCCGCGGGTTCATGCGGGCTCGACGGGCGGCCAGCTCGTCGATGGTGCCGGGCCTGCGCTGGGCGTCGACGAGCGTGCGGCGATGGTCGAGCCACGTGGTGAGCTCCTGGGCCAGCAGCTTGGTGCGCTGGTGGTCGGAGACGTCGGGGAAGCTGCGCCGCGACGGCAGCCCGTCGATGTTCACGAGGTGGCTCACGCGGTGCGGCAGCGCGTCGGCGAGCTGCAGCATGAGACTGCCGCCCTTGGAGTGGCCGACCACCGGCACGGCCTCGGGCGACACGGAATCGAACACGGCCAGAGCGTCTCGCAGGTCGGCTTCCCAGCTGTACAGGGCGGCGTGCTCGGAGTCGCCGTGCCCACGGTGGTCCCACGACACCACTCGGAACCCGGCGTCGGCCAGCAGCGGGGCGAACCCGTCGTAGGTGCCGGCGAAGTCCATGCCGCCATGGGCCAAGAGGATCGGGGGCCCGGCGGCGTCCCCCCACTCGTGGACGGCGATGGCCAGGCCGTGGCTGTCGACGCTGCGGGCCCGATCGGGCCGACGCGCCCCCGGGTAACCCACCAGCTCCTCGGCCCGCTCCCCCGTGCTCACCCGCTCACCTTGACCGGCCGGTCAAGTGCGTCGCAAGCCCGTTGCCGGCTGTGACCGACGTCATCTGGACGATTCGGACCCGGCCGTGGTGAGGTAACGGCGTTACCCCATCCGCCTCCGGCCTCCTCAGCCGACCCCTCGGAGCCCACATGCTGACCCGAATCGGCCGCTTCACCGTCCGCCGCCGCAAGCTCGTCCTGGTGGCCTCGGCCGTCGCCTTCGTGGTGGCCGGCGCCTTCGGCGGCAGCGTGTCGGAGCACCTCAGCTCGGGCGGCTTCGGCGACCCGAGCTCTGAGTCGTTCCGTGCCGAGGACGCACTGCTCGACACCTTCGCGGCCGGGACGCCGAACCTGCTGCTCCTGGTGACGGCCGAGGACGGTTCCGTGGACGACCCGGCGGTGGCCGCCGCCGGCACCGCGCTCACGCAACGACTGGCCGGCGAGGCCCACCTCACCAACGTCGTGTCGTACTGGACGCTGGGCAACGCGCCGCCGCTGCGCAACGCCGACGGCGACCGAGCCCTGGTGCTGGCACGCATCGAAGGCACGCAGAACGAGGTCAACGACCGGGTGGCCGCCCTTGCTGAGGCCTACCGCCAGGACGGTGACGGCATCCGCGTGGAGATCGGCGGCTTCGCTGAGGTCTTCCACGAGGTCGGGACGACGATCGAAGAGGACCTGGTGCGAGCCGAGTCCATCGCCCTGCCGATCACGCTGGTGCTGCTCCTGCTCGTGTTCGGCAGCGTCGTCTCGGCTTCGCTCCCCCTCGCCATCGGGGCGCTGTCGGTGGTCGGCACGCTGGCCGTGCTGCGGCTGCTGTCGATGGTCACCGAGGTGTCGATCTTCAGCCTCAACCTCACCACCGCCATGGGCCTCGGGCTGGCCATCGACTACTCGTTGTTCGTCGTGTCCCGCTTCCGTGAGGAGCTGCACGCCGGCCACCCCACGGCCGTCGCCGTGCAGCGCACCGTCCGCACGGCGGGGCGCACCGTGGCCTTCAGCGCCGTCACGGTGGCGTCGTCGTTGTGCGCCCTGCTCGTGTTCCCGCTCGCCTTCCTGCGCAGCTTCGCCTACGCGGGCGTGGCGGTGGCGTTCCTGGCCGGAGCGTTCTCGGTGGTGGTGCTGCCCGCCATCCTCGCCGCCGTCGGCACCGGCGTGGACAAGCTCACCGTGTTCAAGCGATCCACCGTCACGCACGACGAGGGCTTCTGGCACCGCATGGCGCTGCTGGTGATGCGACGCCCGGTGATCGTCGCAGTGAGCGCCATCGCCGTGCTCCTCTTCCTCGGCGCCCCCTTCCTGCGGATCAACCTCTCGTTGCCCGACGACCGCGTGCTCCCCGAGACGGCCGCCAGCCGCCAGGTCCACGACGTGCTGCGCGAGGAGTTCACCTCCGAGGAGGCGGGCGCCTCGGCCGTGGTGGCCGAGGGCATCGGCGACCCCGCGGGGCGCACCGACGACATCGACGACTACGCCGTGCGGCTGGCCCGCCTTCCAGGCGTGGCTCGCGTCGACGCCGCGACCGGCACCTACTGCGGCGCCGGCCTGGCCGCCGATCTCGGCTGCACCCCGGGCCAGCAGGTCTTGGCCGGCGGGACCGGCCGGTACCTCGCGTTCAGCACCACCAAGGCGGGGGGCAGCACCTACCTCTCGGTCGTCCCCGACCTCGAGCCGCTGTCGAGCGAGGGCGAGGCCCTCGTCCGGGCCATCCGAGCCACCGAGGCACCGTTCCCCACCGACGTGACGGGCATGTCGGCCCAGCTGGTGGATACCAAGTCCGCCCTCTTCTCCCGCCTCCCCCTCGCCGCCGGGATCATCGCCCTCGTGACGTTCATCGTGCTGTTCCTGCAGTTCGGCTCCGTGGTGGTCCCGATCAAGGCGATCATCCTCAACCTGCTCAGCCTGTCGGCCACGTTCGGCGCCATGGTCTGGGTCTTCCAGGACGGCCACCTGAGCGACGGCCTGAGCTTCACCGCCATCGGGTCGATCGACGCCACCACACCGATCCTCATGTTCTGCGTCGCCTTCGGCCTGTCCATGGACTACGAGGTCTTCCTCCTCTCGCGCATCAAGGAGGAGTACGACCGCACCGGCGACAACGAGCTGTCCGTGGCCCGCGGCCTGGAGCGCACCGGTCGGATCGTGACAGCGGCGGCCCTGCTCATCGCCGTGGTGTTCATCGCCTTCGCCTCCAGCCACGTCACCTTCATCAAGCTCTTCGGCATCGGCCTCACGCTGGCCGTGCTCATGGACGCCTTCCTCATTCGCGGCACCCTCGTCCCCGCCTTCATGCGGCTGGCCGGCGAGTGGAACTGGTGGGCCCCCGCGCCGCTGCGTCGCCTCCACGCCCGGATCGGGATCAGCGAGCACATCGACCTCGACGCCGAGACAGAGGCCGGGACAGACGCCGGCGCCGACCTCCCCGCCGAGGCGCCGAGGATGCGACCGGCGGTCAACGGGCATCCCGCTCGGCCGGTGCGCACCCGTCAGCTGGTGGCGGCCGGACAGCATCATGACGACGACGACCGCTGATGGCGTGACAGCCTGTCGGCCATGACCGCCGTCCGTCAGCGCGTGCGTCAGCGCGCCCGCAAGGGCGACGGTGAGCTGCTCCGCACCGAGATCCTCGAGGCCACCGAGCGTCTCCTGCTGGAGACAGGCTCCGAGGAGCAGGTGTCGATCCGCGCCGTGGCCCGGGCGACCGGTGTCACCGCGCCGTCGATCTACCGCCACTTCGAGGACAAGACCCACCTGCTGTTCGAGGTGTGCGCCCGCCAGTTCGCCCTGCTCGACGACACCATCGAGGCGGCTGTCGCCGGCATCGACGACCCGCTCCTCGCCATGCAGGCCCGCGGCAAGGCCTACGTGCGCTTCGGCGTCGAGCACCCTGAGCACTACCGGATCATGTTCATGGGCCCGGCCTACGCCACCCCCGACCAGTGGGCCGATCTCCTGGGAACGGGTTCCTTCGCCAACCTCGTCCTCGGGATCCAGGCCATGGTCGACGCCGGCATCATGGACGTGCCGGAGGATTCCGTCACCGTGGCCCTGCACGTGTGGGCCAACATCCACGGCCTGACCTCGCTGCTAGTGGCCCGGCCGACGATGCCCTGGCCAGAGCTCGACGCCTTCATCGACGATCACCTCGAGATGTGCATGCGAGCCCAGCTCCGCCACACCTAGTGCCGTCGGGGTGGCACCGCGCCCCCGGTAGCCTCACCGGGCGATGCTGCGCTCCCTGCGCCACCGGGCCTCCGGTCACCACCACCTCCTGACCGGCTCCGCGGCCCTGGTCCTCACTGCGGCCGTCCAGGCGGTGTCCGGCGCTGTGTTCTGGCTGATCGCGGCGCGGGTCGACACCCAGACCGACGTCGGCCATGCCACCGCGCTGTTCACCTCGGTGCTCTTCGTGGCCTTCGTGGCCGGTCTCGGCCAGCCGGTGGCGGCCGCTCGGTATGCCGCCGGGCGCGGCCGGGATGACCACGTCCTCTACGCGTGGGGGGCCGTGGCCACCGCCGTCGCCGGGGTCATCATGTCGGTGGCCTACCTGCTCGTCGTGAGCCCCCGAGCGGTGGACGAGCTCCGGAGCTGGCACGGGGCGCTCGGACCGGTGCTGTTCGTGCTGCTCACCGTGGGCACCGGGCTGTCGCTCCTCCTCGACGTGCGGCTGATGACCCAGCGCCGCTGGGGGCTCGTGCTGATCCGGGCCAGCATCGTCGGCGTGGCCCGGTTCCCGCTGCTGCTCATCCCCGTGGACGCCGACCGAGCGGTGTGGCTCCTGTTCGTGGCCGCCATCCCCACCGCTGTCTCCGGGTTCGTGGGCATGGCCCTGCTCCCGGCCGTGACCGGCGATCGGCACCACCTCGGCCCGTGGCCGGCCACCACGAGGGCCATGCTGCGGTACTCGCTCGTCAACTGGGCCTCCACGCTCACTTACCAGGCCCCCCAGTTCGCCATGCCGGTCATCGTGCTCGTCCACGTCGACGCCGACCGCAACGCCAGCTTCTACGTGGCCTGGGGCGTGGCCGCCCTCGCCTGCTACGTGCCCACCGCCATCGGCCAGGCCCTGCTGGCCGAGGGAGGCCGTGACGGCGCCCACCTGCGCAGTCAGGTGCGCCTCGCCATCGGGGTGGCGACGGCACTCATGGCGGTCGGCGCCGTGGCGGCCACCATGGCACGGGAGCTCATCGTGACGCTCTACGGCGCCGACTACCGCGCTGCCGCTGACGTGCTCCCCACCCTGGTCGCCGCCGCCGTGCCGTGGGCCGTCACCTCCGTCTACCTCACCGAGGCGCGCGTGCTGCACCGCTCCGGCGCCACCGTCACCATCACCGCCGCCCTCACGGTCTGCATCCTCGGCCCCGCCCTCGTGCTCGTGCCCCGGGACGGGATCGACGGCGCCGCCACCGCCTTCTTGGTCGGCAACCTCATCGCCGCGGTCGTGGCGGTGGGCGCCCACGTGTCGGGTCGCCGCCTCGGCGCGGCCGCCCTCGACGTGCCCTCACCTGAGTCCCTCAGCCCCGAGGACGTGGCCGGCCTCAGCCCGCTGGTCTGAGCCCGTCGCCTCCATGCACCGTCGCCCCACCGCCGCGCTGGGCACGACCATCGCCGGCGTGCTGGCCCTGGGCGTCGTGGCCGCCGTGACGCGACCGACAGCCGGTGGGGTGCGCCATCCCGATCGGTGGGATCCCCGGGTCGTCGACCTGGTCGCCTTCGTCGAGCAGGCCCGTGATCTCGAGTTCCGCCACCCTGTGCAGGTCGAGTTCCTGAGTCCGCAGCAGTACAGCGCGGAGACGACCCAAGACGATGCTGGCCTCGACGACGACGACCGCCAGGAGCTCGATCGCTACGCCGGCGAGCTGCGGGCGCTGGGCCTGGCCAGCGGCGAGGTCGACCTCTTCGCCGCCTACAACCAGGTGTCCGACGGGGGCACGCTCGCCTTCTACGACCCGAAGGACGAGCGGGTTCGGGTGCGCGGCACGCGCATGACGGTCGGGCTCGAGGTCACCCTGGTGCACGAGCTGACCCATGCCCTCCAGGACCAGCGCTTCGATCTCGAGCGCCTCTACGACCCGGCGCTGGACAGCGGCGCGGCCACCGCCTTTCGCGGCTTGATCGAAGGCGACGCCACGCGCATCGAGGACGCCTACATCAGCGAAGCGCTCAGCGCCGACGAGCAGGCGGCCTACGACACGGAGTACTCGACGGAGCTCGACAAGAGCGAGGCGTCCACCGCCGACGTGCCCGCCTTCGTGAACGCCACGTTCGGCGTGCCCTATCTCCTCGGCCAGCCCTTCGCCGTGATGTTGGCCAACCAGGGGGGCAACGCCGCCGTCAACGAGGCCTTCCGACACCCACCCGACACGGAGGAGCACCTCTTCGATCCGGCCAGCTTCCTCGCCGAGGAAGAGGCCACCTCGGTCGACCTCGGGCTCTCCGACGCGGTCGAGGTGTTCGACGACGGCCCCTTCGGCAGCCCCGCCTGGTACCTCGTGCTGGCCGAGCGCATCGATCCGAAGCTGGCCTTCGATGCCGCGCTCGGCTGGGACGGCGACGCCTACGCCCTCTACGAACGCCGAGGCCGCACCTGCGTGCGGGCCGCCTTCGCCGGCGACACCCGCGCCGACGAGACCGCCATGGCGGAGGCCATCGAGCGCTGGGTGGCCGCCCTGCCGGGCGGGCGGGCCAGGTCCGTCGAGCTCGACGGCCACCCCGGCCTCGAGGCGTGCGACCCCGGCCCGAAGGTCGACATGGCGCTGAGCGGCCAGACCGAGAACGCGCTGTTCCTGCCGAGCCTCTGGGGCTACCTCATCGCCGATGCGTCCGGCCGCATGGGCCCAGCCGCCGCTCGCTGCTATGCCGGCCAGGTGCTCGGCACGCTGTCGTACGACCAGATCACCGACCCGGCCGGTGCCGCCTTCCAGGGCGACGCCTTCCAGCGAGTGCTCGTGAAGGCGTTCGGCGCCTGCGCCTGACCGTGTGCGGCCGACCCGGTGGCGCCCGGTCGGGTCGCCGTCGCTCCCGCCCACCGGGTAGACAACGAAGCAGCGCTCGCCGGGAGCGCCCAGAGGGGGATCGCTCACCATGGACGCGCTCGCAGCCGCCACCGCCACCGCCGCCGCCGTCAGCACGGTCGGCAGCCACTTCATGCTCGACGGCCAGACCTACAAGCACGCCGCCGAGCTCGGCTTCGCGGGCCTCGACTTCTACGTCACGGGCCGCGGCGGCGTGCTCGGTGAGGTCGACGCCGACGTGGTGTCCGCCGCCTTCACCTTCTTCGAGCCCGACAACGTCCGCACGCTCTGGGAGCAGGGTCGCGCCGTCATGGCGCCCGACGAGGCCGCGGAGGCCTTCGCCGGGTGCTGCGCGGCGTGGGCCGAGGAGCGCGTGCCCGACGACCTCGACGCGGCGCGCCTCGCCGAGCTGGCCGGCCGCGTGGTCGCCGGCGCCCGACCGGCCGCCGCACCCGTGTTCGCGGGCTGGCGGGCGCTGGCCGTGCCCACGTCGCCCAAGGCGGCCGCCGTCCACCAGATGAACGCGCTCCGCGAGCTGCGCAACGGACTCCACGGTGCTGCCATCCTCAGCGCCGGGCTGTCGCCGCTGGAGGCGCTGTCGGTGCGGTCGCCCCACATGGTGGCCTTGTTCGGCTGGGCGGAGGCCGCCCCCACCGACGGCCTCAGCGACCGCTGGGACGAGGCCGAGCGCAACACGAACCGCGCCATGGCCCACGCCTTCGAGGCGCTCGACGACGCCGAACGAGACGAGCTGGCGGCCCTCGCCGACGCTCTCCACGACGCCACCAAGGGCTGATCGTGGCCGGCGATGAGGTGTCCGCCTCCTACTCGGCCGGTGCGGCGGAGATCGACGCGTCGGAGCGGGCGCTACTGGCCACCGAGCGAGATCGCATCCGCGCCGCCTACGAGCGACCGCGCGACGAGCGGCCACCGTCCAGCGCGCGGGGGGTGCACCACGTCGCCCTGATCAGCGGCGATGTCGAGCGGACCACCCGGTTCTACCAAGAGGTCCTCGGCTTCCCGCTCACGACGATGTTCGAGAACCGCGACCTGGCCGGCTCCACGCACTTCTTCTTCGATCTCGGCAACGGCAACACCATCGCCTTCTTCGATCTCCCCGGCGTCGACCCCGGCCCGTATGCCGAGGTGCTGGGCGGCCTCCACCACCTCGCCATCTCCATCGAGGTGGACCACTGGCGGGCCGCCAAGGGCCGCCTCGATGCCGAGGGGATCCCCTACGACCACGTCGACGGCACGTCGCTCTACTTCCGCGGTCCCGACGGCGAGCGCCTCGAGCTCATCGCTGACCCGCTGCGCTGGATGTACGGCGAGCGGGTCGACTGACCGCCAACCCGGCGAGGCAATAGGTTCCGCTTCCCGCCTCTCGAGGCAATGGGTTCCGCATGCGGAACCCATTGCCTCGAGACGGCCGCTGCGGAACCTATTGCCTCGGGTCAGGTCTTGCGGAGGAGGACCTCCTGGGCGACGGTCGCCACGTGCACGCCCTCGCGTGAGAGCACGTGGCCGACGGCCAGGCCTCGGCTGGACAGGTAGGCGTGGCTGGCGAAGTCGTGCACGTGCCACTCGTCGGCCACCGGCGGGCGGTGGAACCAGATGGCGTGGTCGAGGCTGGCCGACATGAAGCCGTACTCGAAGGCGTCGCCCGCATCGGGGGCCGGGCGCTCGGGGTGCAGGGCCACCACCGCCTCCGTGGGGACGTCGTCGGAGAGGTAGGCCAGCGCGCACGCCTGCAGCACGGGATCGTCGCCGATCGTGTCGACCAGCTTCATCCAGGCGATGCCGCGGCCCTCCTCCATGTTCCGCAACCCGGCGAAGCGGCGCTCGAACATCGGGCTCCACGACTGCCCACCGAGCTCTTCGGGCGCGGGGACATCGGGCAGGGCGGCGATCTGCACGTCGTGGCCGGCCTCGTCGACCTGGAACGACAGCGACATGGTGAGGATGGCACCGACCGACTGCCGGGCCACCACCTGGCGGGTCACGAACGATCGCCCGTTGCGGGTGCGATCGACCTCGAAGCGGATGGGCTCGTCCTGGTCCCCGCGGCGGATGAAGTAGGCGTGCAGCGAGTGGACCCGGAAGTGGTCTTCGACCGTGCGCGCCGCGGCCCGCAGGCCCTGGGCCACGATCTGGCCGCCGTAGAGACCGCCCCACGGGTAGCGCGGCCCGACGCCGACGTAGACGTCGGTGCCGTGCGGTTCGAGCTGCATCATGGTGGCGAAGTCCACGCCTGATGCTCGCCCAGCGGAACCCTCGACCGCCAGCCGACCGCCGTGCCACTGATTCGGTTGTGCTGACGATCCTCACCTGCTGATTCACTCGTCTGGCCGGATCCATGAGGCGGATTCCGTTGCCTGCGGTACGATCTCGCCCTTGGAGCGCATCTCCCACCGCATCGCCGGCCGAGCTCGTCCCGGCACCTCCGGGCGCGTCGCGCCGGTGTTCGACCCGGCCACCGGCACCAAGACCGCCGAGGTGGACCTGGCCTCGATCGAGGAGGTCGACGCCGCCGTCGCCGTCGCCGTCGAGGCCCAGCGCGCCTGGCGGGAGGTGCCGCTGTCGCGGCGCGTGCACGTGCTGTTCGCCTTCCGGGAGGCCGTGGCCGCCCACGAGGACGACCTGGCCGCTGTCATCACGGCCCAGCACGGCAAGACGCTCGCCGACGCGGTAGGCGAGGTGCAGCGAGGGCTCGAGTGCATCGAGTACGCCTGCGGCATCCCCGACCTCTTGAAGGGCGAGGCCTCGGCCCAGGTCGCCAACGGCGTGGACGTCCGCTCCGTGCGTCACCCCCTCGGCGTGGTCGGCTGCATCACACCGTTCAACTTCCCGTGCATGGTGCCGCTGTGGATGCTGCCCAACGCCATCGCCTGCGGCAACGCGGTGGTGCTCAAGCCCTCCGAGCGCGACCCGGGCGCGGCCATGCTGCTGGCCGAGCTGTTCCAACAGGCGGGGCTGCCCGACGGCGTGCTCAACGTCGTCCACGGCGACCAGGTGGCCGTGAACCGACTGCTCGACCACCCCGACATCGACGCCATCAGCTTCGTGGGGTCAACTCCCGTGGCCCGCCACGTGTACGAGACGGGCACGATGCACGGCAAGCGGGTGCAGGCCCTCGGTGGAGCAAAGAACCACATGGTGGTGCTGCCCGACGCCGACCTCGACCTCGCCGCCGACGCGGCGGTCAGCGCCGCCTTCGGCTCGGCCGGCGAGCGCTGCATGGCCATCTCGGTGGCCGTGGCGGTCGGCGGGGTCGGCGACCCGCTGGTCGAGGCCATCAAGCTCCGCACCGACAAGCTGGTGATCGGGCCCGGCACCGACCCGTCATCGGAGATGGGTCCGCTCATCACCCGTGAGCACCGCGACCGGGTGGCGGGCTACGTCGCCAACGGCGCCGCCGCCGGTGCGCGCGTCGTGCTCGATGGGCGCGACCAGCAGGTGCCGGCCGACGGCTTCTTCCTCGGCGTGACGGTGCTCGACGACGTGACGCCCGAGATGGACGTGTACCGCCACGAGATCTTCGGGCCGGTGCTGTGCATCGTGCGGGCCGACACGTACGACGACGCGGTCGAGCTCATCAACGCCAGCCCCTACGGCAACGGCGTGGCCATCTTCACCCGCGACGGCGGTGCCGCCCGCCGCTTCGAGCGCGACGCCGAGGTGGGCATGGTCGGCATCAACGTCGCCATCCCCGTGCCCGTCGCCCACTTCAGCTTCGGCGGCTGGCGCTCGTCGCTGTTCGGCGACAGCCACATGTACGGCCCCGAGGGCGTGCACTTCTACACGCGGGCCAAGGTGATCACCACCCGCTGGCCCGACCCTGCCACCAGCACGGTCGACCTCGGCTTCCCCCGGAACCGCTGACCCGCACCCCCACCCTCGTTCTGTGCACACGCAGCACCGCATGGCGGTGCTCCGTGTGCACAGATGGCGGCGGTTGGGATAGGTCGGAAGGCTCCGGAGGACTCCACCGCCCAATCGATCAGCGCCAGGATCACCGGGCCGCAGTGGAAGTACAGCCGGCTGGGCACGGTGTCGTCAGCCTCGATGCCGAGCACCGCCTCGTAGAACGACCGTGACAGCGACATCTGGGATGCGGGGACCGCGATGCGAAAGACGCGCGCGGCGAACCTACCGACACGTGCGCACCCTCGCCGAAGGACCTCCGCTCAGTGCTTGATCATCACGTGCTTGAGCTCGGTGTAGTGCTCGACCGCGTAGATGCTCATGTCCTTGCCGTAGCCGCTCTGCTTGAAGCCGCCGTGGGGCATCTCGCTCATGATCGGGATGTGATCGTTCACCCACACGGTGCCGAAGCGCAGGCCGGCCGCCATGCGCATGGCGCGGCCCACGTCGCTGGTCCAGACCGACGCCGCGAGGCCGTAGTCGACGCCGTTGGCCCAGGCCAGCAGCGTCTCCTCGTCCGGGGCGCGCTGCACGGTGACGACCGGACCGAACACCTCGCGCTGCACGATCTCGCTGTCCTGGGCGGGGCCTACGACGATCGACGGTGCATAGAAGTACCCGCCGCCACCGGGCAGGGCGGCGCTCGACAGCACCTCGGCACCGGCCTCGGCGGCACGGGCAACCATGCCGGTCACCCGGGCCAGCTGCTCAGCGGACACCACCGGGCCCACCTCGGTGTCGGCGTCGGTGGGGTCGCCGAAGGGGATCTGGTCCACCTCGGCCTGCAGGGCGGCCACCAGCTCGTCGTGCACCCGCGGGCCGGCGATCACCCGGCAGGC
>JBKJIL010000314.1:0-5052 GCA_046598435.1 Acidimicrobiales bacterium
GGAGGTGGTCGGCCTCCGCGGAGGCACCCAGGGCCTGGGCCGCCTCGACGGCGCTGGCCAGGGCATCGACCGCCTCCTCGGGGCGATCGGCCATTTCCCAGTGGTGGGCCAGCACGCCGGGGTCGCAGGCCGTGGAGGCCAGGACGGCCGCCACGCGAGCGTGCGCCTGTCGCCGGTCGGGTTGGAGCTGCGAGTCGTAGGCCAGGTCGGCCAGGAGGTGGTGACGGAAGCGGTAGATGGTGGGCCCCGTGCCCGAAGCGCTGATGATCTCGGCTGCCACCATGGCGCCGAGGCGCCGCTGCAGCTCCTCGGGATCGAGATCGCTGGCCGCCTCGATGACCGGCGCGGGCACCTCCCAACCGGCCGTGGCCAAGAGCTGCGCCACCCGGAGATCGACGCCGGGGGCTGCGAAGGGCGCCAGCAGCAGGTCGCGCAACCCCGGTGGGACCCGGGCGCGGTTGGCCAGATCGGATCCCACGGGGAGCGAGCTGCCTCGCAGGAGCTCCTCGAGGAACAGGGGGATGCCGTCGCTTCGATCGATGAGCGCGTCGAGGTGCTCGGGCTCGATGCCTCGCGACTCCGGGAGGCGATGAGCGAGCTCCAGCAGCTCGTCGCGTGAGAGCAGGCCCACCTCGATCGTGGTCGGCGAGCTCCACCGCACGGCTGAGTCGTGGCGGGCCGTGACCACCAGGAGCAGGCCCGGGATCTTGCGAGCCGCGACCGTTCCCAGGAGCTCGACGGTGGTGGGGTCGGCCCACTGGAGGTCGTCGATGACGAGCATCAGCGGCGACTGGGCGGCCACCGCACCCACCCAGGCGACGAGCGAGCCCAGCACCTCCTGTCGCAGCCTCGCGGCATCGAGCTCTGGGCGGGGGCACCACGGCTCCGGCGGCAGGCCGAGCAGGTCGGCCAGGAACGGGGTCAACGCGCTCTGGCCGGCCTCGTCGAGCGCCGTCCAGAGGCGGGCCAGGGCGCTGCGCCCCGTCTCGCTCTGGCCCAGGCCGACGGCGTGCTCGATCATGCGGCGCACCGGGTACAGGGCGGTCTCGGCGTGATAGGTGGAGCACCCGGCGACCACGGCAACGTGGCCGTCGCGCTCGACCCGGCGCCTCAGCACGTCAGCCAGACGGGACTTGCCGACCCCCGCCTCGCCGGTGATGAGCACCGTTCGGGCGCCCCCGGCGACGACCTCGGCCCAGGCGTCGTCGAGGGCCCGGAGCTCCTCGACCCGCCCCACGAACGGGCTCAGGTCTGCTTGCACGGTCACCCGGGAGGCGCCGGGGGTCTCCTCCACCACCTCATAGGCGGCGACGGGTGCGTCGAAGCCCTTGAGCATCAGCTCGCCCAGCGGGATCACCTGGAACCACCCGCGCACGAGATCCAAGGTCGCCGCGCTGATCACCAGCGACCCTGGTCGGGCGTGGTCCTGGAGCCGGGCGGCGAGGTTCGGCGTCGCCCCCACGATGGCGTTGCGGTCAGGGCTGGCCGGAGAGCCCATGTCGGCGTAGACGACGAGCCCGGTGTGCACGGCGATGCGCACCCCGAGCTCGATGCCGTAGCGGTCGCGCACCTGCTCGATCACCGGCTGGAGACCCTCGAGCAGGTCGAGCCCCGCTCGCACGGCCCGCCGGGGGTCGTCCTCGTGGGTGACGGGGTGCCCGAAGTACACGAGGGCGCCGTCACCGATGTACTGCGCCACCCGGCCTCCGTAGCGACGCATGCAGGCATCGCACGCCGCCTGGTAGCTGCGCAGCACCTCGCGCACCACCTCAGGATCGTGGTGGTGGCTCATCGGCGTCGAGCCCACGACGTCGCAGAAGAGCACCGTCAGCTGGCGCCGATCGCCGTAGGACGGCGCGTTGCGATCGGCCGCGGCGAGGAGCTGCATGGCCGTCTCGCTGGCCGGGGCCAGGGCCAGGGCGGCGCCGGCGAGGTCGCGCACGCCCGCCCAGTCGGCTCGTGCCGCGTGGGCGTCGGCGTCGGCGAGCAGCTCGCGGACGTGGCCCCTGTACCGGTCGTCCCCCCGATCGTCGCCAGCCGCGCTGCTCACGCGGGCACCGTGTGCATCACCGGGACGTGGACATCCGGCTCCACCTCGTCCCCGTGCTCGTCGACCAGGCGACCCCGATAGAAGCCGGACGCCACGCCGGGCAGCGCCTTCACCCCGACGGTGACGGCCACCGCTGGTGCACCGGCCGCCATGGCGGGCAGCGACGTCGGCGTGACAGTCACCACGTCCGGGGACAGCAGCGCCTTCTTGGGGTCCTTCGACCAATGGAGCTCCGGGCACAGCGTGCAGCCCTTCTCGCTGCGGACGTAGACGACGGTCTCGTTGACCGCCGTCAGCACCGTCTCCTCCACCGCCCACTCCACGACCGTGGCGAACATCGTCTCGGCAGCCTGCACCCAGGCCGTGGTCACGCTGCCCCAGGCGCGAAAGGCGGCCGTCATGGCCTGCTGCAGCTCCTCGGCCGTCGTCGTCACGTGGGCTTGCCCTTGCCCGTGCCCTTGGACGAGCCCTTGTCCGGGGCGGGGGCCGGGGGCGCCGCGGCAGGGGAGGCCAGCGCCAGGGCGCGCTGCCACACCATCGCCAGGTTGGACGCGTCGCGGGCCATGGTGCCCACCCACGTCATGGCGTCCTTGGTGGCGGCATCGGCGTCAGGGGCCTTCTCCCCCGCCAGGGTCTGCAAGGTCCGGACCGAGATCTCCTGGTAGGTCGCAGTCGACGCCGCGAACAGCGCCTGGGCCGCGCTGGCCAGCTCCTCGATGCTCTTGGCGCTCTCGATGTCAGGCATGTGGTGTCTTCTCCTCGTCGGGGGCAGGGGCGGACTGCGCGCACCCGAGCGCCACCGTGATGGTCAGCTCCATCCAGAACAGGTCGCACAAGAGCGTCGGCCAGGCGGCCAGGGCGGGGTCGGCGAAGCAGATGCACTTCTCGGCCGTGAGCAACGTGCGCGGCCCCTCGGGCAGGTCGGGGTCGTGGCGGGCGGTGATGAACCCGCGGTCGACGGTCAGGTCCTCGGTGGTGACGCCCGTCGGCAGGTCGAAGTACACCCCGAAGAAGTTCGGCGGGCTCACCT
This sequence comes from Acidimicrobiales bacterium, assembly GCA_046598435.1. GTDB lineage: Bacteria > Actinomycetota > Acidimicrobiia > Acidimicrobiales > VFJN01 > VFJN01. Next base: position 3,081 of record JBKJIL010000314.1, read on the forward strand.
CCCGGGTGAACACGAGAGGCGTGGTGAGCACCTTGTGCTCGTCGATGCGCACCACCTCGGTGAAGGTTGCCTCGTACTCCTCGACATCCATGGGCACGGGTGGGTCGGCCGTCACCGATTCGAAGAAGAGGCTGCAGTCGAGGTCCCAGCAGCGCGGGTCCGTCCAGCGGGCGAAGGCGTCTGCTGGCCGTTCGTCCCAGAACGTGACGGTCACCCGGGGGGCCGCCTTCCCGTTGACGGGGATGTACTCGTCGTCGCTGCAGGTGGGCAGGTTGATCTCGCCGGAGCGCAGGCCGAGCGGCTCAGCCGCACCCGCGCAGAACGTCGCCCAGTGCGAGGGCACCGGCACCTCACCGGCGGAGTCGGCCACGACACGCAGCGCGCCCAAGACGTCGGACAGCGCGCCATCGGCGACGTGCTCCGGATCCTGCTCGGGGTTCAGCTCGGGCCCACCCGGCACGCTCCGGAGCTCGTCCGCCTCGTCGAGCAGAGCGGCGAGATAGGCGTCGAGGCTCTCACCGGCATCTGCGAGCACCCCGAACCCCCTCCGGCGAGCCACCTTGGCCACGAGGTTGAGGCTGAGGGTCCGCTGCGAGCGCCGCTGCCGCTCGGCGGTCAGGCTGGCCAGCGTCGCGAGGGCCTCCGGCAGCTCGGGCAGGGCCACGTCGTGGCCCTGTCGGATCAGCGCTCGGACCTCGTGCTCGTCGGGTAGCGAGGCCAGGGCCAGACCCACGATGGCGTCGCGCTCCAGCGCGCGCCGCTCACGACTCGCCTGCTCGGCTGTACGCCCCGCATCTTGCGATGCACGCCCCCCGGCCATCGCCTGGACAGTAGACCGATTTCGACCGATCTGACCGTCTGGTGACAGCCGTCACATCAGCCGGAGGTGGGCTACTGGTGCTCGGGGCGCAGGGTGGGGAAGAGCACGACGTCGCGGATCGAGTGCGTGTCGGTGAGGAGCATCACGAGGCGGTCCATCCCGATGCCGAGACCGGCCGTCGGCGGCAGCCCGTACTCGAGGGCGCGGAGGTAGTCCTCGTCGACGACCATGGCCTCGTCGTCCCCGGCCGCCTTCTGGCGCGCCTGCTCCTCGAAGCGGGCCCGCTGCTCGTCGGGGTCGACGAGCTCGGAGAAGGCGTTGCAGAGCTCACGGCCGGCCACGATGCCCTCGAAGCGCTCGACGATGTCGGGCAGCTCGCGGTGGTCGCGGGCCAGCGGCGACACCTCCTTCGGGTAGTCCATCACGAACACCGGGCCCCAGAGCTGGTGCTCGGTGGTCTTCTCGTAGATCTCCAGCACGAGCTTGCCGGGGCCGTGCTCGTCCTTCACCTCCACGCCGTGCTCGGTGGCGATGCGGCGCAGCTCCTCGAGCGGCATCCGCACGTCCACGCGCACGCCGGCGTGCTCCTCCACCAGGTCGGTGAGGGAGGCCCGCCGCCATGGCGGGGTGAGGTCGAGCTCACGGCCGTCGTAGGTGAGCTTCGTGGTGCCGTGGAGCTCCATGGCGAGATGCGCCACCAGCGACTCGGTCAGGGCCATGGCGTCGTGGTAGTCGCCGTAGGCCTGGTACAGCTCCAGCATCGTGAACTCAGGGAGGTGCCGGGTCGACAGTCCCTCGTTGCGGAAGACTCGGGCCAGCTCGAAGACGCGCTCGAAACCGCCCACCGTCAGGCGCTTCAGGTACAGCTCCGGGGCGATGCGCAGGTAGAAGTCGTGGTCGAGGGCGTTGTGGTGCGTGGTGAACGGGCGGGCCAGCGCGCCACCGGCGATCGGATGGAACACCGGGGTCTCCACCTCGATGAAGGCGCGGTCCTCGAGCCACCGGCGAGTGAGGCTGAAGATGCGGCTGCGCTGCAGGAAGGTGGTGCGGCTGGCCGGGTTGGCCCACAGGTCGACGTAGCGCTGGCGGTAGCGGGTCTCGACGTCGGAGACGCCGTTCCACTTGTCGCCGAAGCCGCTGCGCGTCTCGGCG
>JBKJIL010000126.1:0-10662 GCA_046598435.1 Acidimicrobiales bacterium
CTGCCAGCAGCATGGCCGCCGCCCCAAGCACCGCCAGCACTCGTTTGGCCACGGCTACACGGTACCGAGGGCCGGCCGCACCGCTGTGACGGGCCTCGGTACCGTGTAGCCGTGGCCAAACGAGTGCTGGCGGTGCTTGGGGCGGCGGCCATGCTGCTGGCAGCCATCTGGATCCGCGCCACCATCGACGGAGGCGGCGCGTCGGACGGGACGGTCGACCGCGACGACCAGCTCGTCGTCGCCTGCGACGTGGACCTCGAACAGCTGTGCCGGTCGCTCACCGGCCTCGACGCTCTGATCGTGGAGGAGTCGGCCACCACCAGCGTCGGTGTCGCCCAAGGCGCCCTCGACGAGGTGGACGCCTGGATCACGAGCGACGTGTGGTTCGCGCTCACCCAAGGACGAGCCGTCGGCGACATCGGCTCGGCGGAGCTGCTGGCCACGACCCCCGTCGTCGTCGCCGTCGACCCCGACCGCACAGGCGCCGTCACCGGGCTCTGCCAGGGCCAGCCCCTGTGGCGCTGCCTGGGCGACCACGCCGGCGAGTCGTGGGCGAGCATCGGGGGCGAGGCCACCTGGGGTCGGCTCAGCACCGGTGTCCCCGACGCCGACACGGCCACGGGGCTGAGCGTGCTCACCTCCATCGCGGTGAGCTACTTCGGCGACGCCGACTTCGCGGCCAACGACTTCCCGGACGCCTTCGAAGGCTGGCTCGACGCCCTGACAGCGCCGACCCCGGGAGGCGACCCGGATCCCGCCGCAACGCTCGTCGCCCGACGCGGCACCTACTCCACGGCCGGTTCCACCGCGGCCCGGGTGAGCACCATCACCCGCCCGATCGACCAGCTCGACAGCACCCCTCCGGTGAGCGCCCGGATCGTGCTGGTCGACCTCGCCGGAGGCGACGACGTGTCCGGCCTCGGCAAGATGCGCGACCTCCTCACGGCGGCCGGGTGGAGCACCGCCTCCGGCGACCCTGCCCTCCCCTACAGCCCTGGCGTGCTGGCCGCGCTGCACACCCTCTGGACGGAGATCAACCGATGACCCGCACCCCCACTCGCTGGCTGGCCGCCCTCCTCTCGCTCGGCATCCTGGCCGCCGCCTGCACCGCCGAGGAGGCCAACGACGCCGGCCTCGGCAACGCCGACGACGACCCGGGCGACTGCCTCGTGGTCGACCTCTCGGTGTCCCCGGAGAAGGTGCGGCTCCTCACCGAGCTGGCCCACGAGTTCAACGGCAGCGACGAGGCGACCGTCGGCGAGCGCTGCGTGTTCGCCCGGGTGCAGGCCAAGAGCTCCGGCGGCGCAGCTCAGCTGCTGTCGTCGGACTGGGACGAGGACGCCGAGGGACCGCGCCCGGTCATCTGGTCGCCCGCGGCCTCGAGCTGGGGAGCCATCGTCGACCAGCGGCGCGGCGACGCCGGCCAGCCGGCCCTCACCGGCGACTTCACCTCGTTCATGCTCACCCCCCTCGTGATCGCCATGCCCCAGCCCATGGCCGAGGCGCTGGGCTGGCCCGACGAGCCCCTCGGCTACGCCGACATCCTGGCCCTGTCGCAGGACCCCCAGGGCTGGGCCGCCCACGGGCATCCCGAGTGGGGCGCGTTCCGCCTCGGCAAGACCAACCCGAACTTCTCCACCAGCGGCCTGTCGGCCCTGATCGCCCAGACCTACGCCGCCAACGGCAAGACCTCGGGCCTCTCGATCGAAGACCTCGACAAGGCGAGCACCGACGAGTTCGCCCGCAGCGTGGAGGCCGCCGTGGTGCACTACGGCGACACCACCCTCACGTTCATGAACAACTGGTTCCGGGCCGACCAGCGCGGCAACCCCTTCGGCTACGTGTCCGCCGTGGCCGTCGAGGAGAAGACGGTGATCGACTACAACACCGGCGACCCCGACGGCATCCTGCAAGAGGGCGAGGAGCCCCGACCGCCCCGCGTGCCGCTGGTGGCGATCTACCCGGAGGAGGGGACGCTCTACTCCGACAACCCGCTGTTCCTGCTCGACGCGCCCTGGGTGGACCGGGACGAAGCGGCCGGCGCCCAGCTCTTCGTCGACTTCGTGCAGGAGCCGGCCAACCAGCGCAAGGTGCTGGAGTTCGGGTTCCGCCCCGGCAACCCCGACGTCCAGATCGGTGCCCCCATCGACGCCGCCCACGGCGTGGACGCCGACCAGCCCCAGACCTTGCTCGACGTCCCCGCCCCGGCCGTCTTGGCACGGCTCCTCGACGACTGGCAGGACCAGCGCAAGCCGGCGCGGGTGGTGCTCCTGATGGACGTGTCGGGCTCGATGGGCGAGGTGGCCGACCCGGAGACTGGAGCCACCAAGCTCGACCTCGCCAAGCAGGCCACCATCGCCGCCCTCGACGACTTCAACGACGACGACGAGGTGGGCCTGAGGGTGTTCACCACCAACCTGCCCGACGGCAAGGACGTGCTGACCCTGGTCGAGCCCGGCCGCGTGGGCGACGTCCGCGAGGAGCTGCAGCGCAAGATCCGCGACCTGGTGCCCCTCGAGGGCACGCCGCTGTACCGGGCCACGCAGGAGGCCTACGAAGCGCTCGTCGGCACCTACGACCCCACCCGCATCAACGCGGTGGTGCTGCTGTCCGACGGCGTGAACGACGACGGCGAGCCCGACGACGACCGCGAGGAGCTGCAGTCGCTGCTCGACTCCCTCTCCGCTGAGTCGGAGGGCCAGCAGGGCCAGGCCGTGCGGGTGTTCCCGATCTCCTACGGCAGCGGCGCCGACCTGGCCACGCTGCGGCGCATCGCAGAGGCCAGCCAGGCCGCCGTGTACGACTCGAGCGACCCCCGCAGCATCACCAAGGTGTTCATCGCCGTCGTCTCCAACTTCTGACGGGGCCCACCCCGTAGCCTCTCGCCCATGGCCCGGCTCTCGTTGCGCGATCGCTTCTTCACGCCGCCCGTCGCCCGTGCCATCACCTCCCCGTCGGGGATCCTGGCCCTCGGCGCCGGGGCCAGCCTCGGGATCCTCACCGGCGGCGGCGCCCTGGCCGCGCTGGTCGTCGGCGTCATCGCCTACTCGGCCCGGGTGGGCCTGGCCATCCCCCGCACGCCCCAGGACGAGCGGATCGACGCCTTCACCCTCTCGGAGCCCTGGCGGCACTACGTGCAAGACGCGCTCCAGGCGCACACCCGGTTCAAGGAGGCGGTGGAGGGGGCTCGGTCGGGGCCCACCAAGGATCGGCTCCGCGAGATCGACGAGCGGGTCAGCACCGGGGTGCGCGAGGTGTGGCGGATCGCCCGGCGAGGCCACGACCTCGTCGACGCTCGGCGGCGGCTCGACCCCGACGCCATCCGCCGTGACATCGCCACCACCCAAGCCGCCGCCGAGGCGGCCGGGGCGGGACCGGATGTCCACGGGGCCACGCTGGCCCGCACCATGGAGTCGTTGCGGGCCCAGCTGGCCACGCTGGAGCGGCTCGAGCGGGTGATCGCCGACGCCGACAGCCGGTTGCGCCTGCTCAACGCCCGTCTCGACGAAGCGGCCGCCCGCACGATCGAGCTGGCCGTCCAGGCCCATGACGCCGCCGACCTCGGCGGCCTCGGCGACGACGTGGACCAGATGGTCGACGAGATGGAGGCGCTGCGCCAGGCCATCGAGGAGACCAGCGGGGGCACCAGCACCGGCACTGGCCCCGGCATGACAGGAGCTGGGTGAGCGACGGCACGGGCGACTCCGACGTCCCCCTCTCGGAGGTCCGCCCCCCCAGCCCGATCCGCGACGAACGACGCGGCTCGTACCTGGTGGCGGCCGGCATCCTGCTGTCTCGGATCGCGGGGCTGGTCCGCGAGGTCGCCATCTCCGGCTACCTCGGCGTCGGTGCCACGGCCGACGTGTTCAAGGCCGCCCTGCGCATCCCCAACCTGCTGCAGAACCTCCTCGGCGAAGGCGTGCTGTCGGCGTCGTTCATCCCGGTCTACTCGCGGTTGCTCGACGAGGACCGCAAGCAGGCCGACCGGCTGGCCGGGAACGTCCTCGGCCTGCTCATCGCCGTGATGGCGGCCATCGTCGCCATCGGCGTGCTCCTGGCCCGGCCGCTCACCCTCCTCATCACGCCCGGCTTCTCGGGCGAGCGCCTCGACCTCGCCGTCACCCTGCTGCGGATCATGTTCCCCGGCATCGCGCTGCTCGTGCTCTCCGCGTTCTGCACCGGTGTGCTGAACAGCCACCGGCAGTTCTTCCTCTCGTACGTGTCGCCGGTGATGTGGAACGCCACCCAGATCGCCTTCGTGGTGGCCGCCGGGCTCTACGGCGCCACCGAGGTCGGCATCGTCCACGCGCTGGCATGGGGCGTCGTCGTGGGGGCCCTGCTCGAGGTGGCCATCCAGGTGCCGGCGGTGACCGGGCTCATGCACGGGGTCCACCTGTCGTTCGGCCGCTCCTCGCCCGAGGTGCGCGACGTCCTGACGCGGTTCGGACCGGTGGTGCTCGGCCGCGGCGTGGTGCAGCTGCTCACCTACGTCGATCTCGTGCTGGCCAGCCTGCTCGCCCTCGGCGGCGTGTCCGCCCTCACCTACGGCCAGGTGCTCTACCTGCTGCCCATCAGCCTGTTCGGCATGGCCGTGGCGGCCGCCGAGCTGCCCGAGCTGTCACGCCTGGGGCGCGCCGGTCACGACGCCATCAAGGAGCGCCTGCACGGCGGCCTGGAACGGATCACGTTCTACGTGGCCATCACAGCGTCGATCTACGTCTTCGCCGGAGACGTCGTCGTGGGCGCCCTGCTCCAGCGCGGCCAGTTCACCGAGCAGGACACCCGCCTGGTGTGGTTCGTCGTCGGCGCCTTCGCACTGGGCCTGCTCGGCACCACTCGGTCACGGCTCCTGCAGAACGGGCTCTACGCCCTCGACCGCCCCAAGCTGGTGGCGCGGATCGCCGTCGTGCGCGTCGGGCTGGCCGCCCTCCTCGGCGCCCTCTTCATGTTCCCGATGGACCGCCTCGCCATCGTCGGGTCGTCGGTGCAGCAGATCGGAGCCTTCGGGCCCGGCCCGCTCCCCGATGCGCTCCGCCTGCTCGACGGCGGCCCGCCCCGGCTCGGTGTCGTCGGCCTCGCCCTCGGGGCTGCCCTGTCGTCGTGGGTGGAGTACCGCCTCTTGCGCTCGGCCCTGCAGTGGCGCATCGGCCGCATGCCCCGCGGCAGCCACGGGGAGCGCTGGTCGCTCATCGCGGCGGCCGCCTGCGGCGTGCTGGCCGCCGGCCTCCGCACCGCTGCCGACGACCTGCCCCGGCTCGTCGCCGCGGTCGTCGTGCTCGCACCGACCGGCGTCGTCTACCTGCTCATCACCTCGGTGATGGGCGTCTCCGAGGCCAGCGCGCTGGTGAGCCGCGGACGCCGGATCCTGGCCGCGCCGTTCAGGTCAGGACGGTAGGGTCCGGCCCATGGTCAAGGCACTCAGGCGTTTCTGGAAGTACCTCGGAGCCAAGCTCAACATGAGCTTCAACGAGAAGGCCGACCCGAAGGTGCAGCTCGAGCAGGCCATCACCGAGGCCCAAGAGCAGCACCGTCGGCTCAAGGAGCAGGCGGCGATGGTCATCGCCAACCAGAAGCAGACCGAGATGCGCCTCGAGCGGTCGATGGAGGACCTCGAGAAGGTGTCGGGCAACGCCAAGCAGGCCGTGCTCATGGCCGACGAGGCCGGCAAGGCCGGCAACACGGCCAAGGTGGCCGAGTACACCTCCGCTGCCGAGTCGTTCGCCAACCGGCTCATCGCCCTCGAGAGCGAGGTGGACGGTCTGAAGGAGCTGGCCATGCAGTCGGCGCAGGCCTCCGACCAGGCCAAGGCCGCCGTCCAGCAGAACGCCTCGATGCTGCAGAAGAAGCTGTCGGAGCGCCAGAAGCTCCTCTCCCAGCTCGATCAGGCCAAGATGCAGGAGCAGGTCAACAAGGCCATGTCGGCGCTGTCGGAGACGGTCGGCCAGGACGTGCCCACCTTCGACGAGGTGCGCGACAAGATCGAGGCCCGCTACGCCAAGGCCAAGGGCACCTCGGAGCTGAACGAGTCGTCGGTGGAGTCGCGCATGCTCGAGGTGGAGCAGGCCGCCGCCAACACCGAGGCCCAGGCCCGCCTGGCCCAGATCCGCGCCCAGCTCGGCCTCACCCCGGCGGCCGCCGACGGGCCCGCGCCGGCCGTCGAGCCCAGCCCGGGCGAGGCAGGCACGCCCTGAGCGAGGAGATCGGCGTCGGGCCCCACCCGCGCCCCTGGCCCACCGATCCCCGCCTCGACCCCGACCTGCTGGAGGCCGGCGACCGCCGCAACGTCGTCGACGGCTACCGCTACTGGCACATCGACGCCATCGTCGCCGACCTCGATCGGCGTCGGCACCCGTACCACGTCGCCATCGAGAACTGGACCAGCGACCACAACATCGGCACGGTCGTGCGCAACGCCAACGCCTTCATGGCGGCAGCCGTCCACATCGTAGGCCGGCATCGCTGGAACCGCCGCGGCGCCATGGTCACCGACCGCTACCAGCACATCGAGCACCACGAGTCGATCGCCGCCCTGGCAGCGTGGACCGCCGCCGAGGGTCTGCCGATCATCGGGATCGACAACCTGCCGGGGGCGGTCCCGATCGAGACGACGGCGCTGCCCGAGCAATGCATGCTGCTGTTCGGCCAGGAGGGCCCCGGCCTGTCCGGCCCGGCCCGCGCCGCCTGCACCGTCGTCTGCTCGATCGCCCAGAGCGGCTCCACCCGGTCCATCAACGCCGGCGTGGCCAGCGGCATCGCCATGCACACCTGGCGCCAACAGCACGCAAGCTGATTCGTGCCGTGTTCCACCCCCCAGGTCGAACTGGCCACGCACGTGCAACCCGCCACGGCAGCCCCGCGCTGACTGCTCGTTCACGCAGGCGGTCCGACGCTGCTGCCACAACTGGCTCAGCCCACGGGGGGCCGATCTGACTGCGGGGCGGGTCAGGCGGCAGATCGGCGTAGGCGGCGAGCCAGCTCGTCGACGACGCGGGTGCTCGACGGCGCCAGGTCGTGGCGATCGACTCGCCCGATCCACCAGCCGAGGGCCCGGAGCTGCTCCTCCCGATGGACGTCGGCGGCGAGGCGGCGCGGGTTGTGCCAACGCTCGCCGTCGTACTCGAGGGCCACGCGCTCCTGGGGCCAGGCGAGGTCGAGCACAGCCGTAGCGCCATTGGGCAGCGCGACGACGTGCTGTCGCACGGGCGCGCGGAGCCCGACGTCGGCCAAGCGGCGCAGCAGTCGGACCTCAGCGGGGCTCCCGGGTCGCACCCCGTCCAGCCACGGCGTGAGCACTCCCCGCAACTGAGGCGCGCCTTCACGCCCTCGGCCCACCGCGGCCCGGCGGATGGCGCCGAGGATGGCTGATGGGGTGCCCAGGCCGGCATCGACCACGTCGTCGAGAAGCTGCTCGAGCACGGACACGGGAACGATGGCAGCCGCCTCCAAGAGCGCCCGGGCCGGGGTGGTGGCAGGGATGGGGCCCACATGGGTGCGGTCCGCCGGCTGCAGGGGCGATCGCCGCACCACCGCGCCGGGCGTCGTGGCACCGCCACTGGGGGGCGCGCAGAGGTACGGCGTCTTGGGCGCCGTTCCGATGCCCACCAGTGCGAGAGCGGAGAGCCCACACACCACCGTCTGGGGCCCAGCGATGAGGACGGCCGCATAGGCCCGCTGCGCGTCGGTTGACGGTGCGCCGACCACTCGGTAGACGCCTGGCCCCAGCCGCTCCAAGAGGCCGATGCCCACTCGGTGCGCGATCTGGCGATCGGTGAGGCCGCACTCGAGCGCACGCTGGCGGGTGACGAGGCCGTGGTGGCGCGCCGCCAACCGGCTGATCCGGCCGTCAGGAGTGGAGGTTCGTCGCATGCCCACAAGCCTGCCCAGAGGGTGTGACAGTGAGCGAGATGCACCGACCTTGCCCGAGACGCGCGCATCGTGGCGCAATGCACCTGCGTGGCGGGCTGCACCCGTCGGGTGCAAGGTCCCACGAAGCGCACGGGTGGTGCCCGCTGCGGGTTCGTGGCGCAATGCACCTGCGTGGCGGGCTGCACCCGTCGGGTGCAACGCGCCACGAATCGGTTACGGCAGGACGACGAGGTCGTCGCGGTGGACGACCTCGTGGGGGACGCCCTCGGGGAGGTCGGCGGTGCGGCGGCCGGCCACCTCGCGCAGGCTGACCGAGCCGAGGCGGCTGAGGCCCTTGGCGAAGACCTTGCCGTCGGGGCCGGCGATCTCGACGGCGTCGTCCACCTCGAAGCTGCCCTTGACGGACTGCACGCCGGCGGCCAGCAGCGACACGCCGCGCTCGAGCAGCACGGTGCGGGCACCGTCGTCGACCACGATGGTGCCGCTCGAGCCGACCGCGAACGCGATCCAGAGCTTGCGGGCGGGGAGCCGACGCGACTTCGGATGCACGACGGTGCCCACGCCGGCCTCCCCTGCCACCACGGCCTGCAGGACGTCCTCCCTCGAGGCCTGGGCGATCACGGCCTTCACGCCCGACCACGCCGCGATCTTGGCGGCCGCGAGCTTGGAGGCCATGCCGCCGCTGCCCCGGGAGGAGCCGGTGCCGCCGGCCATCGCCTCGAGCGAGTGGTCGACCTCCACGATCTCCTCGATGAGCGAGGCCGACGCGTCGAGGCGCGGGTCGGCGGTGAGCAGGCCGGGGGCGTCGGTGAGCAGCACCAGCAGATCGGCGGCGACGAGGTGGGCGACGAGGGCGGCCAGTCGGTCGTTGTCGCCGAAGCGGATCTCGTCGTCGGCGATGGCGTCGTTCTCGTTGACGATGGGCACGACGCCGAGGTCGAGCAGGCGGCCGAGGGTGGCCCGGGCGTGCAGGTACTGCTGACGGATCATGAAGTCGAGCGGGGCGAGCAGCACCTGTCCGCCGACCATGTCGTGAGCGGCGAGGCCCTCTTCGTACACGCGCATGAGACGCGTCTGGCCCACCGCCGAGGCGGCCTGCAGCGTGACGGCATCCCGCGGCCGGTCGCCGTCCTCGAACCCGAGCGCGGGCAGGCCGGCGGCGGTGGCGCCCGAGGTGACGAGCAGCACGCGATGGCCGAGCTGGCGCAGGGCGGCCGCCTCGGTGCAGAACTTGTGGATGGCAGCAGCGTCGATGGCCCCGCTGGCCGTGGTGATGGACGAGGTGCCGATCTTGGCGACGACGATCACGAGTCGTCTTCGTACTCGAAGGTGAGCTTGCCGATGTGGACCGTGTCACCCGCCTGGGCGCCGGCGCGGGCGAGCGCCTTGTCGATCCCAAGGGCCTTGAGGCGTCGGTGGGCCTCGTCCATGGCCTCGATCTGGGTGAGGACGGGCAGGGCCACGGCCCGGACGGCCTGGCGACCGAGGACGGTCCAGGCGCCGCTGTCGTCGCGCTCCACCCGGAAGCCCTCGGCGACGGGGCGGTGCACGACGTAGGCGTCGGGCTCGGGCAGCTCGGAGCGGGCCTGGGTGACGGCGGCCGCCATCAAGCCCAGCAGCGGGCGGATCCCGGCGCCGGTGACGGCCGCGATGCGATGGCCGTCGAAGTCGACGTCGGCAGCGGCGAGGTCGGCACGCGAGCCGACGACGACGCGCGGGCGTTCGAGCAGGTCGGGCTGGTAGTCGCCGAGCTCGGCCAGGAGGATCCGCTCCTGCTCGGCCGGGGAGTGCTCGGCGGTGGGGGCGAGGTCGAGCATGAGCACGAGCACGCGAGCCCGCTCCACGTGGCGGAGGAACTGGTGGCCGAGGCCGCGGCCCTCACTGGCGCCTTCGATGAGCCCGGGGAGGTCGGCCACGACGAACTGGGTCTCGTCGTCGAGGCGCACCACCCCGAGGTTGGGCTCGAGCGTGGTGAAGGGGTAGTCGGCGATCTTGGGCTTGGCCGCCGAGATCACCGAGATGAGGGTGGACTTGCCGACGCTGGGGAAGCCGACGAGCGCCACGTCGGCCATCAGCTTCAGCTCGAGGCGCAGCCAGTGCTCCTCGCCCACCTCGCCCTGCTCGGCGAAGGCGGGGGCACGGCGGCGGTTGGAGAGGAAGCGGGCGTTGCCCCGACCGCCCTTGCCACCCTCGGCGGCGAGGAAGCGGTCGCCTTGGCTGACGAGGTCGGCCAGCACCACGCCGTCCTGGTCCTTCACGACGGTGCCCTCGGGCACGGCGACGATCATGTCGTCGCCACCGTGGCCGTGCTTGCCCTTGCCCTTGCCGTGGGTGCCGCTCTTGGCGCCGCGGTGCGGATGGTCCTTGAAGGCGATCAGGGAGGAGATGTTGTGGTCGACGACGAGCCACACGTGGCCGCCGGTCCCCCCGTCACCACCATCGGGGCCGCCCATCGGCGTATGCGCCTCACGCCGGAACGACACACACCCCGCGCCGCCATCTCCCCCCTTGACATGAAGCCCACACTCATCAACGAACTGCGACACCCGTGCAGGCTACGGCCCTCGGGGCGGTCAGCAAGAACCCGAGATGGGTCAGCGGATGATCGAGGCGCTACCCGCGATCGGCGTCTTGATGGCATCGTTCGGGCTCGGCTTGAGCTTCAGGGTTGCCTGGCCGCTCAAGTTGAGCGTGCGCACGAAGTACTGGGCGTTGGCGGCGATGGGCTGCACGGCTTGACCGGTGAACGTCGCATTGGCGTTCGGCAGGAAGTACACGCCCTCGGTGACGTTGGCC
>JBKJIL010000132.1:0-7396 GCA_046598435.1 Acidimicrobiales bacterium
ATGATGCGCGTGATCTTGCCCGAGGGCGCTGCGCCTTGCGCAATGGCGGACGGAGACAACAAGGCCGTGAAGCTGGCGGCCAGCAGCGCGCAGCCGGCGGTGGGGGGGGTGCCGGCCACATCGATGGGATCCTTGATCCCCACGCGCGGGCCCCCGCCGGGGCCGTCCAAGCGCAGGATCCAGGTGGTCATCTGGGCGCACGCTATCGCTGACCAGGGGATCCTCTGGGATCCGCGGTCGTTGTCACACCCCCTGCGCACACTGATCGCATGGTCATCTTCGTGCTCCTCGGCCTGCTCGGGGCCCTCGCCGTGCTCACCCTCGCCTACGCCGTCGGCACCCGTGCCGCCCGCTCCGGCGCCGCCCAGGCCGACGAGCGCCTGGTGCAGGCGCTCGAGCAGCAAGCGGCCCTGCTCGAGCAGCAGGCCGCCCAGATGGAGCTGCGCCTCGGGCGCGAGCGGGAGCACACGGTCACGGCCGCGGCCGACATGGCGGCCAAGATGGCGGGCGAGAAGCTGGGCGACTCCATGACGAGCGGCAGCCGCCAGCTCGATCTGCGAACCACCGCCTTCGAGAAGCGCGTCGAGGGCCTCACCGGCCAGCTGGAGCGCCTCGGCGACATCGTCGGGAAGCTCCAGCAGGACAGCGCCCAGCAGCACGGTCAGCTGGTCACGGGCATCCAGCAGGTCACCTCGGCCAGCCGCGTCCTCGCCGAGACGACCGGGCACCTCCGGGAGGCCCTCGCCAGCCCGAAGGCCCGCGGCCAGTGGGGCGAGCGCATGGCTGACGACGTCCTGCGTCAGGCCGGCATGGTGGAGGGGGTCACCTACCGCAAGCAGACGGCCATCGCCGGCGGGTCCATCCCCGACGTCACGTTCATGATGCCCGGCGGGCGCGATCTCCACATGGACGTGAAGTTCCCGGTCGACAACTACCTGCGCTTCCTCGAGGCCACCACCGACCCAGAGCGCGATGCGATGGCCAAGGCGTTCCTCCGGGATGTGAAGAACCGGGTGAAGGAGCTGTCGACCCGCGGCTACATCGATGCCGACGCCACGCTCGACGAGGTGCTGCTGTTCATCCCCAACGAGAGCGTGTGGGCGTTCATCCACGAGCGCGATCCGCAGCTGATCGACATCGCCCTCGGCCAGAAGGTCGTGCTGTGCTCGCCGGTGAGCCTCTTCGCGGTGCTGGCCGTGATCCGCCAGGCCGTCGAGCAGACCCGGCTGGCCCGCACCTCCGATGAGATCCTCCAGTGCCTGAGCGGGTTCCGGCAGCAGTGGACGAAGTACGCCGACGCCGTCGAGACGGTGGAGAAGCGCTTCACCTCCGCCCAGCGCGGCCTCGAGGAGCTCACCGGGCCGCGTCGTCGTCAGCTCGAGCGCCAGCTCGACCGCATCGACGATCTCCGCAACCAGCGCGGTCTCCCCGAGCTGCCAGCGGTGCTCGGCGACGGTGAGGGTGAGGCCCTTCGACGCTCCGCCGGTGACGTTCGCCCGTGGGGCACGGCCGAGGCAGGTTGACCGCAGTGCTGCGCAGGTGACGGGTTGAGGAGCCGCCGACCGGGTACGGGAGTCGAGCCGGCTGTCGATAGCGTCATCCTCTGGCACGAGCACCCTGGTTGACCGCCAGGGCCTGGCCGCTGTCCACCCCGAGGAGCACACGCGCATGCAGGAGCAGGAGGTCTGGCCCGGTCGGCCGTATCCGTTGGGCGCCAGCTACGACGGGGCCGGGACGAACTTCTCCCTGTTCTCCGAGGTGGCCGAGTCGGTCGAGCTCTGCCTGTTCGACGACCTCGGCGAGGAGCGCCGGATCGGCCTCGACGAGGTCGATGCCTCGTGCTGGCACGCCTACCTGCCCAACGTCGGTCCGGGTCAGCGCTACGGCTATCGGGTCCATGGCCCGTGGGAACCGTCACAGGGCCAGCGCTGCAACCCTGCCAAGCTGCTGCTCGACCCCTACGCCAAGGCCATCGACGGGCCTCTCCATCCGCACCGGTCCACCTTCGCCCACGATCTCGACGACCCGTCGCGGCGCAACGACGACGACAGCGCCGGCCACATGGCCAAAGGCGTGGTCCACAACCCGTACTTCGACTGGTCGACCGACCGCCGTCCCGAACGGCCCCTGCCCGAGTCGATCATCTACGAGCTGCACGTCAAGGGCTTCACCGCTCGCCACCCCGGGGTGCCCGAACAGCTGCGCGGCACCTACAGCGGTCTGGCCCACCCCGCCGCCATCGACCACCTGACGGCGCTGAGGGTCACCACCGTGGAGCTCCTGCCCGTGCACCAGTTCGTGCACGACGGCCATCTCGTCGACCGCCGACTGCGGAACTACTGGGGCTACAACTCCATCGGGTTCTTCGCCCCCCACGGCGAGTACGCCGCCAACGGGTCGCGAGGCGAACAGGTCACCGAGTTCAAGGCCATGGTGCGGGCCCTCCACGACGCCGGGATCGAGGTGATCCTCGACGTCGTGTACAACCACACCGCCGAAGGCAACCACCAGGGCCCGACGTTGTCGTTCCGCGGGATCGACAACGCTGCCTACTACCGGCTCGTGGGTGACGACCCGGCCTTCTACTACGACACCACGGGCACCGGGAACAGCCTCAACATGGCGCACCCCCAGACGCTGCAGCTCATCATGGACTCGCTGCGCTACTGGGTGACCGAGATGCACGTCGACGGCTTCCGCTTCGACCTCGCCTCCACCCTGGCCCGCCAGTTCCACGAGGTGGACCGGCTGTCGGCCTTCTTCGACCTGATCCACCAGGACCCGACAGTCAGCCAGGTGAAGCTCATCGCGGAGCCGTGGGACGTGGGTGAAGGCGGCTACCAGGTGGGGAACTTCCCGGCCCAGTGGTCGGAGTGGAACGGCAAGTACCGCGACACGGTGCGCGACTTCTGGCGGGGTGAGCCGGGCACCGTCGGCGAGTTCGCGTCACGCCTCACCGGCAGCTCCGACCTCTACCAGGCCGACGGGCGGCGACCGGTGGCCAGCATCAACTTCGTGACCGCCCACGACGGGTTCACGATCCGAGACCTCGTGTCGTACGACCACAAGCACAACGAGGCCAACGGCGAGGACAACAACGACGGGGACAGCACCAACCGGTCGTGGAACTGCGGCGTGGAAGGCGAGACCGACGACCCCGAGGTGCTGACCTGCCGGGCCGTGCAGCAGCGCAACCTCCTCGTCACCCTGCTGCTCTCGCAAGGCGTGCCCATGCTCCTGGCCGGCGACGAGCTCGGTCGCACCCAGGGCGGCAACAACAACGCCTACTGCCAGGACAACGAGATCTCCTGGCACGACTGGGAGCACATCGACGAGGACCTGCTGGAGTTCACCAAGCAGGTCATCGCCCTGCGCCACGACCATCCCAGCTTCCGGCGGCGCCGCTACTTCCAGGGCCAGCCCATCCGGGGCACGATCGACCTCGGGTGGTGCAAGCCCGACGGCTCCGAGATGACCGACGAGGACTGGGAGGCCGGCCACGCCCGGGCCATCGGCCTGTTCGTGAACGGCGAGGCTCTCACCCATCGCGATCAGCGGGGCCAACCGGTGGTGGACGACTCGTTCCTGCTCCTCTTCAACGCCCACCACGAGACGATCGAGTGGGAGCTGCCGATGCAGTGGGGGGGTCCCTGGACCATCGTGCTCGACACCACGGGCACCCACGAGGAGCTGGTCCCGGTCGGCGGCACCCTCAGCGTCCCCGCCCGCGCCGTGGTGGTGCTCACCGACAAGCTGGAGTGACCGGCCGGCCCCAGCGGCCCTCGAAGCGTTCGGGGCTCGGCACCGCCCGCCCGTAGGCTGGCGTGGTGCCCGACCGCTTCTACGTCACGACGCCGATCTACTACGTGAACGATGCCCCTCACGTCGGCCACGCCTACGCCACCGTCAACGCCGACGCGCTGGCCCGCTGGCACCGCCTGGTGGGCGACGACACCTTCTTCCTCACCGGCACCGACGAGCACGGCCTCAAGGTGGCGCAGTCGGCTGAGGAGGCTGGCATCACCCCGCAGGAGCAGGCCGACCGCAACGCCACCCGCTTCCGCGAGACGTGGGACAGCCTCGACGTGTCGTACGACGACTTCATCCGCACGACCGAGCCACGCCACCACGTCGCCGTGCAGGCGCTCCTGCAGCGGATCAAGGACAACGGCGACATCGAGCTCGACACCTACGAGGGTCCCTACTGCGTGTCCTGCGAGGCCTACTACCAAGAGGGCGAGCTGGTGGACGGCCAGTTCTGCCCGATCCACACCGGCAAGCCCGTCACCACGCTCAAGGAGGAGAACTACTTCTTCCGCCTGTCCCGCTACGAGCAGCGCCTCATCGACTGGATCGAGTCGAACCCGGAGGTGATCACGCCCGAGGGCAAGCGCAACGAGGTGCTCGGCTTCCTGCGTCAGGGCCTGCAGGACGTCTCCATCACCCGCACGTCGCTCGACTGGGGCGTACCCGTGCCCTGGGCTGAGGGCCACGTCTTCTACGTGTGGTACGACGCGCTCATCAACTACGCCACCGCCGTCGGGTTCGGCGCTGATGACGAGCGCTTCGCGGCCTGGTGGCCCCACGTGCACCACGTGATCGGCAAGGAGATCATCCGCTTCCACTGCGTGTACTGGCCGGCCATGCTGCTGGCGGCCGGCCTCGAGCCCCCGCATCGGGTCCACGTGCATGGCTGGCTGCTCCTGGGCGGCGAGAAGCTGTCCAAGACGACCCACGGTCCCGCTCGCCTCACCGACATCGCACCGGCCCGCCTGGTCGACGACTTCGGCGTGGACGGCGTGCGCTATCACCTGCTGCGCGACACCCCCTTCGGCCCCGACGGCGACTTCAGCTACGAGCGCGTTGTCGAGCGCTACAACAGCGACCTGGCCAACAACTTCGGCAACCTCGTCTCGCGCGTCGCCACCGTGGTGGCCAAGAAGTGCGGCGGCGTCGGTCCCGCGCCGCGCCCCGACAGCCCGTTGGCCACCGTCGCGGCCGAGGTTCTGACCGAGACGACCACGGCGTGGGAGGCCGTGGCTCCTTCCATCGCGCTCGAGGCCACCTGGCGGCTCATCCGCGAGACGAACAGCCTCCTCGAGGACAACGAGCCGTGGAAGCTCGAGCCCGGCCCCGAGGTCGACGCCGTGATGGGCGACGCCCTCGAAGCCGTGCGCATCGTGTCGATCCTGGCCAGCCCCGCCATCCCCACCGCCAGTGCAGAGGCCTGGCGCCGCATCGGGCTGCCGGGTCGCCCCGACGACCAGCGCCTCCCCGCCGCCGGCGCCTGGGGCCAGTACCCGGGCGGTCTGGCCGTGGAGAAGGCCGGACCCATCTTCCCCCGGGTGTCGTCCACCGCCTGAGCTCGGCCCGGGCGGCCGGAAACCGTAGGGGAGCGGGCCAGGCCCACCAGTAGCGTCGCCCCGCCATGCCAGACGGGTCTCGCCACCTCGACGCGCGCCTGCTCACGACCTACCTGCGGCCGGAGCGGGCGAGGCTGCTGGTGCTCGGCGTCGTGCTGCTCGTGGCGACGCTGGCACCAGTGGCCGGACCTGTGCTGCTCGGGCACGCCATCGACGCCGCCCTCCGCGGCGAGCCCACCAGCGGCCTGGTCGCGATCGCGACGGCCTTCCTCGTCGTGACGGTGGGGGCCGACGCGCTGCAAGTGGTCGTGGCCTGGCAGTCGGTCCACCTGGCCTGGCGGGTGGGCAACGAGCTCCGCCTCGATCTGGCCCGCCACGCCCTCGGGCTCGACCTCGAGTGGCACAGCCGCCACAGCGCGGGCCTGCTCATCGAGCGGCTCGACGGCGACGTCGAGGCCATCGTGACCTTCTCGTCCACCGCAGTGGTGCAGCTCGTCGGCAACGCCATCCTGCTCGTCGGGGTGGTGGTGGTGTCGCTGCTGATCGACTGGCGGGCCGGCCTGCTGATCGTCGGATCCACTGCGGTGGCCGGCTACGTGATGGGGCGGTTCCGGGCCATCGCGGTGCCGGCCCACGACGCCGAGCGCGAGATCCAGTCCCAGCTCTACGGCGACCTCGAGGAGCGACTTGGCGGCCTCGAAGACCTCCGTGCCAACGGCGCCGGGCCCTTCGCGGTGCACAAGCTGCAGCACCACTCGTCGCGCTGGTGGCATGCCGCCCGCCGAGCCGCCCTGCTCGGGGATGGCTCCTACACGTTCGCGGCCGCCGCCTTCAGCCTCGGCTCCGTGCTCACGCTGGCGCTCGGCGTGTGGCTCCACCGCTCTGGTGCCCTCTCGATCGGCGCGCTCCTCGCCCTGTTCCGGTTCTCCCAGATGATCCGCCAGCCCATCGAGCGGATCGCCGAGCAGATGCGGGAGTTCCAGAAGGCAGCAGCCGGCGCCCGGCGGGCGGCCCGCCTGCTGGCGGTGGTGCCGTCGATTCCCGAGGGCCGCGGCGACCCGTTGCCCGCCGGACCCCTCGAGGTGCGCCTCCAGCAGGTGTCGTTCGCCTACACGGGCGACACCGATGTGCTCGATCGGCTCGATCTGCACCTCGTGTCAGGCACGCGCCTGGGTGTGGTGGGCCGCACCGGCAGCGGCAAGTCCACCCTGGGCCGCCTCCTGGCCCGCCTGTGGGACGTCACCGGTGGCGTGGTGCGCCTCGGGGGCGTGGACATCCGCGACATCTCCAGCGTCGACCTCCGCCACCGGGTGGCAGTGGTGAGCCAGGACGTCGAGCTCCTCCGGGCGTCGCTCCGCGACAACCTCACCTTCATCGGCACGGTGGCCGCCACCGACGATCAGCTGCGCGAGGCGCTGGCCGACGTCGGTCTCGACCTGTGGGCCGCCGGGCTGGCCCACGGGCTGGACACCATCCTCGATGATCGCGCCGGCCTCTCGGCGGGTCAGGCTCAGCTGCTCGCGTTCGCGCGCGTGCTCCTGGCCGACCCGGGGCTGGTGGTGCTCGACGAGGCGACCAGCCGACTCGACCCCGACACCGAGCGACTGCTGTCCCGTGCTGCCGAGCGCGCCCTGGCCGGGCGCACCGTCGTGATCATCGCTCACCGCCTGGCCACCCTCGATGCCGTGGACGAGGTGCTCGTGCTCGAGCGCGGGTGCGTGCTCGAGCACGGACGCCGGGCGGCCCTCGTCGCCGATCCCGCCTCGCACTTCGCCCGGCTGCTCGCGGTGTCGGCCAACGCACGGGGGGTGCTGGTGTGAGCCGGCGTGCGACGCGATCGGCACGGGTGCCCAGCGCGGTGCCCACCGCTCGCCAGCTGGTGCGGCGCGAGCCGGTCGCGTACGGGATCGCGTGGGCCTGTTGGGTCGCCTTCTTCACCCTGCCCATCCCGGCCGGTCTCCTCCTGAAGGCTGTGCTCGATCGCGTCGCGTCCTCGCCGGCCTCACCCATCACGGGGATCCTCGTCGCCCTTG
>JBKJIL010000138.1:0-22202 GCA_046598435.1 Acidimicrobiales bacterium
ATACCAGGACCGTCTCTTGCGGGCCGGCGCCATGGATTTCGACGATCTGCTCAGCGTCACGGTCACCCTCCTCAAGCGCCACCCAGACCTGCTCGAGCACTACCAGCGCCGGTTCAAGCATGTGCTCGTGGATGAGTACCAGGACACCAACACCGTTCAGAACGAGCTTGTCCTCCTGCTCACCAAGGGCCACCGCAACGTCTGCGTCGTGGGCGACGGCGATCAGTCGATCTATGCCTTCCGGGGCGCGGACATGCGGAACATCCTCGAGTTCGAGAACGCCTTCCCGGATGTGACCGTGGTGGTGCTGGAGCAGAACTACCGGTCGTCGCAGACGATCCTCGATGCGGCCAACGCCGTCATCGGGAACAACCTGAGCCGCAAGCCCAAGGAGCTGTGGACCGATCGGGGGGACGGGAACCCCATCGTGCGGTACCACGGCGACGACGAGGTGGACGAGGCCCAGTGGGTCACCCGCGAGATCGCCCGACTGCACGACGGGGGGGACCACCGCTGGGGCGACGTCGCCGTCTTCTACCGCACCAACGCCCAGAGCCGCGTCCTCGAGGAGCACCTGGCGCGCCACGGCGTGCCCTACAAGGTGATCGGCGGCACCCGCTTCTACGACCGGCGTGAGGTCAAGGACGCGCTGGCCTACCTCAAGGCGGTCATCAACCCCTCCGACGAGGTATCGGTGAAGCGGGTGCTCAACAACCCCAAGCGCGGCGTGGGCGACTCCAGCGTCGGCAAGCTCGACGCCTACGCGTCCGGTCGGGGGCTGTCGTTCATCGATGCGCTCCGTCGCGCCGACGACGCCGGCGTGGGCGGCTCGGCGGCCCGCGGGATCACGCAGTTCCTCTTCCTGCTCGACTCGGTGGCCGACCTCGCCGCCGACGACAAGCCCGCCGCGCTCCTCGAGGCCCTCCTCGAGCGGTCCGGCTACCTCGACGAGCTCCGCGCCGAGCGCACCATCGAGAGCGAGGGGCGGCTCGAGAACCTGGCCGAGCTCGTGGGCTCAGCCCAGGACGCCGAGTCGATCGAGCAGTTCCTCGAGCAGGTCAGCCTCGTGTCGGATGCTGACGAGATCGACGGCGACGACAGCCAGGTCGTGCTCATGACGATCCATGCCGCCAAGGGCCTCGAGTTCCCGGCCGTGTTCATCATCGGCTTGGAGGACGGGGTGTTCCCCCACCTCCGCTCGCTGGGCGACCCCGACGAGCTCGAGGAGGAGCGCCGGTTGGCCTACGTCGCCCTGACCCGGGCCCAGGAGCGGCTGTACCTCACCCACGCCTGGAGCCGCACGCTCTATGGCGGCACCCAGTACAACCCGCCGAGTCGGTTCCTCGACGAGATCCCGGCCCGCCTCGTGCAGGCCATCGAGCAGCGTCGGGCCAGCCGCGGCGGCCGCACCTACGGCGGTGGGTCGGGGTCGGGTTCGGGCTCCGGGTCGGGGTACGGCTCGGGCGGCAGCGGCGTGAGCGCCAACCGAGATCGCATGGTGGAGAGGGCGCTGCGCCCGAGCGGCGGCGGCCCCGCCAAGCACGGTGCCGAGGCCCTCGGTCTGACGGTGGGCGACGACGTCGTCCACGCCACCTTCGGGGAGGGTGTGATCCTCCACATCGAGGGTCAGGGCGAGAAGGCCGAGGTCGTCATCCGCTTCCCGGGCGTGGGCGAGAAGCGCCTTCTCCTATCCTGGGCACCTCTCAAGAAGCTCTGACCGGCGCCACTCCCCGCCCTCGCCCGCTCTGACCAGGTGGCGGCCGTCGAGGCCGGCCAGGTAGACCAGGTGCCATGGTCAGGGCGATCGAGCGGGCCGCGCTGCTCCTACGGCGAGACGTGACCCTGGGCACCCTCATGGACCGCCTCGAGAAGGTGCACGGCGATCGCCCGCTCGTGAGCGAGGCCGACGGTGGGCTGAGCCTCACCTACGCGCAGGCGGCCAAGCGGGTGCGGCGTTGGGCTGGCGGCATCGCCGCCCGCACCACGCCCGGCGACGTCGTCGTCGTGGCCACCGCCAACGGGTATGAGCAGATCCTCCTCTGCCTCGCCGCCGCCCGGGCCGGCACCATCCCGGCGCCGGTGAACGACCAGATGCGCAAGGAGGAGATCGCCCACGTCGTGGCCGACTCCGGGGCATCGCTCGTGCTGCGCAGCGCGGCCGAGGTCGACAGCGCGACCCCGAGCGCCAGCTCGCATCCCGCCGCCGCCGGGGATGTGGCGGCGCTGTTCTACACGTCGGGCACCACCGGCAAGCCCAAGGGTGCGGCTCTCTCGCATCGTGCCCTCGTGGGACAGGCGTCGAGCGCCGCCCTGTGGCCCACGCACCTCCACCGCGACGAGGCGGTCGTGGCCCTCCCGGTCGCCCACATCATGGGCTTCGCCGCCCTCGTCGGTCTGGCCTTCGCCGGGATACCGACCTACCTGCTCCCCAAGTTCAACCCCGTTCGAGTGCTTGACGCCATCGAGACGCGGCGCGCCACGATGTTCATCGGCGTGCCCGCCATGTACCGGATGCTCGACGAGGCGGGGGCCGATGCTCGCGACCTCCGCTCGGTGCGGGTGTGGGCGTCAGGGGCCGACGCCATGCCCCCGGAGCTGGTCGAGCGCTTCAAGAAGATGGGGGCCACGATCACCGTCCCGCTCCTGGGGGCCGTCGGCCAGGCAGCCTTCGCCGAGGGCTACGGCATGGTGGAGGTGGGCGGAGGGGTGGCGGCCAAGCTCTCACCCCCCTACCTCGGTGGCGCCGGTCCCCTGGGCGAAGCGCTCGGGTTCGCCCTCCCCGGCTACGAGATGCGCGTGGTCGACGACGACGGCCAGGAGCTCCCCACGGGCCAGGTGGGTGAGCTGCAGGTGCGGGGACCGGGCGTCCTGAGCTCGTACTGGGGCGACGAGGCAGCCACCGCCGAGGTGCTGACCGCGGACGGTTGGCTGCGCACCGGAGACCTGGCCCGCAAGGGTCCTCTCGGCCTGCTCGTGTTCGAAGGGCGCAGCAAGCACGTCATCAAGCACGGCGGGTACTCCGTCTACGCCCTCGAGGTGGAGCAGGTCCTGGAGCGCCACCCCGACGTGCTCGAGGCCTCGGTGGTCGGCCTGCCCGATGAGCGGCTCGGCGAGGTGCCCGCCGCCGTCGTCCGCCTCCGCCCCGGCGCCACGCTGGCCACGGCCAAGCTCGAGGCCTTCGCCACGGAGCACATGGCCGACTACAAGGCGCCGAAGCGCTACGTGGCGGTCGAGGACCTCCCCCGCACCGGCACCAACAAGGTGCAGAAGAACTCGCTGCAAGCGCTCTTCGACTGACCCCGGCGGCTCAGCCGCCCGTCGTCGTCGGGGTGGTCGTCGTCGTGGTCGACTGCTCGTTGATGTCGACGAAGAGCCGGTTCCCCTCGACCTGGGTCGGGTAGTACCGCAGCCCGTTGCCGGCCAAGGGGTAGGTCACGCTCTCGTCGCAGGCGTTCACGAGGACCTTCGTCTCGCGATCGAGCTCCACGGCGCACGACGGGTCGTCGGGGTCGAAGGCTCCGAAGGCCACCCAGCCGAGGCGCGGATCAGGGTCGAGGTGCTGCACGTAGAGGTTCCGGCCCCGACCCACGAGGTCGGGGTAGAGCACGGGCAGGCCGCCGTCCTTGTCGATCCGGGCGGCGATGCTCTCGATCTGGCCGGCGTCGAAGCGAGCGTCGCCCAGCTTGATGTCGACGTCGCCTCGGCTGGCCGCCTGGGCCACGAGGAAGGCGAGGCCCAACGCCACCACGACCCCCACCCCGGCGACGAGCAGCGCCTTGCCGGCGTGGCCTCGACTCTGGGCGATGGGCATCAGAGGTCTCCTCTCGACTGGCGGTGGATCTGGGGCACGCCCCTAGTATCGGCCGACCTCGCGCACCGTCGGAAACCGACATCGTGGCCGAAGTCGATCGTCGCAAGGCCTCACTACCTGCCGGGAGCAGCGAATGGATCTGTACGAGTACCAGGGCAAGCAGTTCTTCGCGAGCTACGGCATCCCCGTCTCGCCCGGCGAGGCAGCCACCACGGTGGACGACGCCGTCGCCATCGCGGAGCGCATCGGCTACCCGGTGGTGGTGAAGGCCCAGGTGCAGGTGGGAGGCCGCGGCAAGGCCGGTGGCATCAAGCTGGCCAACGACGCCACTGAGACCCGCGAGCACGCCTCCAACATCCTCGGCATGGACATCAAGGGCCACACCGTCGAGGTGCTCTGGATCGAGCTGGCCTCGGACATCGCCGAGGAGTACTACGCCAGCTTCACGCTCGACCGCTCCGCCAAGAAGCACCTCGGGATGCTGTCCGCGCAGGGCGGGGTGGAGATCGAGGCCGTTGCGGAGACCGACCCCGACGCCATCGCCAAGATCTGGATCGATCCCGTCGAAGGCCTCACCGAGGCCGCCGCTCGCAAGTGGGTGGAGGAGGCCAAGCTCAACCCGGCCGCCACCGACGGCGCAGTCGACATCCTCTGCAAGCTCTACACGGCCTACACCGAGGGCGACGCCGACCTCGCCGAGATCAACCCCCTCATCCTGAAGCCCACCGGCGAGGTGCACGCCCTCGACGCCAAGGTGACGCTGGACGACAACTCCACCTTCCGCCACCCCGACTACGAGCAGTACGAAGCCACCCAGGTGCGCGACGAGCGCGAGCAGGCGGCCCACGACAAGGGGCTGCAGTACGTCGGGCTCGACGGGTTCGTGGGCATCATCGCCAACGGCGCCGGCCTGGCCATGAGCACGGTCGACATCGTCAGCCAGGTCGGCGGCGAGCCGGCCAACTTCCTCGACATCGGCGGCGGCGCCAACGCCGACGTGATGGCCGGCGCCCTCGAGGTGATCAACAACGACCCCAAGGTGAAGTCGATCTTCATCAACATCTTCGGTGGCATCACGAAGGGCGACGAGGTCGCCAACGGCATCGTGACCGCCATGGGCCGCGTCGACATCGGCGTGCCCATCGTCATCCGCCTCGACGGCACCAACGCCGACGAAGGCCGCGCCATCCTCGAGCCCCACCTGTCCGACAAGCTCCAGATGGCCCCGACCATGGTCGAGGCCGCCCAGACCGCCGTCGCCCTCGCCGCGAAGTAGGAGAACAGACTCATGGCAATCTTCGTCGACGAGACCACCAAGGTCGTCTACCAGGGCCTCACCGGCTCGCAGGGCAAGTTCTACGGCATGCTCAACCGGGACTACGGCACCCAGGTGGTGGCCGGCACCAACCCCAAGAAGGCCGGCACGGACGTGGACGGCATTCCGGTCTACGCCAACGTGGCCGAGGCCGTGGCGGCCACCGGCGCCACTGCGTCGTGCATCTTCATCCCGGCACCAGGCGTGAAGGACGCCGTCATGGAGGCGGCTGAGGGTGGCGTGACGTTCATCGTGGCCATCACCGAGGGCGTGCCCGCCCAGGACGAGGCCTGGTTCTTCAACAAGCTGAAGCGCGACTTCCCCGGTGTCCAGCTGCTCGGCCCGAACTGCCCCGGCATCATCAGCCCCGGCAAGGCCAACATCGGCATCACCGCCGGGCACATCGCCAAGGCGCCGGTCGAGGGCAAGCCCAACGTGGGCATCGTGAGCCGCTCCGGCACGCTCACCTACCAGGCGCTCTACGAGCTCAAGCTCAACGACATCGGCGTCACCACCTGTGTCGGCATCGGCGGCGACCCGGTGCCCGGCACCAGCTTCATCGACTGCCTGCAGGCCTTCGAGGCCGACCCCGACACCAAGGCCGTCATGATGATCGGCGAGATCGGCGGGTCGGCCGAAGAGGAGGCTGCCGCCTTCATCGCCGACAAGATGAGCAAGCCGGTCGTCTCCTACATCGCCGGCGTCACGGCTCCTCCCGGCAAGAAGATGGGCCACGCGGGCGCCATCGTCTCCGGAGGCAAGGGCACCGCGGCGGCCAAGCAGGAGGCGCTGCTCGCGGCCGGCGTGAAGGTGGGCCAGAACCCCACCGAGGCCGGCATCCTCATGGTCGAGGTCGTCAAGAACCTCTGACCCAGGCGAGCGTGACAACCTGGGGCATGGCTGATCGGTCGCGGTCGGCGCACATCGCTGCGGTGCTGGTGGTCGTGCTCCTCGTCGCGGGCCTGGCGGTTCTGCTGGTCCGCGGTGGCGGCGACCGCGGCGCGCCCGCCGCCCAGGCCCCGTCCACCTCGGTCAGCACCACCAGCCCGACCCGGCCGTCGACCACTACAACGACGACCGCGCCCACCACGACGACGGCGCCCGCCATCGGCTGGCCGGCGCTGCCCACCGACGGGGTGGCCCGTGCGGTGACCACCCCCAACGGCCTGGTGCTGGCCGTCGTGTCGTCGCTCGGCGAGGGCCGGTTCGTGGCCCGCTCGCCCTGCGGCAACGAGGTCACCGTGCTCGGGGCGCCCCTCTCCGGGGCCACGGTCGTGCTCGACCCTGGTCACGGCGGCGAGGAGCCGGGCGCGGTCGGCCCCGGCGGGGCGACGGAGAAGGGCGTCAACCTGGCCATCGCGCTGGAGACCAAGCGGCAGCTCGAGGCCCAGGGCGCGACGGTCGTGCTGACCCGCACCGGCGACTACCGCATCACGCTGGCCAGTCGCGCCGCCATCGTGCAGGCGCTGCAGCCGACCGTGTTCATCTCGATCCACCACAACGCCGAACCCGACGAGCACCGACGCACGCCCGGCGCCGAGACCTACCGACAGATCGGTTCGGCGTCCTCGAAGCGGGCGTCCGGCCTGGTCTACGAGGAGCTGGTGGCGGCCTTCTCGGCCTACGAGATCGACTGGGCGGCCGACCGGGACGCGGGGGCGAAGTACCGGCCGCGGGACGATGGCGGCGACTACTACGGCATCTTGAACCGCACCGCCGGGGTGCCCGCTGTGCTCTCGGAGGCCGCCTTCATCTCAAACCCGCCGGAGGAGGCCCTGTTGGTCGATCCCGCCTTCCAGGCCGTCGAAGCAGGGGCCTTCACCCGGGCCGTGATGCGCTACGTCACCACGGCGGACCCCGGCTCCGGCTTCGTCGAGCCCTACCCCCGCACCCAGCCTGCTGGCTCCGGCGGGGGCGCCAGCGGCTGCGTCGACCCGCCCCTCACCTGACCCGACCCAGAAGGTTGGGGGCATGAGCGCGCGGTGGGAGCGCGGTGGTGCCCCGAACCTCAGAAGGGGGGAGGCGGCGCAGGCGGGTCGGCCGGCCGGGGCGGATCCATCGGCGGTGGTGCCCAGACGGTCGGCTCGTCGACCGGTGCGGCGATGGCTGCGGTGACGGACATCTCGTCGGCCTCGTGGAGGGCGGAGCCAGCAGCGTGGCCGGCCGCGACCAGTGCGATGCCGGCGGCGAGGAAGAGCATCCCGCCGACGGTGGCGTCGTCGGTCATGTCGGTGAGGAACACCGCGGCGCCGGTGGCCGTGGTGGCGGCGCCGATCCAGGCGGTGGCACGGCGCAGCACGCTGGCCCCATGGGTCACGAGTGCCAGCCCGACCAAGACGCCCAGCAAGCCAGAGCCGGCCGCCTCGAGGTCGTCGCCGAGGAAGACGATGCTGAACAGGAGCGTGGGCAGGGCAGCCAGCGCGAAGGGCGTGGCGGTGCCGTGGTAGCCGGTCCGGTCGAGCCGGCGGCTGAGGACGAGATAGCCCGCGCCCAGCACCAGCGAGATCGCGCCCAGCGTGGTGGGGTCGGGCACATCGAACGACGGGCCCCCGGAGCCGCCGTCGAACCCGCTGTCGAACCCGCTGTCGCTGCCCTCGCCGATGGTGGTCATGACACCGAAGAACCCGAACGGCGCCTCGAAGACCTGCTCGGTGAGCTGGAGGAGCGTGAACCAGGCGCCCAGGAGTCCGGCGCCGAGGAAGAAGGGGCGGCCACGACCTGGCCCGATGGCGTAGGCGGCCAGCCAGGCGACTGTCGACACGAGGAGGATCCCCTCGGTCGAGTACGGCGGGAACTGGCTCTGGTTGAAGGTGAGGAAGAAGACGAACGGTGGCACGCCCAGGGCGGCGGCCGCCGCGCCGGCTGTCGCGATGGCGCCGTCGCGCACGGTGTGGAGGGTGAACACGCCGGCCGCCACCACCAGGGCCGAGAGCACGAGGCCTGGCACCCGGTTGAAGTCGCCGTCGGATGCTCCGGTGTCGCCGGCGACGATCAGCACGCCCAAGACGGCGAGGGCGCAGCCGGCGCCCGCGATGGCGATCGATGCTCGTGGCTCGGCCCGACGGGATCCGCGCGCACCGAGCGATGCGAGGAACGACACGGCCGGATCGGGCCCCAGAGGTTCGGTCATGGGCGCGACGGTACGGCGCGAGTCGAAGATGATGATGGACCCTGAACGCGACGATGCCCCGGCCGGAGCCGGGGCATCGTCAGCGAACGACCTTGCCGTCAGAACGGCGCCGAGCCGCCCCCGGTGGAGGAGGCATCGTCGCCCCCGCGGATGAGGAACCCGCCGTAGGCCATGGCCCCGGCCGCGATGACCATCAGGTAGGCGCCGAAGCCGATGTACTCGAACTTCAGGAGGAGCTTGATGAGGAGCAGTGCCGCGGCGCCGGCGGCAGCGTAGAACACGGCGTCCTTGTTGGGGATCGGCAGGTCCGGCAGCGTCACGTTGAACAGCTTCGGCAGCAGGACGAGGGCCAGGACGACCAGGGCCAGCAGGAAGGCCAGGAAGCCGAGGAGCGGGATGGCGTCGCCGTCGCCGCTGAACATCGACAGGCCGGTGCAGAAGCCACCGAAGCAAACACGATGCCAATCGAGGATGAGCGCGAACAGCACCAGCGCGAGGCCGCCGCCCGCTGCGATCTTGTCGCCGAGTGAGAGCTTGCTGAGATCCACGGTCCGCCTCCAAGAGCTGGGTGTGAGGGATCGTCGGGAACGCTAACGCACTCAAATGAACGGAGGTTGGATGTAGACGCCGGGGTGACGGTCGCCATGGACCCGGCTGGTACCTTCCACGCCGTGCGCATCGCCGTCCTCGCATCGGGCAGCGGCACCCTGCTGGAGGCCATCCTCGCCGACGGCATCCCCGTGTCGCTGGTTGTCGTCGACCGCCCGTCGCGCGCCCTCGACGTGGCCGCCGAGCACGATGTGGCCGCCCACCTCGTGGAGCGGGCCAGCTTCGGCGAGGACTTCGACCGGGTCGCCTACACCCGGGAGGTGGTCGGCGTGCTCCTCGCGGCCGACACCGACCTCGTGGTGATGGCCGGGTTCGGCACCGTGTTCGCCGAGCCCATCCATGCGGCCTTCGAGCACCGGATCCTCAACACCCACCCTGCGCTTCTCCCGGCCTTCAAGGGCTGGCATGCCGTGCGCGAGGCGCTGGACTACGGCGTGAAGGTCACCGGCTGCACCATCCACGTGGCCACCCTCGAGGTCGACGCCGGCCCGATCCTCGCCCAGGAGGCGGTGCCCGTCCTCGACGACGATGACGAAGCGTCCCTGCACGAGCGCATCAAGGCCGTCGAGCGGCGCCTCTACCCCGACACCATCCGGGCGGTCCTCGCCGACCCCACGATCCTCAAGAAGGAAGCCACCCGCCGATGAGGGCACTGCTGTCCGTCTACGACAAGTCCGGCATCGTCGAGCTCGCTCGCGAGCTCCGCGGGATGGGTTGGGACCTCATCTCCAGCGGGGGCACTGCCGCCGCCCTCCGCGAGGCGAACCTGGCCGTCACCGACGTCGCCGACCTCACCGGCTTCCCCGCCATCCTCGGGCACCGCGTCGTCACGCTGCACCCCAAGGTGCACGGGGGGATCCTGGCCGATCGCCGCAACCCCGATCACCAGGCCGACATGAGCACCTACGGCATCGACCCGATCGACCTCGTGGTGTCGAACCTCTACCCCTTCGGCGCCGACACCTCGAGCTTCGAGCACGGGGCCACTCGGGCCGAAGAGCTCATCGACATCGGCGGGCCGGCCATGATCCGCGCCGCAGCCAAGAACTTCAAGGACGTGGGGATCCTCACGCACCCGTCGGACTACCGGATCGTGATCGACGAGCTGAAGGCCGGCGGCGTGCTCTCCGATGCCACCAAGCGGGCCCTCGCCCGCAAGGCCTTCGCCCACACGGCCGCGTATGACGCGTCGATCGTGTCGTGGTTCGACGACGTGGCCGGCGACCCGCTGCCCCCCACCATCCACCTGGCCCTGGAGCGCGTGCAGGACCTCCGCTACGGCGAGAACCCGCACCAGACGGGCGCCCGCTACCGCTCGATGGGCACGACGTCCTGGTGGGACGGCCTGGAGCAGCACGGCGGTCTGGCGCTCAGCTACCTCAACCTCTTCGACGCCGACGCGGCGTGGGGCCTGGCCAACGATCTGGCCGCCGTGACGGGCCAGCCGGCGGTGGCCATCATCAAGCACGCCAACCCCTGCGGCGCCGCGGTTGCCACGACGTTGGCCGACGCCTACCAGCGGGCCTTCGAGTGCGACGAGCGGTCCGCCTTCGGTGGCATCGTGGCGCTGTCCCACCCGGTCGACGATGCCACCGTCGAGCGCATGATCGCCGCCGCCCAAGCCGACGTCGTGATCGCCCCCGGCTATGACCCCGGTGTCATCGAGGCCCTCACCAAGAAGCGCAAGAACACGCGGTTGCTCACCGCCACACCGCCCACACCCGACGCGCACCAGATCCGTCAGCTCACTGGTTCGTGGCTCGTGCAGGACGCCCACCACTTCGCCGCCGTCCGCGCCGACTGGCGCGTCGTCACCCAGCGTCAGCCCACCGCCACCGAGTGGGCCGACGCCGAGCTGGCCTGGCGCCTGGTGGGCTGGGTGAAGAGCAACTCCATCGTCCTCGTGAAGGACGGGACCGCGTGGGGCATCGGCGCCGGCCAGCAGAACCGGGTGGAGGCCGGCCAGATCGCGGCGGCCAAGGCCGCCGGTCGAGCCGCCGGTGGTGCCTGTTCGAGCGATGCCTTCTACCCCTTCCCCGACGGCATCGAAGCGGCCGCGGCGGCGGGCGTGGCGGTGGTGATCCAGCCCGGGGGTTCGGTGAAGGACGACGACAACATCGCCCGCGCCGACGAGCTCGGCCTCGCCATGGTCTTCACCGGCGAGCGCCACTTCCTCCACTAGCCCTCCGTACGAGAAGCGACCGCCGAACGGGCGGAGGGCCCGTGTCGTCCCGTGTCTTCCCGTGTCCTCCGGGGGTCGCTGCCCTCGCTGTCACACCTCCCTGCGACGCTGGGACGATGACAGACACCACGCAGGTGCACGTGCAGGTGCTCAGCGGTCGGCGGCTGCGCTACGCCGTAGCGGTCCTGCTGCATGAGGCCCAGCACACGGTCACCCTCGACGACCTGGCCCACTGTCTGCTCGAGGGTGGCTACGGCACGGCCGGTGACACGAGGAAGGCGATCTCGGACGCCCTGCGGTGGGAGCTCCGCCGTGGCCGGGCCGTCCGGATTCGCCGTGGCCACTACAGGTCACGTGGCCTGGCCCGATCGACGCTGTCCTGGATGCGCGCCCAGATTGCTGGCGAGCACCCAGAGGTCCGCTGAGGTTTCCTTGGGAGCGCGACCCGTCTGCACCTCGCTCGAGTTCGCCAGTGTTGTGCGAAATGGCGGGCGCACCTGCCACCGGCTGATGCCGCCTTTCGCACAACACTGGCCAGACCGATGCTCGCGGAGGCAGAGCGTTCGGGGCGTGCCCGGTCGTTGACGCCAGCAGGTCTGCGCCCTGGCGCGTCCTAGAGTCGGCCCATGACCGCTGTGATGATGCCCGGGCAGCCCGTGGCCGATTCCGTGTTCGCCGACCTCGTGCCGAGGATCGAGAAGCTGCGGGCCAACGGGCACATCCCCGGGCTGGCCACGCTGCTGATCGGTGACGACGAGCCGTCGGCCCGCTACGTCGGCATGAAGATGCGCAAGGCCGAGGAGCTGGGCTGCCACAGCCCTCACGTCCACCTCCCGCAGGACGCCACCACGGCAGACGCGATCGACGCCGTGCGCCAGCTGAACGGCGACCCCACCGTCGACGCCATGCTCGTGCAGCACCCGGCGCCGCCGCAGGTGGACTTCGATGCGGTGCTGATGGCGGTCGACCCCGACAAGGACGTCGACGGGATGCACCCCACCAACGTCGGCCGGCTGGCCCTCGACATCCCGGGGCCGGTGTCGTGCACCCCCGCCGGCATCGAGGCCATCCTCGCCCACTACGGCGTGCCGGTGGCGGGCCGTGAGGTCGTGATCGTGGGTCGGGGCGTCACCATCGGACGCCCGCTCAGCATCCTGCTGTCGCAGAAGCGGCCCACTGCCAACGCTGCCGTCACCGTCGTGCACACGGGCGTGCCGAGCTGGGCCGACTACACCCGCCGGGCCGACATCCTGATCGCGGCAGCCGGCGTGCCGGGGATGATCCAGCCCGACCACCTCCGTCCGGGGGGCGTGGTGGTGGGGGCGGGCGTCCGCTACGAGGGCCGCACCCTGCTCCCCGACGTCGACGAGGCCTGCGAGGAGGTGGCCGGGTGGATCACCCCCCGGGTGGGAGGGGTCGGCCCGACCACGATCGCCATGCTCTTCCGCAACCTCGTCGAGGCGGCCGAGCGCCGGGCGGGGCAGGCGTAGTGCCCGGCACCCTGACCGATCTCCCGCCCATCGACATCGCCGGTCACGAGCCGACGAGCCGCGGCAACGTCGACCACCCGATGCGGACCATGACGCGGCGGGCCGCCGGCCTCCACCCCGGTGGATGGGACGACGCCGCCCGGGCCGAGGTGGCCGCCTTCTTCGACGGCCTGGCCCCGGAGTGGCACACCCGTACCTCGCCTGAGCGCGATGCCGTCGTGACCGACGCGCTGGCCCGTGGGCTGCCGAGCGACCTGGGCACGGCGGATGTGTGCGTGGAGCTGGGGAGCGGCATCGGTGCCTACACGCCGATGCTGGCCCAGCACTGGCGTCGAGTGCTGGCCGTGGAGGTCGCGCTCGAGATGCTCCGCCTCGCACCGGCGACTCCCGGGCATCGCGTCCTGGCCGACGGTGCCTGCCTCCCGCTGGCGGACGGCGCCGCCAGCGCCGTCGTGCTCGTCAACTGCTTCCTCTTCCCCCATGAGGTCGACCGGGTGCTCGCCCCCGATGGCGTGGTGGTGTGGGTCAACAGCAGCGGCGCCGAGACCCCCATCCACCTGCCACCCGAAGATGTCGTGGCCGCGCTGCCCGGGTCATGGACAGGCGTGCGGAGCGCCGCCGGCGCCGGCATCTGGTCGGTGCTGCGCCACCAGCCGCGGTGACCGGTGCAAACAGGCCGAACGAACCTGGCTCGGCACGGGACCTGCGGCGTACCGTGATCAGCCCATGACCCGCATCGCCGACCTCCTCGACAGCGGTCCGACGCTCTCCTTCGAGCTCTTCCCGCCCAAGACCGACGAGGCGGAGCGGGCCCTCGAGAAGTGCGTCGCCGAGCTGGCCGAGCTCCGCCCGTCGTTCGTGTCCGTCACCTACGGGGCCCTCGGGAGCACCCGTGAGCGCACGCGGGACGTCGTCGTGCGGATCAACCAGGAGCAGCCCTTTCCGGCCATGCCGCACCTCACCTGCGTCGGGCACTCCAAGGCTGACATCGCTGCCCTCCTCGACGCCTACGGGGCGAGCGGCATCGTGAACATCCTGGCCCTCGGAGGCGATCCGCCCGCCGACGGCACCGATCCGGGCGGCGACTACCAGTACGCCGCACAGCTCGTCGAGCAGGTCCGCGCGCACCCCGCGGCCTTCTCCATCGGGGTGGCGGCCCACCCGGAGATCCACCCGCGCTCGGTCGACCGGGCCAGCGATCGCCGCCATCTGGTCGACAAGCTCGACATCGCCGACTTCGCCATGACGCAGTTCTTCTTCGCGGTGGAGGACTACCTGCGCCTCGTCGACGAGCTGGCTGAGCTCGGCTGCGACAAGCCGATCCTCCCCGGCGTCATGCCGATCGCCACGGTCGCCGGTGTGCGGCGCATGGCCGGGATGAACGGCTCGACCATCCCTGCCGCCCTCATCGAGCGGCTCGTCGCCGTCGAGGACCAGCCCGCCGAGGTGGCCAAGATCGGCATCGAGGTGGCGACCGAGCTCGGCGCCGCCCTCCTGGCCGAGGACGCCCCCGGCCTGCACCTCTACGCGCTCAACCGCTCGGCCGCCGTGCGCCAGATCCACGCCAACCTGGGCCTGGGCTAGCCCCCCCCACAGAACGAGTGGAGGTCAGGTGCCTCGGGGGCGGTAGATGGCGGTGTGCAGCGTCCGCGCCGCCGGGCGGTGGTCGGCGAGGTGCAGCACGTCGAGCTCGACGAAGCGGTGACCCTTGTGCTCCCACTCCTTGGTGACCAGCGCTCGGGCTGACACGATCTCGCCGTCGCGGACGACGCTGTGGTGCTGCACGATCGACTCGACGTGGATCCACGGCCCGAGCCGCACGTTGGCCGACAGCACGTAGTTGGCGTCGCGCACGACCCATCCCGGGTGGGCGACGCCGTCGGTGACGTACAGGGGGGCTTCTTCGCGCACATCAGCCAGGTACTGCACCGCCACGTCGGCGTGGAACCGGTGGGGAGCCAGCCCGAACGCGGTGCCGGGCACGAGCACCTCAGGCGCGGCCGGCGGGGGATCGGTCACCTGCTCGACATCGGGCCAGTCCGCGACGTCGGGCATCGGGGCCGGGCGGTCGGGCAGCGTGGCCGCCCCCTCCGCGCACAGCTCGCCGGTGTCGTCGTGCAGGCGCATCGTGCCGTCGGCGGAAGCGGAGATGTCGACCCGGTGGCCGTCGTACACGGGCTTGTGGAACCGCGCCCGCATCGTGCCCCGCTCGAGCCAGTCCAGCCCCCACGCCTCGACCGGCGGGTGGCAGAGGTAGGCGTAGACGTCGACGCCCGGCACCAGGCCGCCACGGAAGCCGAGCCGCTGGGCGACGGCGTCGTCGTGGATCTTGTTCGTCGACGCTGTGGCCGTGTTGAAGGCGACAACCGAGTAGTCCCGCATCGGCGAGACACTACGGACCCGGACGGTCTCCGGCGTCAGACACCGGTGTCTGGCCGGTGGCCTCCGCGAGCTGCCAGGTGTCCAGGTTGACGGCGAAGCCGACTCAGGTGAGGGTGGCGAGGGCCTGGTTGAAGGTCTCGCTGGGGCGCATCGCCGCCGTGGCCAGTGCCAGGTCCGGGCTGTAGTAGCCGCCGATGTCGACGGGCTGGCCTTGCACGGCGAGCAGCTCAGCGGCGATGGTGGCCTCCTGCTCGGCCAGCAGCGCGGCGACGGGAGCGAAGATGGCGGCCAGATCGGCGTCGCCTGTCTGGGCAGCGAGCGCCTCGGCCCAGTAGAGCGCCAGGTAGAAGTGGCTGCCCCGGTTGTCGATCTCGTTGACCTTGCGCGACGGCGACCGGTTCTCCTCCAGCACCCGACCGGTGGCCGCGTCGAGCGTGTCGGCCAAGGCCTGGGCCCGCTTGTTGCCGGTGGTCTGGGCCAGGTGCTCGAAGGACACGGCCAGGGCCAGGAACTCGCCGAGGGAGTCCCAGCGGAGGTGGTTCTCCTTGGTGAGCTGCTGCACGTGCTTGGGGGCCGAGCCGCCGCCGCCGGTCCCGAAGAGGCCCCCGCCGTTGATGAGCGGCACCACCGAGAGCATCTTGGCGCTGGTGCCGAGCTCCAGGATCGGGAAGAGGTCGGTGAGGTAGTCGCGCAGCACGTTGCCGGTGACCGAGATGGTGTCCTCGCCCTTGCGGATCCGCTCGAGTGAGAAGGCGGTGGCCTCGACGGGGGAGAGGATCTGGATGTCGAGGCCCTCCGTGTCATGGTCGTTGAGGTACCGACGCACCTTCTTGATCAGCTCGAGATCGTGGGCGCGGGTGTCGTCGAGCCAGAACACGGCCGGCGTGCCCGTCGCCCGCGCGCGCTTGACGGCCAGCTTCACCCAGTCCTGGATGGGGAGGTCCTTGGCCTGGCACATCCGCCAGATGTCTCCGGGCTCCACGGCGTGCTCGAGGAGGGTGGTGCCGTTCCCGTCGATCACCCGCACCGTGCCGGCCGCCGGGATCTCGAAGGTCTTGTCGTGCGAGCCGTACTCCTCGGCCTGCTGGGCCATGAGCCCGACGTTGGAGACCGAGCCCATCGTGGCGGGGTCGAAGGCGCCGTTGGCCCGGCAGTCGTCGATGACCACCTGGTACACGCCGGCGTAGCTGCTGTCGGGGATCACGGCCTTCGTGTCTTGTGGGTCCCCCGCTGCGTTCCACATCTGACCCGAGGTGCGGATCATGGCCGGCATCGACGCGTCGACGATCACGTCGCTGGGCACGTGCAGGTTGGTGATGCCGCGGTCCGAGTCGACCATCGCCACCGCCGGGCCGTCGGCCAGTCCGGCGTGCACGGCCGCCTCGATGGCGGCCCGCTGGTCGGCCGGCAGCGCCTCGATGGCGGTGAGGAGGTTGCCCAAGCCGTCGTTGGCACTGATGCCGGCCTCGCCGAGCACGGCGCCGTGGTCGGCGAAGAGCTCCGGGAAGAAGGCCCGCACGCCATGTCCGAAGATGATCGGGTCGGACACCTTCATCATGGTGGCCTTGAGGTGCAGTGAGAACAGCACCCCCTGGGCCTTCGCGTCGGCGATCTGCTCGGTGAGGAAGGCCACCAGAGCCTGCTTGCGCATCACGGTGGCGTCGATCACCTCGCCGGCCAGCACGGGGGTGGACTGCTTGAGCACCGTCGTGGTGCCGTCCTCGGCGACCAGCACGATGCGCAGGTCGTCGGCCTCGGGCATGGTGGTGGACTGCTCGTTCGAGCGGAAGTCGCCCGAGCTCATGGTGGCGACGTGGGTCAGCGAGTCCGGCGACCAGGCGCCCATCGAGTGCGGGTGGGTGCGGGCGTAGTGCTTCACCGAGGCGGGTGCCCGGCGATCCGAGTTGCCTTCGCGCAGCACCGGGTTGACGGCGCTTCCCTTGACCTTGTCGTAGCGGGCCTTGATGTCCCGCTCGAGGTCGTCGGTCGGCTCGTCGGGGTAGTCCGGCAAGGCGTAGCCCTTGGCCTGGAGCTCGGCGATGGCAGCCTTCAGCTGAGGGCCGGACGCGCTGACGTTGGGCAGCTTGATGATGTTGGCCTCGGGACGCAGGGTGAGCGCTCCCAGCTCCGCGAGGTTGTCAGGCACCCGCTGGTGCTCGGTGAGGTGCTCCGGGAAGCCGGCCAGGATGCGACCGGCCAGGGAGATGTCCCGCGTCTCTACCTCCACGCCTGCCGCGCTGGCGAACGCCTGGATGATCGGCAGCAGCGAGTACGTGGCCAGGGCCGGGGCTTCGTCGGTGTGGGTGTAGATGATCGTCGAGCTCACCGGGCGAGGCTACCCACCGCCCGCGAGTCGGCACGAGTGCTCGCGGCAGCGCGCGCCGGTCGGTAGCGTGGCCCCGGATGTCACACCCCCTTCGTAGGGTCCTGGTGTGATCGGAGCGACGAGAGGGTTGGCCGCGGTGGATGCAGGCGCGCAGCGCAAGCGAGCGACGTCCACGTCCGCGTTCGGCGTGTCCCGCCGCGAGAACCACGATGCCAGCGGCTTCTACGCCCGGTTCGCGGCCCCCACCGTCACCGACGATGCCACGGTGGAGCCGCCCGGTGTCGTCGACCAGATCTACGTCGGCGACGCTCGCCACATGGACCGCGTCCGTCCGTCGTCGGTGGCCCTGGTGGTCACCTCGCCGCCCTACTTCGCCGGCAAGGCGTACGAGGAGGAGCTCGGCGAGGGGCACATCCCGGCCACCTACGTCGAGTACCTCACGATGCTCGAGGACGTCTTCGCCGAGTGCGTCGAGAAGCTGGAGGCCGGGGGGCGCATCGCCGTCAACGTGGCCAACCTCGGCCGCAAGCCCTATCGGTCGCTGTCGGCCGACGTCATCGGCATCCTCCAAGATCGGCTGGGCCTGCTCCTGCGCGGTGAGATCATCTGGCGCAAGGCCAGGGGGGCTGGTGGGAACTGCGCCTGGGGCTCGTTCAAGCAACCGGCCAACCCGGTGCTGCGCGACCTCACCGAGCGGGTGGTGATCGCCAGCAAGGGTCGCTTCGACCGGGCGGTGAAGGGTCCCGCCCGCTCGAGCATGGGCCTCCCCTGCGAGGCCACCATCACCGCCGACGAGTTCATGGACGCCACGCTCGACGTGTGGGAGCTGGCCCCGGAGAGCGCCATCCGCGTCAACCACCCCGCCCCCTTTCCGGTGGAGCTTCCGCAGCGCCTCATCGACCTCTACACCTACCGTGGCGATGTCGTGCTCGACCCGTTCATGGGCTCCGGCACGACGGCGGTGGCCGCGGTGCGCGCCGGGCGCCGCTACCTCGGCTACGACACCGACGAGGCCTACGCCAAGGCGGCCCGGGAACGCGTAGCGCTCGCCGTCGCCGCCGTGGCGGCGTCGCCGCCGCCCGACCAGCCCGACAAGGCGGCCACCGCCGCCCGTGAGCTCATCGAGGCGGCCGGGTTCGCGGTGGCTGATCCCACCGTGAGCAAGCGCCGCCGCTTCGCGGGTGGGCTGGCCGTCGACTGGATCGCCACCGACGCCGGCGGCCGCGAGTGGCTCGTGCTCGTCGCGGGAGCCAGCACCGTCGCCCGCACCGGCCTGCGCCGCTCGGACGTGCTGTTCCGCACCCTGGGCGAGGCGTCGGTGCTCACGCAGGCCGGCCATCGCGTGCTCGTGCTCACCACCGACATGCCCGTGGCCCGATCGGCGCCCCTGGCGGCGCTGCGAGCGGCACGAGGCGTCAGCCTGGTCGATGCCCTGGAGCTGACGGCGCCGGGGGCCGGCGAGCGCCTTGCCGTCTACGCGGCGGGCGTTGCGGAGCCTGTCGGCGATCTCCTCGCCGGCACCTGAGGGTTCCCGATGGCGCTGGCCGTGGGCTTGTGTCGAGCTGGCACCACGTCGTGATGGTGGAGCCGTAGGTGCCGTCAGCCAAGACCGAGATCACCGAGATCGTCACGGGCATGGCAATCAGCGGCGCGCCCACGCTGGAGGCGGCGTTCGCCACTCGGCCGGTCGCCAACGTGGGCGACGATGTGTGGTCCCGGCTCGTCGAGCTGGATCGGGCCGGTCAGCACCGCCAGGAGTTCGCGGCAGCGTGGGCCAACGGTCGCGCCTTCCTCGCCGCTGACGATGGCCTCCGGGGCCATGCGCCCCAGGTGGTCGAGTGGAAGGGCCCTACCCAGGCCCCCGGTGACGAGGTGGTGCCAGCCGACCTCCGCATCGACCACGTGTGGCTCGTGAGCTGCAAGTACCTGTCGAAGGTGCTCGCCAATGCGGCGCCGTCGCGCCTGTTCGACCGGGGGCTCGCCGGTGGCCCGTCGCGCGCAGCGGGCGACTGGTACGCGGAGGTGGCACCCGAGCACTACCAAGCCCTGTTCGCGCAAGTGCGCCTCGAGCTCGGCACCCGCGCCTCGCTGCCGCCCCACGCGTGCGACCTCACGCCCACGCACCGGGCCGAGCTGCGGGCCTACCTCGACGCGGGCTGGTCAGCCGACGCGCAGGCCGCCTACCGCGAGATGGCGGTGGCGGTTGGCGCGGCGTCAGCCGAGCGGTGGAAGCGCACACTTGCCAAGCGGGCCGACGCGGAGGCCGTGCTCTGGCGCCTGCTGCGGATCGGCAGCGCGCCGTACTTCGTGCTCGGCGCCCAGCGCGACCGCACGTTGCGCCTTCGGGTGATGACCCCCTGGGACTGGCGCCAGGCCTTCGAGCTGAAGCGGATCGACGTGTGGGGCGACGACGCCGGCCAGCCCCAGGTGCGCTGGCAGGCCCAGGTGCGCGAGCTCACCACCGGCGACGCGCGCACGGTCGACGGTCACGTGGAGGTGCGCTGGAGCCACGGTCGCTTCGGCAAGCCCCCCGAGGCCAAGGCCTACCTCGACACCCCTCACCATCGAGTGCCCGGCTACGTCGAGCTCGTGTGACCGATTGCGCCGTGCGGGCGTCCTGAGCCCGGCGTGCGCACGTACGCGCGATCCGGCATTCGGTGCGGGGTGCCGACGTGCCGATCTCCGCGGTGGTCGGGGTGGGCTGTCGACCGTGGTCGGGATCATGGGCACCCACCGGAACCGCCGCGGAGGTGTCGGTCGGTGGCGGCCCATCAGTCCTCGATGATGTCGAGCCCGTCGGCTCGCAGCTTGGCGAGGTTGTCGAGCATGGATTGGAGCACCTCGGGTGGGTGGCCCTCCCAGGTCGCGAGCTCTCCGACGACGCGCATCGAGTGGCGGGTTCGGTAGGAGCGGGTCACGTTGCCGGGGAACCGCTTGTTCGTGACGTTGGGGTCGTCCTCGAAGGGGCCGGTCGGCTCCACGAGGTAGATGCGCTGGCGGCCCGTGCCGCCTCCGAGAGCGACGGCGAGCTCCGCACCCCAGATGGCGGGCTCGAGCAACGCGGCGAAGTACACGTGGTTGGCGACACGGTCTTCGTGGTAGTTGGACGGACGACCGGGCACGAGCTCGTCGCCGATCGCGACCTCGGTCTTGGTGCCGTGGAAGAACGGGCCCTTGATGTGGTCACAGCGCTCGAAGGTCACGGGGACGTGCTCGGCGCTGTCCGCTTCGGCGATGGCGTCGGCGATCGACTTCGCGTGCTCTGGCTGCGGCTCGTATCCCACCGTGCATCTCCCCTCGAGTTGGGCGCCTGGCCGAGCCGTCGCTCAGGCGGGAGCCTCGGCCACGGCCTTGAGGCGCTCGAGGGTGGCGCGCATGCCGTCGCGCAGCTCGTCGTCGTGATCGGCCACGCCGCCGAGGGCCATCGCCGTGAACACCCGGGCGAGCAGGGGCCGGTCCTTGAACGCGGCCCGCTCCTCGGTCACGAGGGTGCCGTCACCGTCGGGTTCGAACCGGTAGCTCCACCGGGTGCCGCTCTGTCGGGTCTCGAAGGCGAACTCCTGGCCCGGGACGGCGGCCACCACCTCGTTGGTGGTGGACCAGCGGGCGATCCCTCGCTTGTTGGTGCCCTTGAACCGGGCGCCCACCGCGGGCCCGGACGCGCCCGCCAGCCAGCGGCCGCCGGTGCACTCCGGGCTGAGCCGCCCCATCTGGGCGACGTCGGTGACGATGCCATAGAGGCGCTCGGCTGGGGCGGCGATCCGCAGGGAGACGGTGTCGGCAGATCGGCTGGGATCGTGGGCCTCGGGCATGTGCGGACGGTAGTGGACCGGCGATAGCGTCGGTTGGAGTTCACGTCAGCGGCCAGAGATGCCGTCTACCAGGGGGAGTTCGCAGTGCAGGAGCACGACAAGATCTACATCGACGGCGCGTGGGTGCCGTCAACCGGCACCGGTTCGATCGATGTCTTCGATTCGACCAACGGTGAGGTCATCGGGCGCATCCCGAACGGCTCGGCCGCCGACGTCGACGCCGCCGCCAAGGCCGCCCACGCCGCCTTCGGCGAGTGGGCCGCCAAGAGCCCCGAGGAGCGGGCGAAGTTCTGCACGCGGATCTCCGAGGGCCTCGCCGGCCGCATGGACGAGATCGCCACCGTCGTCACCCGTGAGGCGGGCATGCCGAAGTGGCTGAGCCTCATGGTGCAGGCCGGTCTGCCCATCAACTCCTTCGCTCAGGCCGGCGCCATCGCCGAGAGCTACGAGTACGAGACCACGGTCGGCTCCAGCCTGGTGGTGAAGGAGCCGGTCGGTGTCGTCGGCGCCATCACGCCGTGGAACTACCCCCTCCACCAGATCGCCGCCAAGGTGGCCTTCGCGATGGCGGCCGGCTGCACGGTGGTGCTCAAGCCGAGCGAGGTCGCTCCGCTCGACGCCTACATCCTCGCCGAGGTGATCCACGACGCTGGCGTCCCGGCGGGCGTGTTCAACCTCGTCACCGGCACCGGCATCGAGGTGGGCGAGGCCATCTCGACCCACCCGCTCATCGACATGGTGAGCTTCACCGGCTCCACCCGGGCCGGCAAGGCGGTGGCCGCCGCCGCCTCGGGCACCCTCAAGCGGGTGGCGCTCGAGCTGGGTGGCAAGTCCGCCAACATCCTGCTCGACGACCTCGACGACGAGGGCTTCGAGAAGGCCGTGCGCGACGGCGTGGGCAAGGCCTACCTGAACTCGGGCCAGACCTGCACCGCCCTCACCCGCATGCTCGTCCCGGCCGGCCGCCTGGCTGACGCCGAGCGCATCGCGGTGGACGAGGTGGAGACCAAGTTCCAGCCCCAGGACCCCTTCGCCGACTTCGCGATGCTCGGACCGCTCTCGAGCCAGGCCCAGGTCGACCGGGTCAACGGCTACATCCAGAAGGGCATCGACGAGGGCGCCAAGCTCGTCACGGGCGGTACCGG
>JBKJIL010000214.1:0-14111 GCA_046598435.1 Acidimicrobiales bacterium
CCCGCGGCGCCCAGCGCGGTGCCCGCCGGGCCGGCGGCCCCCGCGCTGCCCGTGCTCGCTCCCGCGGCCGAGCGGCCCACGAGGGCCGCAGCTCCCGCCGTGACCGCGAACCCCGCACCGGCCGCCGCGGCCCCCGCCGCCAGGCCGCCGCCGCGACGTCCCTCCGCGACGCGAGCGGTCGTGGTGGCTGCCACCTCGTCGGTCTCGGTGGGGCGGTCGGCCGCACCGAGCAAGGCCGCCCCGGTGGCGATGGCGAACTTGGGGTGGGCGTCGACGGCCACCGCGATGCCAGTGCGCTCCCGCACGAGCTGGGCGACCGCGGGGATGCGGGACGACCCGCCAACGAGGAGCACCCGACTGACGTCAGGCAGGGCCACCCCCGACGAGCGGATGGCCCGCTCGAGGGCCTGGGCCGTCTCCGCCACCCGCGGGCGGACCATGGTCTCGAGCTCGTCGCGCGTGAGGCGCACCTCGGTCTGCACACCGGGGAGGGACACCGGGATCGAGGTGTCGGTGTCCGTGGACAGCGCCTCCTTGGCGCGGCGGCACTCCTCGCGAAGCCGCGCCTGGCCGGCACGGACCTGGGGATCGGCGCCGTCGGCCGCGGAGACCAGCCCGTCGAGGGCAGCGTCCACGTGGGCCAGCACGGCCTGGTCGATGTCGATCCCCCCCAAGCGCTCCATGCCCTCGGGCGCACCGATCAGCTCGAAGCCGGCGTCGGTCTTGCGGACCACGGCCGCGTCGAAGGTGCCGCCGCCGAAGTCGTACACGGCTACCACCTGGCCCACCTCGACCCGCTGCTCGCGGGCGTAGGAGATGGCGGCGGCCTCGGGTTCGGTCACGAGCT
The DNA here is from genome assembly GCA_046598435.1 of Acidimicrobiales bacterium. Taxonomy (GTDB): domain Bacteria; phylum Actinomycetota; class Acidimicrobiia; order Acidimicrobiales; family VFJN01; genus VFJN01. The sequence goes on from JBKJIL010000214.1 coordinate 848, forward strand.
TGACGCGCGCAAGGTCGAGGTCGGCGAGCCTGGCCGCCTCCAGGAGAAGGCCCTGCTTGTACTCGCTGTAGTTGGCGGGGTGGGTGAGGACCACCACCGCCGGGGCCGAGCCCTCGCGAGCCGTCACCTGCTCGACGATCGAGCGCAGCAGGTGCGCCATCAGGGCCTCTGCTCCGTATGGAGTGGTGCCCACGATCACCGGCACTGGGTCCCCCAACCGGCGCTTGAACTCGCGAGCGGTCCGGGCTGGCTCACCGACGGCCCGGCGCTCCGCGGTCTCGCCCGTCAGGATCTCACCGTCTTCCCGGAGCACCACCACGGAGGGGATCTGCGGCGCGGTCGTACCGAGGCCGCACACCTCGACCTGGTCCCCCCGTGCGACGGCGGCGGCGGAGTACGTCGTCCCGAGGTCGATCCCGAGTGCGTAGCCCGCAGCCTCTGCCATGTCGGGAACGTAACCCTGGAGTGGGCCCAGTTGGACCCCCGGGCGGAGAACTGGGGATTCCCCTTGGGGCCGGGGCTGTAGACCTGCCTGATGGCGGATGCCGTGCTCACCGCGCCCATCGCACTGGCGCGCGCCGCGGCCGACCTCGCCGAGACGGCTGCGGCGCTGGGCCGCGGCGACCTGGCGGGCCGACTTCGGATCGCGGCCGCCAGGGCCAGCCGTCCCGCCACCATCGTGTGCGTCGTGGGCGAGTTCAAGCAGGGCAAGAGCTCGCTGGTCAACGCGCTGGTGGGCCAGGACGTGTGCCCCGTGGACGACGACCTGGCCACGTCGGCGATCACCCTGCTCCGACATGGCGACGAGCTGACCGTGCAGGTGCGCCGCCGTGAGGGCGAGCAGGTGGTGGTCGAGGAGATCGACCCCGCCTCGATCCCCGACTGGGTCACCGAGGCGGGGAACCCGGGCAACGCCAGGTGCGTCGAGCGGGTGGACATCTCCCTGCCGAGCCCGCTGCTCGCCGACGGGCTGGTGCTCGTCGACACGCCTGGCATGGGCGGGTTGGGGGCGGGCCACGCGGCCGCGACCCTCGCCTTCTTGCCGTTCGCCGATGGCCTCATCTTCGTGAGCGACGCCTCCGCGGAGCTGTCGGCGCCGGAGGTCGAGTTTCTCCTGCAGGCGCGTGGGGCGTGTCCGAACATCGTGTTCGCGCTCACCAAGACCGATCTGTACCGGAGCTGGAGGGAGATCGAGCAGCGCGACGGCGCCCACCTGGCCAGCGCCGGCGCACAGGTTGTGGCGACGGCGCTCTCCTCGCGGCTCCGATCCGTAGCCGTGGAGCGTCGCGACGGGGCCCTGGACGCCCAGAGCGGGATCCCGACGATCCTGACGCAGCTCCAGCACACCATCGTGACGCCGGCCAAGGACCTGGCCGGCCGGCGAGCGGCGGCGGAAGCCCTCGGCGCCCTCGATCAGCTCGAGCCAGCGGTGCGCGGCGAGCTCGAGGCCATCGCCGATCCCGCCCGAGGTCGGGCCGTGGCCGCCGAGGCCGAGGTGGCGAGGCAGCGCATCGAGCACCTCCGCGGCCCTGGGGCGCGCTGGACCATCCTCGTGGGCGATCGGGTGAGTGACCTCTCGAACGACGTCACGTTCCGGTTCCGGGACGCCATGCGCAAGATCATCCGAACCAACGAGGAGGCCATCGAGGCCCTCAAGTCGGCCAAGGAGTGGGATGACATCGGCCGCTCGCTCCAAGCGGAGGTCGCCACCGCGGTGGCCGACGCCTTCATGGGGATCGAGACGGGGTCGGTCGACATCCGCACGGCGGTCCTCGAGCTCCTGGCGGAGGACATCGTCGACGTCGCGCTCCCCGGCATCGCGCCGGCCATCGACATCACGGCGTTGTGGTCGGGGAAGCCGCTGGACGTGGCCCAGTCGAGGCGAGGCAAGGTGGCCAGCCAGACGCTCACCGGGCTGCGGGGCGCGCAGGGGGGCATCATCATGTTCGGGATGCTGGGACAGTTCCTCACAGCCGGCATCGGAGTGCGCATGGCCTCCAACCCCGTGACCCTCGGGCTGGGCGCCGCCTTCGGCGGCTTCCAGCTCGTGGAGGGCAACAAGCGCAAGATCGCTCTGCGTCGCCAACAGGCCCGGAGCAACGCCCGTCAGTTCGCCGACGACGTGCAGTTCGAGGTCGGGAACGCCATCGGCGAGCTGCTCCGAACCGTCCAGCGATCCATCCGAGACGACTTCACCGACCGGATCTCCGAGCTGCATCGCACCTACGCCGACGTGGTCAAGGCGGCAACGGACGCCGCCGCCGGGAACCAGGCGGAGGGGGCCCGCCGCACCAGCGAGCTGACCCTCGCCGCCGATCGCCTGGCCGGGCACCGCGCCGACCTCGACGCCGCGCTGCGGACCAGCGGCACGGGCACGAGTTGACCGTCGTCGAGCAGCTCACCGGGCTCTGCGACCTGGCCGCCGATCTCGTGCAGGGCACGCCGCGCGCGGCGCAGGTCGAAGACATCCGAGCGCGCGTCGAGGGCCCGCTGCGCGTCGCCATCGCCGGTCGGGTCAAGGCCGGGAAGTCCACCCTGTTGAACGCCCTGGTCGGTGAGCGGCTCGCCCCCACGGATGCCGGCGAGTGCACCACCATCGTCACCTGGTACCAGAACGGGATCACCTACGACGTCCGGGCCATCGGCCGAGACGGCGTCGCCACCGAGGTGACCTTCCGGCGGGCGGACGGGGCGTTGCAGATCGACCTCGGCGCGCTGGACCCCGCCGCCATCGGCCACCTCGTGGTGACCTGGCCGTCCAGCGCGCTGCAGGACGTGACCCTGATCGACACCCCCGGCCTGGCGTCGATCGACGACGGCAACTCGCTGCGGACCCGTGAGTTCCTGGCCATGGGGGAGGACCGACCCAGCGACGCCGACGCGGTGATCTACCTGATGCGCCACCTCCACCGGCGAGACGCCGAGTTCCTGGGTGCCTTCCTCGACCGGTCGGTGTCGGCGGCCTCACCGATCAACGCCGTGGCGGTGCTCTCCCGAGCCGATGAGGTTGGGGCGTGCCGCCTCGACGCCATGGCGTCCGCCACCCGCATCGCCCAGCGCTACCAGGCCGACCCCGTGGTCCGCTCGCTGTGCACCAACGTGGTCCCGATGGCCGGTCTCTTGGCGGAGACGGGGCTGACCCTGCGGGAGGACGAAGCGTCCGCCGTGCGCACCCTGGCCTCCACCCCGGCCGAGGAGCTGGAGCGGATGCTCCTGTCCTCCGATGGGTTCTGCGACCCGGGAAGCAGCGAGCTCACGGTCGAGCTCCGCCGCGACCTGCTCGATCGCCTCGGCCTGTACGGCCTGCGCCTGCTCGTGCACGAGATCCAGGCCGACCGGTGCGCCACGGGGGGGGACATGGCCCGGCTCCTCGTCACCTACTCAGGCCTGGCCGGCCTCCGAGCGCTCATCGCGGACCGCTTCCTGCCGAGAGCCCGCGTGCTCCAGGCCCGCGCTGCCCTTGGCGCGCTGCGGGAGCTGGCCCGCGACCTGACCGGCGACGACCCGGAGGGAGGGCGCCGGCTCGACGCCGAGGTCGAGCGGGTCGAGAGCTCCGTGCTCGAGTTCGGCCAGCTGCGCCTCGCCCACCTCGTGCTGTCCGGCACGGTGGCGTTCACGCCCGACGAGCACGCGGAGATGGAGCGCCTCCTGCTCGTCAACGTCCCCCTCCCGGCGCGGGTTGCCCTCTCCGATGCGGCGGGGGCGGCCGAGGTCCAAGAGGTGGCGCTGGCGGCAGTGGCCCGATGGCGCACCCGAGCCGCGGAGCCGATGCAGGACACGGCGCACGCCGAGGCGTGCGAGACCATGGCCCACTCCTTCGAGGCGCTCTACGCTGAGGCGGCCGCCGCCCCCACGGCCTGAGCTTCGATCCTCAGCCGGGGCTGAACGCGTCGTCGAGGCCGTCATCGGGGTCGTCGCCGATCGCCAGTCCGTCGTCGATCGGCTGATCGAGCAGCTCGGGCTGGCTGGCGAAGCCGTCGTCCACCTGGGCCAGATCGGTGCCGAGGTCGGCGACCAGCCCGCTGGCCACCAGGTCCGCCTGCAGCTCCGGGGCCGCCGGCCGGTCGATGTCCGAGACGACCGTGCTGGCGTCGGCGACCGTCGCCTCGTCGCCGAGGTAGTCAGCCGCAAACGAGTCGACGGCGGCCGCGCCGGCGTCGAGGTGGGGCGCCGCGATGTCTCCGCCCAGCGCTGCCCCGTCGGGCGCAGGGACCTCGACGGACTGGATCCCGCTTCCGGTGGACCCGGCGACGCTGATCCCTGGCTCGCCGGTGGCCGCTGTCGCTGTCATGGCGGCGGCGCCGGTCTGGGGCGTCGGATCATCGCCCGGCGCGGAGGGCGCCAAGGGTCCACTGGGGTCGACGGGGTCGATGTTGCCGGGATTGAACGACGGGACGCCATCGCCTCCGGTGGTGCCGGTTGTGCCGGTGTCGTCGCTGTCCGATGGGTCACCGACCAGATCGACCTTGGTGGACACCGGCTGAGAGCCGCTGCCTCCGATGCTGTCGCCCTCGACGTAGTCGCCGCCGTGGATCGCGTCGTGCAGCGCGACCGCATCATCGATCTCCCCGTCGGTCAGCGGGACGACGGCCGTGCCAGTGTCAGCGTCCGGGTTGTCGTACTTGGTCTTGTACGTGATCTTCGTCCCGTCGGACCTGGTGTCGGTCCTTGTCTGCGTTTGGGTGCCGTCGGCATTCGTCTTGGTGACCACGGAGGCATAGACCTTGATGGAAACGTCGTCGCTCTTCGAGTACGTGTCCGTGGTGGTGGTGGTTCCGGTGGTGCTGTTCGTGTAGCTGCTGGTGTCCTTCACGTAGCCGTCGCCCAGGTCGGTGGACGTGTGGGTGCCCGTGGTGGTGGAGGTGCCCGTCTGCGGCTCCAGGGTCGACAGCTCGTCGTCCCCCGACCCGGCGCCGATGAGGCTCACGTCCGTCCCGCCGACGATCGTGCCCCCGCTGGTCCCCTGGCCGACCGTGGAGGTGGTGCTCGTGGTCCCGCTCGTGGTGCCGACGCCGCCGACGCTGCTGTTGAAGGTGACCGGCTGCCCGAGGGTGTTGGTCGGCCCTCCCGAGGTGCCGGTCGTCGCCGGGTCGCGCAGCATGTCCATCGGGTTCGTCACCGCGGTGGCGCCGGTGACCCCGAGGTGGTCTGCGCCGAGGTTCAGCGCGGTGCCGTCGAGGTTCGTCAGGCCGTCGAGCTCCGTGGAGATGGACTGTCCGGCCGGAAGGGTGGTTCGGATGTCACCCACCACGTCCAGCTCGACCTCCGGCCCGCCCGGCCCGGGACGGGCGTCCTCGAGCGGCTTCAGGACCAGCTCGGGCGAGTTGGGGTCCGTTCCCGCCAGCTCCTCCTCCACGTCACTGATCCCGTCACCGTCGCTGTCACGAGACTCCTTGCTCGTCAGGACCTCACTGCCCAGGAGGATGTCGTCGTCTTGGCTGGCCATCAGCGCCTCGTTCCGTGAGCGGGTCGATCGGACCCTCGTGGCTGGACCGTACGACGGGGCTGGTGGCGCCAGCCCTAGGCAAACCCCCAGTTGTGCAGCGCAGATGAGAGGATTCGGCACGTGCCCGCTCCTACGCGCCTGCTCGTGGGTCGGGAGCCGGAGCTCGATCACCTCGACGGCTGGCTCGACGGGGTGGTGGCCGGCCGCAGCCGGCCGCTCCTCCTCGAGGGAGAGCCCGGCATCGGCAAGACCTCCTTGTTGCGGGCCGTCCAGACGCGGGCGCTCCACGTCGGGGCCCGCTCGCTGGCGGTGACCCCGATCCCCACCGCAACCGGTCTCGCGTTCGCCGGCTTGGGCGCGGTGTTCGGGCCCCTGCGAGCTCACGCGGCTGACCTGGATCCGAGCACGGTCGGTCCGCTGCAGCTCGCCGTGGCCGACCCGGCCGCCGCGGCCAACCCCGTGGCCCTGTCAGGCGGGCTGGTAGCTGTGCTCGCGGCGGCGGCCGAACGGCAGCCGCTCGTCCTCATCATCGATGACGGCCAATGGCTCGATCGTTCGTCGGCCGAGGTGATCACCGCAGCGCTCCGCGGGCTCGCCCTCGACCAGGTTGGGCTCCTCGTGGCGGTGCGGAGCGGGGAGCCGCACCCCTTCGACGAGCTCCAGCGGTTGCCGATCGCCGGCCTCAGCCACGCCGCCACGAGCGAGCTCTTCGCCTCGATGCGCGTCGACGACACCGTGCTGGCGCAGTGCTGGGAGGCGACCAGGGGGAACCCGCTGGCCCTCGAGGTCATCCTCCGCGGCCTGGACGAGGAGGAGCGGGTTGGCGCCCGCCCCCTGCCCGACCCGCTGCCGGTCGCCGACTCGATCGCCTCGGCTCTGGGGCGGCGGCTGGCGGCCCTGCCAGAGGCGACGTTCGCCGCCCTCGTCGTGCTGGCCGCTGACACGGCGTCGTCGCCCACTGCGCTGGGGAACGCGCTCGCCCGGCTTGGCGGAGATCTCGCCGATCTCGAAGCGGCCGAGGATGCCAGGATCATCACGCGCGGGCCCGGAGGGAGTCCGTCCTTCGCTCACCCGCTCCTGCGGGCCGAAGCACTCGCCATGGCGAGGCCATCGCAGGTCCGGGCGGCCCATGCGGCGCTCGCCAGCGCCCACGAGGAGGCAGGCGAGCTGGAGGCACGGGCCTGGCAGCTGGCGGCCGGCGCCGCCGGGCCTGACGCGGTGGCCGCCGAGGCGTTGGCCGAGGCCGCCGGGGCTGCGCGCCGGCGTGGCGCCACGGCCGTGGCGGCGGACGGGTACCTCATGGCTGCGCGCTTGTCGATCACGCCCGCCGAGCGGACGGCCCGGTTGCTGGCGGCTGGAGACGCGGCGTGGGTGGTCGGCCGCGTCGACGAGGCCACCGGCATCCTGTGCGAGGCCCTCGCCGGGGCCGAGACGGACGCCGAACGGGGGCACGTCAGCGCGCTCCTCGGCCAGGTCGAGCTCTGGATGCGGGGCCCTCGGATCGCGCGCGATCAGTTCCTCGATGCCGCCAGCCCGCTGGAGCGAGACGACCCTGGCATGGCCGCCCGATTGGTCGGCCACGCCGCCTTCACCGCCGTGGTGTCCGGCGACGTCCACGGCACGTTGGCACTGGCCCATCAGGCGGCCGAGCTGGCGCCGGCGGACGACCTCGCCGCCTCGGTCCAGTCGACGGTCACCCTGGGCTACCTCGAGAGCCACGCCGCTGACCCGGCCGGCATCGTCCGCCTCGAACCGATCATCGAGATGGCGGAGCTGCTGATCGACAGCGACGACGCGGACGTCGTCGGCCTCCTCGCCCTCGTGGGGATGTGCCTGACCGAAGCCGAGCGCCTCGCGGAGGCCCACCGGTTCCTCGCCGCCGTGGTGCGGCGGTCCCGCCGCGAAGGGGCCACCGCCACGGGTTCCCTGTGTGCAGCGATCCTCGCCGAGAAGCACTGGCGCACCGGTGACTGGCTGGAGGCCACCCACCTCGCGACGAACGACATGCTCGATGGCGCGACGCTGCCGGTCAACCAGGCCTGGGCGTCGGCCTTCCTCGCCCACCTCGATGCGGCCGCCGGGCGGGCCGAAGCCTGCCGCCAGCGGGCCGCCAGCGCGGTGCGCGGCGGCGGCGCGACCGGGGCGGGTGTGGTGCTCATCTGGGCGGGCCACGCCATGGGGCTGCTGGAGCTCGGCTCAGGTCGCTGGGCCGACGCGGCGCGCCAGCTCGATCGGGTGGCCACGCTCACCGAGTCCCTGGGCCGTCACCTGCCCGGCGCGGTGTGGTGGCAGGGCGATCACATCGAAGCGCTCGTGCGCGCCGACCGGAGGGACGACGCGGCACGAGCGCTGGCGCGGCTCGAGCAGGAGCGGGCGGCGGGTGCGCAGCGCTGGCCGGCCTGCGTGGCCGCGCGCGGTCGCGCCATGCTCACGGACGACGTCGAGTGCGCGCGGACCGAGCTGGCCCTCTCGATCGAGCTGGCGGAGGCGATCCCAGCCCCGTTCGAGGCGGCTCGATCGCAGCTGATCCGGGGGGAACGCCTGCTCGAGGCCGGTGACCCGACGCCGGCGACGGAGGACCTCCGCCTGGCCGTCGAGGCGTTCGACCGGCTGGGCGCCGCCGCGTTCGCCGAACGCGCCCGCGCCCTGCTGGGCGAACCCGTCACGGCCCGGTCGGCGGCAAGCCTGACCGACCTCCTCACCCCTGCGGAGCTCCGGGTCGCACTGGCGGTGGCCAAGGGGGCCACCAATCGGGAGGTCGCCGCCGACCTCTTCGTCAGCGCCAAGACCGTCGAGTACCACCTGCTGAACGTCTACCGGAAGCTCAACCTCCGGTCCCGGACCGAGCTGGCAGTCCGCGTGTCACAGGCCAGCCCCCACTAGTCGCCTGCCCCTTCGGGCGCCGGCGACGGCGGCGCCGTGCGGGCCTCATAGGATCACCGTCATGAAGGGCAGGCTCCCCATCACCGGCAATGCCGAGGCCGACGAGCTCCTCGTGCGCGATCCGCTGGCGCTGACGATCGGCATGCTGCTCGACCAGCAGGTGCCCATGGAATGGGCCTTTGCGTCCCCTCTGCGTCTGAAGGAGCGCCTCGGAGGGCACCTCGACGCGGCGGCCATCGCCGAGATGCCGCTCGAGGAGCTGGAATCGGTCTTCAAGGGTCCGCCGGCCCTCCACCGCTATCCCGGGTCGATGGCCAAGCGCACGCACCAGCTCTGCCAGCACCTCGTCGAGCACTACGACGGGCGGACGGACGCCATCTGGGACGAGGTGGCCACCGGCGACGAGCTCTTCGCTCGGTTGCACGCCCTGCCGGGGTTCGGCGGCGAGAAGGCCAAGATCTTCATGGCGCTGCTGGCCAAGCGCTTCGGGATCCGGCCGACCGGCTGGGAAGAGCCCTCCCGACCCTTCTCCGATGACACCCGCCGCACCATCGCGGACGTCAGCTCGCCCGAAGCGCTCCTCGAGGTGCGGGCCTTCAAGAAGCTGATGAAGGCACAGGGCAAGGGCAAAGACGGCTGAGGTGACGACACGGCAGCCGCTCTCGGCTCGGCTGGAGCGCTCCTCGATCGGGCAGCTCATCATCTCCATGGGCGTCGTGCTGGTGCTCCTCAGCGAGCTCGGCACCCACCTGCCGGCCTCCGCGCTCGAACGAGCCGTGAGCCCGACGGCCAACCAGGTGGTGCGCATCTTGGCGTCCGAGCAGGCGTGGGGCGTGTTCGCCCCCAACCCGCGCGAGACGAGCCTCGAGTTCGAGGGTCGGGTCACCTTCGCCGACGGGTCCACCACGATCTGGACGCTTCCCCAAGGCTCGAACCTCGGCGCAAACCTCCGGTACTACCGCTGGCGCAAGTGGCTCGAGCGGGTGCGCTCCGACAGCTACCGCAACATCTGGGAGCCCACCGCTCGCTGGATCGGCTCTCTCTACGACGACCAGCGCTCCCCCGTGGTGCGGGTGGACCTCGTGCGCCGGTTCCACGACAACGTGCTGGAGGGCGAGCAGCCCCCATGGCAGGAGTTCACGTACTTCACCCTCGACCTCGAGGCCGACCTCGAGGCCGACCGGTGACCGCCACCTCCACTCCGACGCGCGTGCCCACGTCCCCCTGGGACCGGTTCCTCTTCGAGCCGCAGAGCACGGCACCGATGACGCTCGTGCGGATCGGCTGGGGCGCCCTCATGGTCCTGTGGTCGCTGAGCCTGCTGCCCGACGTCGACCCCTTCCTCACCACGGGGGCGCTGCGCTACGAGCGAACGGTCCCCCCGGGCTCGTGGGATCCGCTCAGCTGGACGTCGTGGACCGGCGCTCCCCTCGCGGTGTGCCTGCTCTTGGTGCTGGCGGCCACCGCCACCATGCTCGGGTGGCGAACCCGGCTGAGCGCGGCGGTGGCGGTGCTCTGCGTGATCGCCCTCCAGCGGGCCAACGCCACGATCTTCAACTCGGGCGACCTGACCTTGCGGCTCATCGGCATCTCCGTGGCGCTGTCGCCGTGCGGGCTGCTGTGGTCAGCCGACGGGCGACGGGCCCGCCGGCGGGGCGCGGCGCCGCCGGCCTGGCGGGCGCCTTGGGCGCTGCGGCTCCTGCAGCTGCACATCGCCCTCGGGTACGCGCTGTCGGCCTGGGCCAAGCTCCGCGGGAACATGTGGCACGAGGGCACTGCCCTGGGGATGGCCCTGCGCATCCAGGACCTGCAGCGCTTCGCCGCCCCGGAGTGGCTCTTCGGGCAGTCAGTGCTGCTGAACCTGCTCACGTGGGGCACGTTGGCCTTCGAGACCAGCTTCGTGTTCCTCGTGTGGAACCGGCGCCTACGACCGTGGGTGCTCGGGGTGGGCGTGGCCTTCCACCTCGGCATCGACGTGTTCCTCGACGTCGGGTTCTTCAGCTCGGCCCTCTGGGTGGCCTACCTCGCCTTCGTGTTCCCGGACGTGGCCGACCGGGTCGTCGCCCGCTTCGATCCCGAGGGCGTGCGGGCCTAGCTGGGCGCCGACATCCCGCCCCGGTTGCGGCAGCGGTCGAGCCAGCCCAGGAGCACGGCGATGGCCCGGGGGTCGTGACGAAGGCGGTGTCCGGCCCCGCCGACGATGCGGAGCTCGGCCTCGCCATGGGCGTCGACGAGCACCCGGGCGTCGAACACGGGCACCAGGTCGTCCTCGCTGCCGTGCACCACCAAGAGGGGCCGCGGGGCGAGGCGGGGGGCGTCGGCCACTGCCCGCAGATCGCGGAGCTCCCGCGCCCACGCGTCGAAGCTGTCCGGGTGGGAGGGGTCCCGGATCATCCCCACCTCGCGGGCGTGCTCCAGGAGGCGTCGAGGGTGCGAGGCCCAGTCGTCGAAGTCGGCTGGCGCGCCGAGCGCCGCCACCCCACGGATGCGGTCGTTGGCGGCGGCGGCGCAGACCGACAGCGCTCCCCCGGTGCCGAAGCCGGCCAGCCAGACGCCGCTCACAGGCTCCTCGCGCTCGAGGTGGGCGACGGCCGCGAGCAGGTCATCGAGCCAGCCCCGCAGGGAGAAGCTGCCCTCGGACTCGCCGCAGCCGCGGAAGGAGAGGGCCATGGCGACCCACCCCATCTCGGCCGCGATGCGGTCGGCCAGCTCGGGCAGGGCGGCGGCCGCGACGGCCTGGGCACCGAGGTCGCTGGGGTAGCCGTGGGCCAGCACGACGGCGGGCACCTGGCTCACGTCGGCCCGCATCGGCGGGCGGGCCAGATGAGCGGCGAGCAGGTTCCCGGCCGACGGGAAGCGGTGCTCCACGAGTGGGTGCTGCTACCCGGCGGCGGTCGCTGAGCCGCAGCACTGGCAGCGGCGGTAGCCCCGGTTTCGAGCCTCGGAGAGCTCGTCGGGACCGAAGCAGAGGAACGTCTGGGCCCCCATGAGCTCCTCGATGATGGAGGGGTCCTCGCAGGCGTCGACGTCGTGGACGATCTGAGTGCGCTTGTCGCCGAGCCAGCGGTTGTGCTCGAAGCGGACGGGGCGTTCCATGCGGCTGAACATAGTGCGGCTCGCGGAACGGGGACCGCATCGGCTGACGCCGACGCGATCCCCGTCACCGGTGATCACTGATGTGCACCGGAGGGTGGCACTCCCCAGGGGGAGCGACGGGAGGGACCAGTTCCCCGAACACCGCTCCGGCGGTGACTGGCTGGGTTTCGCCAGGTGGTCCAGCAAGCCGCGCTAGCGGCCAGCCACCTCCAGGGTCCCGCGACAACAGTCGTTCATGTGTGGACCACCTCCCTTCTCTGGTGGCACCAGTGAACCACGTCTGCCCGCAGGAGTGGCGTCGGTTTCCTCAGGCGCGGGGACCGAGCGCTCCGATGTTCCCCAAGTGGGCGAGCAGCCCCTGGATCACGAGGGCGGCATCCTCGTCGCTGACGTCGAGGTCCGCTGCCTCCACGGCGCCGAGGACCACGGCCAGCGCCTCGTCGTCGTGGACGACCACCTCGTCTCGCTCGCCCTGCACCCGCACGTCCTCACCGGGCAGGGCGCTGATGCCCTTGGCCCGCAGGTGCTCGAGGGAGGCGACGATGAGCGAGCGCACCTCGTCGAAGCTCAGGCGGCCCTGCGCGTCCTCGGGCAGGCCCTCGCCCACGGCGGCCACCGCCTCGTCGAGGTCGAAGATGGCGGCCGGGGTCTCGTGCCCGAGCCGGAAGGCCTCCGAGCCGACGAACGCCGCCGCCACCGCCAGCACGGCGACGACAGCCAACCCGAGGAAGATCCAGACCATCGCGACGAAGGCTAGGCGCGAGAGAGGGGCCCGCTCGCGGGCCCCTCTCTCAGACTGCAGCTCGCTGGTCGACTAGATGCCGATGCGCTGAGCGAGCAGCTCGCGGTGGTAGGTGGGATCACCGAAGAGCAGCTCGGAGCTCTTGGCCCGCTTGAAGTACAGGTGGGCCGGGTGCTCCCAGGTGAAGCCGATGCCACCATGGATCTGGATGTTCTCGGCGGCGGCGTGGAAGTAGGCCTCGGAGCAGTAGGCCTTGGCCAGGCTGGCCACTGACGGGAGCTCGTCGTTGAGCTCCGCTGCGCACCAGGCGGCGTAGTAGGCGGCCGACTTGGCCGACTCGACCTCGAGGAGCATGTCGGCGCACTTGTGCTTGATGGCCTGGAAGGAGCCGATCGGACGACCGAACTGCACGCGGTCCTTGGCGTACTGCACGGCGGTCTCGAGCACCTTCTGGGCCCCCCCGACCTGCTCGGCGGCGAGGGCCACCGCGGCGAGGTCGAGCACGCGCTCGAGCGTGGCCCAGCCAGCGCCGTCGGTGCCGATGAGCGTCGCAGGCGTGCCGGCGAACTCGATCTTCGACTGCTTGCGGGTCTGGTCCATCGTGGCCAGGTTGGTGCGGGTGACCGATGCGTCGGACGGGTCGACCGAGAAGATCGACACGCCAGCGTCGGTCTTGGCCGCCACGAGCAACAGGTTGGCCACGTTGCCGTCGAGCACGAACATCTTCGTGCCGGTGATCGTGTAGCCGTCGCCGGCCTTCGAGGCGGTGGCCTCGATGCCGCTGGCGTCCCACTTGCCGTTGGGCTCGGTGAAGGCGAGCGTGGCGATCGTCTCGCCAGAGGCGATGCCGGGGAGGTGCTCCTTCTTCGCGGCGTCGTCGCCGGAGTGCAGCAGGGTGCTCGTGGCGAGCACGGCCGAGGAGAAGTACGGCGCGCAGAGCAGGGCGCGGCCCATCTCCTCGAGCACCACGGTGAGCTCGACGAAGGTGAAGCCCTGGCCGCCGAACTCCTCGGGGATGATGAGGCTCTGGAGCCCAAGCTCGTTGGCCATCTGGCTCCACACGGCGGAGTCGTAGCCCTCATCGGTGTCCATCAGGC
>JBKJIL010000273.1:0-10128 GCA_046598435.1 Acidimicrobiales bacterium
AGCTTCTCCTCGAGGGCCGCCAACCGACCGTTGGCCCGGCCGAGCTCAGCGTCACCCCGCTCCACGCCGGAGCGCAGGGCGGCCAGCTCGCCGCGCCCCTCGGCGGCCCGGCCACTGGCCGCAGGGACACCGTCGGACCAGTCCTGCTCGAAGCTCGCGCGGGCGTCAGCCAGCTGTTGCTGCGCCTGGGCCAGCTCCTCCTGTTGGGGAACCAGCCCCTCCGCCTCGCGGTCGGCGTCAGCCAGCTCCGAGGTGAGCCGGGTGGCCTCCGCCTCGAGGGTGGCGATCACGGCTTGGTCGACGAAGGCACCCCGCTCCCGGTCGATCCCCCGCCGGCGCTCGGTGAGCACGGCGGCGAGACCGCGCGCCTTCTCCCGGAGTGACTCGAAGCGCACCAGGGCATCGCCGAGGTCGTCGCCGCCGGTGTGACCCAGCTCCGACTCTGCGGTGAGCACGCCGGCGTCGAGCTCGGCCAGGGTGCGGCGCAGCAGGTTGTCCTCGGTGGCCAGCTCGGCCCGGGCCGCTCCCCCATCGCCCAGCCGGCGGCGCAGCGTCGTCAGCTCCCGCCCGGCCAGGAACAGGTGCAGCGCCCGGAGCTCGGCCACGAGGTCACCATGCCGACGGGCGGCATCGGCCTGGCGCTCCAACGGCCGCAGCTGCCGGCGCACCTCGCGGAGAAGATCACCGAGCCGGGTGAGGTTTCCTTCGGTGGCGGCCAAGCGGCGCTCGGCCTTCTCCTTGCGCTTGCGGTACTTCAGGACCCCGGCCGCCTCCTCGATGATGAGGCGGCGCTCCTCGGGCCGAGCGTTCAGGACGGCGTCGATCTGGCCCTGGCTGACGATGACGTGCTGCTGGCGACCCACCCCCGTGTCGGAGAGCAGGTCCTGGATGTCGAGGAGCCGACAGGGCACGCCATTGATGGCGTACTCGCTGTCGCCGGTGCGGAACAGCGTGCGGGTGATCGTCACCTCGGTGAAGTCGATGGGCAGCAGCCCGGCCGAGTTGTCGATGGTGAGGGCCACCTCGGCGCGGCCCAGCGCCGGACGCTTGGAGGTGCCGGCGAAGATGACGTCGTCCATCTTCTGGGAGCGCACCGCGGATGGAGCCTGGGCGCCGAGCACCCAGCCGATGGCGTCGACGACGTTGGACTTGCCGCTGCCATTCGGGCCCACCACGACGGTGACCCCGGGCTCCAGCTCGAGTGCGGTGGTGTCGGCGAAGGACTTGAAGCCCTTCAGCGTGAGCGTCTTGAGGAACATCCGGTCTCCGACGCTAGTGCCCGCGGCACCGCCATCGGAGCAGCCTCAGACCTGGCACGCCTCGCAGAAGTACACGGGCTTGTTGGCGAACCGGGCCTTCATGACCGACGCCCGGCACCGCCGGCACGGCTCGCCTTCGCGACCGAACACCTTCAGCTCACCCTGGTAGTCGCCGGGCTTGCCGTAGAGGTCGACGAAGGGGTAGTCGTCGACCGTGGTGCCACGGTGCTTCACCGCCTCGTGGAGCGTCTCCACGAGGGCGCGGAACAGCCGCCGGATCTCCTGGCTCGACAGCTCGTTCGAGATGCGGTCGTAGCGCAGGCCCGCCTCCCACAGGATCTCGTCGCTGTAGATGGGGCCGATGGCGGCCACCACCTCCGGGTCCATCAGGAGCGCCTTCAGCTTGGTGCTGCGGGCGAGGATCACCCGGGCGAACGAGGTCCACGAGACCGCGTCGGCCACCGGGTCGAGCCCACCGGCGGCGATGGCCGGGACCTCGTCGGCCAGGGAGTCGCTGGCCACGACCATCACCCCGGCGGTGCCGGACGGGTCGACCAGGCGGATCTGGCCGCCCTGGGTGAAGGAGAACACGACGGCCGTACCCTTCGGAGCGACGGACTTGGGGGCCACCTTCTCGAGGCGGGCACCGTCAGCCAGATCGAGGACGAGGAGCTCGCCGTTGTCGAGGTTGCCGACGAGGTGGCGGCCCTTGCGGTCCACCGACTTCACCTTGGCCCCCTCCAGACGGGCCTGGAAGTCCTTCTTGCCGTTGTGACGGGCGACCTTCGCGCCAAGGATCTCGGGGGCCTTGAAGCGCTTGCCCACGGCCTCCTTCTCCAGCTCCCGTCGAACCGTCTCCAGCTCGGGCAGCTCAGCCATGGTGGATCTCCCTCAGGGTGTCGTCGACATCACTGCTGTCGATGTCGGTGTGGTCAGCGAGCGCGTCGACGGCGGCACGGGCCGCCGCCTGCTCGGCTTGCTTCTTGGATCGCCCCACGCCGGTGCCGTGCGGCTCGCCGTCGATGGTGACGGTGACGAAGAAGGTGCGGGCGTGGTCAGGGCCCGAGGACTCGACCTCGTAGCGAGGCGGGTTCCCGAACCGGTGGGCGGCCAGCTCCTGCAGACGGCTCTTGTGGTCGGCGCCGTCGGCTTGGGCGGTGGCCAGACGGGGGCCGAGCACCCGCAGGACGAGCGCTTGCGCTCCCGCCAGGCCCTCGGCCAGGTACACGGCACCGAAGACGGCCTCGAGGGCATCGGCGAGGATCGAGGGCTTCTCCCGACCGCCGGAGAGCTCCTCGCCCTTCCCGAGCAGGAGGTGGTCGCCGATGCCGAGGCCCTCGGCCACCTCGGCCAGCGCCACGGAGTTCACGACCGTCTTGCGGATGTCGGTGAGGTCGCCCTCGGGGAGCTGCTCGTGGGTCCGGTACACGTGGTCGGTGACGACCACCCCGAGGACCGAGTCGCCCAGGAACTCGAGACGCTCGTTGGAGGGGTGGCCGGCGTGCTCCGCGCACCAGGAGCGGTGCACGAGCGCCGGCGCGAGGAGGTCAGGGGCGATGTCGAGGCCGAGGCGCTCGATCAGTCGTGCCAGGCCAGGTACCGGAAGCGAGATGACAGACCTCTTACAGCCGGCCGACGACGTAGTCGACGGCATCGCGCACCGTCTTCAGGTCCTCGAGGTCTTCGTCGTCGATGCGGAAGCCGACGGAGCGCTCGCTGAGCTCCTCCTCGAGGGCTTCGACGAGCTCGATCAGCGCGAGCGAGTCGGCTTCGAGGTCGTCCGCGAAGCTGGCCCCTTCGACGATGGTCGAGGGCTCGACCTCCAGGATGTCCGCGAGACGATCGCGGATGAGCTCGAACACCTGCTGGCGATCCATGGGTTGTCCTCGTTCGACGTGGGTCTCGGCGGGCACTGTGACTCCTGCACGCGGCGGTCTGGGGCGGGCGAGAGCATACCGTTGCGCGGACTTTGTGCGCTTGTGCACCATCGTTTGCCCTGGTCAGGCCCTACGTCACCCGTCGCCCGTCCTCCCAGAGACTGCCCCGACGGTCATCCCAGGGGCTGACGACAGCACGGCGAGACCGTCGTAGCCTCCCCTCGTGGACAGCACGACCGCAGTGCGCGCCAAGCTTGCCGGCCCGGCGTGCCCCACCGGTCGCTACGAGCTGTTCTTCATCACCACGGCCGCGGTGGCCATCGTGGCGATGGCGCAGTGGGACGAGCCGGGCTCGGTGGGCGAGCTGCTGCTGCTCACCCCCGCCATCACCGCATTCGTGCTGCGCGGGGTGGTGGCCCGCCTCTACCCGGAGCTGTTCGCGCTGGCCGTGCTGGCACCCATCGCGGCGGTCGTCGGCCAGGCCGGCCACCTCGAGGGCCTGTTCTTCCTGCCGACGCTCGTCACCCTCTACACGGCCTGGCACCTCGGCATCGGCGCCCGCTCCGGGCTCATCCTCGCGGTGACCGCCGTGACGCCCTGGCTCGTGTCCCAGCAGCTCGGCGGCTCCGACTCGATCGGATGGGGGTCGTGGTCGTCGGCAGCCGTCTTCACCTTCGCGCTGGGGCTCGGGCTCCGCCGCCAGCAGACGGTCATCGAGGAGCTGCACGCGGCCCGGGAGGCCCTGGCCGAGCAGGCCGTGGCCGAGGAGCGACGACGCATCGCCCGCGAGCTCCACGACCTCGCCGGCCACACCCTGGCCGCCGTCCTGCTCCACGTCACCGGCGCCCGCCACGTGCTGCGTCGAGACATCGACGAGGCCGAGCGGGCCCTGCGCGATGCTGAGACCGTCGGACGGGCCAGCCTCGATCAGATCCGGGCGACTGTGTCCGCCCTGCGCACCGACGAGCGGGGCACGGACCCGTCGCTGGCCGGCTCGGCCGACCTGGCCGATCTCGTCCAGGAGTATCAGCGCGCCGGCCTGGTCATCGAGCTGAACGCCGCGGCGCAGGTCAACGACCTGGGCGGCCCGGTGGGCACGGCGCTGCACCGGATCACCCGGGAGTCGCTGGCCAACGTGGCCCGGCACGCGCCCACCAACCGAGTCACCGTGAGGGTCGACCACGACGGGCAGACGGCGCGCCTCGCCATCACCGACCACGGGCGTCCCGCCCCGCCCCCCGACCGGGGCACGGGCCACTTCGGCCTGGTCGGCATGGCCGAACGAGCCCGAGCGCTCGGCGGCGACCTCGAGGCGGGCCCGACGCCCGACGGCTGGGCCGTCGTCGCCCACCTGCCCTTGCTGGGCTCCACCACCAACGAGCTGCTGCCCTCGTGATCCGGGTCCTCATCGTCGATGACCAGCCGGTCATCCGGGCCGGTGTGGCCCGGATCCTCGGTCCCGACGACGGGTTCGAGGTGGTGGCGGAGTGCGATGACGGGGACGAGGTGGCGGCGGCGGTGGCCGCCCACCGGCCCGACCTCGTGCTCATGGACATCCGCATGCGGCGCATGGACGGCGTAACGGCCACCCGTCAACTCACCCAGGCGCCCGACGCCCCGCCCGTGCTGGTGCTGACCACCTTCGACGACGACGACGCCCTCTGGGGCGCGCTCGATGCCGGGGCGGCCGGCTTCACGCTGAAGGACGCTTCGGCGGAGGACCTCATCGCCGCGGCGCGGGCGGTGGCGGGCGGTGCGGTGTGGCTCGACCCGAAGGTCGTCCCCCGCGTGCTCACCGCGTTTCGCGGCACCCTGCGCCCCCGCCGCGCCGAGACCATCCGACTCGACCAGCTCACCGAGCGGGAGCACGACGTGCTGCGCCACATCGCCCGCGGCGCCACCAACACCGAGGTGGCCGCCTCGTTGCTCGTGAGCGAGGCGACGGTGAAGAGCCACGTGGGCTCGATCTTCTCGAAGCTCGGGGTGCGCGACCGGGCCGCGGCCATCGTGTTCGCCTACGACCACGGGATCGTCGACCCCCGCCCGGGGGCGCAACCGAGGTAAGGCCCCTCGGGCGATGCCGCGGCGACAGCGCCGGCGCACGATCGGGCCATGAGAACCACACGGCTGCAAGCTGCACCCCCACCCGAACCCGCGGTGGTCACCGAGCCGGTGATCGAGGTCCGCGACCTCACCAAGCGCTACGGCGACACGCAGGTGCTCCACGGCGTGTCGTTCGCCGTCCGCCGTGGCGAGCTGTTCGGCTTGCTGGGCACCAACGGCGCCGGGAAGACGACGACCGTGGAGATCCTGCAGGGCCTCCGTCGAGGCGACCACGGCACCGTCGACGTGCTGGGGCTCGACCCCTCGACGTCGGGTGACGAGCTCCGCCGGATGGTCGGCAGCCAGCTGCAGGACGCGGCGCTCCCCGATCGGATGCGGGTCGGTGAGGCGCTGACGCTGTTCGCCTCGCTGCACCCGTCGCCCCGGCCGCTGCCCGAGCTGGCCGAGGAGTGGCAGCTCGAAGGGCTCTGGACCCACGCCTACAGCACGCTGTCAGGCGGCGAGCGCCAGCGGCTCTTCGTCGCCCTGGCCCTGATCGGCCGGCCCCAGCTCGTGTTCCTCGACGAGCTGACCCAGAACCTCGACCCGGTCGGCCGGCGCCGCACCTGGGACGTGGTGCGGCGCATCCGTGACGCCGGCACGACCGTGGTGCTCGTCACCCACGACGTCGAAGAGGCTGAACGGCTCTGTGATCGCATCGTGGTGCTGGACCGCGGGCGGGTGGTGGCCGAGGGCACCCCGGCGGCGCTCGTCGAGGCCCTCGGCGGGCGGACCACGGTCCGCTTCACCGACCCCGACATCGCCCTGCCCGGGCTCCGCAAGCTGCCCGGGGTCAGCCGCGTGGGGAGGGTCGGCGTCGAGGTGCAGGTGCACGGCACCGGCGCGGTGCTGGCCCACGTCGGGGCCCACCTCGTGGCCGCCGGCCGGCCAGCCGACGACCTCCACGCCCGACGCCCCACCCTCGAAGACCAGTTCGTCGCTCTGACCGAAGGGATCTCCTCATGACCACGCTCACCTCCCCCGTCCCACGCGACCTCGCCCGAGCCGGCACCAGACCGGCCCGCTCCCTGCGAACGGCCCTGCGCCTGACGGCGATGGAGCTGAAGCTCCTGCTGCGGGAGCCCATGGTCACCGTCGGGCTGCTCGGCTTCCCGTTGGCCACCGTCCTGGTGCTGGCAGGGGTGTTCGGCCAGGCCCCCGACCCCGACTTCGCCGGCGTGGCCCCGGATGACCACTACGTGGCCGGCTACATCGGCGTGGTGATCGCGGCCATGGGGCTGATCACGCTGCCGGTGCACGTGGCGACGCACCGAGAGCTCGGCGTGCTGCGACGCTTCCGAGCCTCGGGGATGAGCGCTGGAGTGCTGATCGCCAGCGAGATCGCGCTCGGGGTCGTGCTCGGCACCGTCGCCGTCCTCGTGGTGCTGGCCGCGGGCACCGCCGTCTACGGCCTGGCGCCACCGGTGCACCCGATGGGGGTGCTCGGCTGGTACGTCGTCGGCCTGGCCTGCTTCATCGCCATCGGCGGAGCGCTGGGCTCGATGCTGCCCACCGGTCGGTCGGCCACCGCGCTGGGCAACCTGCTCTTCGTGCCCATGTTCCTGCTCGGTGGCGGAGGCCCGCCGCGGGCCGTCATGACCGGGGCGATGCGGATGCTGTCGAACGTCTTGCCCCTCAGCCACGTGGTCGGCGGGCTGCGCCACGCGTGGCTGGGCACGACCGACGACCCCCACACGCTGTGGTGGCCAGTGCTGGTCGCCGCCGTGGCCGTGCTGGCCGCCGTGCGCATCGAGCGACGCCGAGCGATCTGAGCGCTAGGCGGGGACGACGGCGGCGCGGAGGTTGTCGACGACGTCGGCGTCGAGGAGCTCCTTGGCCACCCGCACCGCGTTCACGATGGCCGTGGCCGAGCTGGAGCCGTGGGAGATCAGGCACAGCCCGTCGACGCCGAGGAGCATGGCGCCGCCGGTGTTGTCGGGGTCGAGCGTGCCGTAGAGGGGCAGCAGGGCGGGCACCAGCACCTCGCTGGCGGCCTGGGTCTCGGGGCTGGTGCCGAAGGCCTCGAAGATGGCTGACACGAGGGTGCGCATGCCGCCCTCGAGCGTCTTGAGCACGACGTTGCCGGTGAAGCCGTCGGTGACGACGACATCCACGTCGGGGGCCATCACGTCACGGCCCTCGACGTTGCCGATGAAGACCGCGCCCGCCGCCGTCAGGGCGTCCGAGGAGGCCAAGAGGGCGTGGGTCTCCTTCACCAGCGGCGTGCCCTTGCTGGCCTCCTCGCCGATGGAGAGCAGACCCACCCGGGGCTGGGCGATGCCGTAGCGCACCCGGGCGAACACGGCGCCCATCTGGGCGAACTGCAGGAGCCAGTCGGCCTGGCACTCGGCGTTGGCGCCCGCGTCGAGCAGCACCGTGGGGAGGTGACCAGGCACCGGGATCGGGGTGGCGATGGCGGGACGCGAGACGCCCTTGATCCGCCCCATGCGCAGCAGGGCGGACGCCATGGTGGCCCCGGTGTTCCCGGCCGAGATCATGGCGGAGGCCTTGCCGTCGCGCACCGCTTCGGCGGCCCGCACCAGCGAGGAGTCCTTCATCCGGCGCACGCTGGCACCGGGGTCGGCGCTCATCGGGATCACCTCGGAGGCCGGGATGATCTCGAGGTCCCCCGCGATGGGTCCCAGGACCTCCGGCTGGCCGACGAGGGCGACAGGCACGCCGAGCTCCGCGACCGCCCGATGGGCTCCGGCCACGATCTCGTCGGGGGCCTTGTCCCCTCCCATCGCATCGATGGCGACGGGCAGCATCAGAGGGTCAGTCGACCTCGACGGCCTGGCGGCCGGCGTACCAGCCGCAGTTGCCGCACACGACGTGGGGCACCTTGGTGGCACCACAGCGCGGGCACAGGCTGCGCGAGGGCAGCTCGAGGCGCCAGGCGCTGGCCCGACGGCTGCGGCTCTTGGCCTTGGAGGTCTTCTTCTTGGGGACGGCCATGACGGTGATCCTCGATGCAGGGAGAGCGGGGTGCGCTGGCCGACAGGCCTGTCGCGCAGCCGGGAGAGCGTAGCGAACGGGCGCTCGATCAGTCGAACTTGAGCTGACCGAGACCGGCCCAGCGGGGGTCGGTCAGGGGTTCCTCGGCCTCGCCCGACGGGTCGGACTCGGCGTCGGACTCGCCGTCGATCAGCGTCGGGAAGGCCTCCGGCGCCGGGCCGAGGCAGTCCGGCCGGCACAGGGGGGCCAGCGGCAGGTGCAGCAGCACGGCATCGCGCACCACCGGCTCGAGGTCGACCTCATCACCCTCGATCGGGTAGGTCTCCCCGTCGCTGGGCCGGGGCTCGAACACCTCGCTGAGCACGACCTCGATGCTGCCCACCACCGGATCGAGGCACCGACGGCACTCCCCGGTCCAGGGGGCGACGACCGTGCCGGTGAGGGTGACGGCCCCCTCGATGGCCTCGAGGACGGCGCTCACGACGACGTCGGCGTCGGTGGGCACGTGGGCGGAGGTGATGGCGAGGTCGGCCATCGGGGTCGCCACCTCGACCTCCCGTTGGGTGCCGGGCCGGCGACGAAGCTCCATCACCCCGATCCGCAGGACGGAGCGAGCCATGGGCGCTACCCCAGGTCCTGGTCGAACACCGCAGGGCCGTCGGGATCGTCTTCGGGGGCCCCCGGCCCACCGGAGGGGACCGCGTTCCCGGTCTGCAGCGAGCCCTGGAGCTTCTCGCGCCCCGCCCCCACCATCTTGAGGGTGCGCTCGAGCACGATCTCGAAGCTGGCCAGCTTGTGGTCGCAGTAGTCCTCGCACTCGTTCTTCAGGCGGTTGGCCTCGCTCTGGGCGGTGTCCACGATCTTGCGGGCCCGCGCTTCGCTGGCCTTCACGACCTCGGTGCGCTGCACCATCCGCTCGGCCCGGCTGCGGGCCTGGTCGAGGATCTCCTCGCCCTCGCGCTTCACCTTGCTGAGGTACTCCTCGCGCTCCTTGAGCAGCCAGCGGGCGGCCCGCAGCTCGTCGGGGAGGCGGGCGATGGTCTCGTCGAGGAGGTCGAGGACCTCGTCGCGGTTGATCATCACCGAGGTGGACAGCGGCATCGGCCGGGCCGAAGCCACCAGCTCGTGCAGCCGCCGCAGCATCTGCTCGGCGTCGGTGCCGGGCAGGCGGGGGCGCTCCGCCTCGGGGATGTCGACGTCGTCGTCGTGGTCGGCCATCAGGATGGGTACCTCTCCTCGAGGCGCTTGGCCACCGGTTCGGGGACCATGCTCGAGACGTTGCCGCCGAAGCGAGCGATCTCCCGGATGAGCTTGGACGCCAGGAACGAGTGCGACGAGCCGCACGGGATGAACAACGTGTCGACCCCGGAGACGGCGTGGTTCATCTGGGCCATCATCAGCTCCGACTCGAAGTCCGACACCACCCGTAGGCCCTTGACGATGAAGTCGGCGCCGATCTCCTGCGCCAGGTCGACGACCAGGCTGGCGAAGAGGGTCACCGTGACGTTGGGCAGGTGGGACACCGACTCGGCGATCATCGCCTGGCGCTCGTCCAGCTCGAAGAGCGCCTTGCCCTTCTGCGGGTTGCGCACCGCGGCGACGACGACCTCGTCGAACCGACGGGCCGCCACCTCGATGATGTCGAGGTGGCCGTTGTGGATGGGGTCGAACGAGCCCGGATACAGGACCTTGGTCATCGGGGTCACGCTACCGCCGTCGAGCGCGCCGCTCACCAACGCCCTGGTCAGACGGGTCGTCGCACCGCGATCAGGACGTGGGTGCGTCCGTAGGCCTTCGATCGGAGCACCTCCCAGCCGAAGGGCACCTCGATCTCGCGGTTCGACTCGACCACCGCCAAGTCGGCCGGCAAGCCATCGAGCAGGTCGAGCCAGGCATCGTCGCTGTGCTCGTACGGGGGGTCGATGAGGGCGAGG